>JAKCEB010000042.1 GCA_021838305.1 Actinomycetes bacterium | reverse complement strand
GGTCTCGTAGCTAACTTTGTCGCCGAGCCGGCGCTCTGCAAGCGCCTGCCCGAGAGCCGACTGCGGCGACACGACCGTCACCCCATCGGGATGCTCCTCGATCGAGCCGATCAGGTAGCGCTCGACGTCGTCGTCGCCTTCGTAGCGAAGCGAGACCACGACCCCGACCTCTACGGATTCGACCGAGCCTGGCTCGCTCGCAACCACCTGGGCTCCCTCGAGGGTCGCCTCCAACTGGCGGATGCGCGCCTCCATCTTGCCTTGAGAGTCCTTGGCGGCGTGGTAGTCGCCGTTCTCCGAGAGGTCGCCGAGGGCCCGGGCGGCTTCGATCGCCCTCGCAATGTCGATCCGCCCGGTCGTCTTCAGGTCCTCGAGCTCCGCCTGCAGGCGTTCGAAAGTCTCCTTGGTAAGGCGGGTCGAGGTGCTCATAGCCGGACCAGGCTACATGTGGTTAGAATATGATCGTGGTAATGCGAACAACTTCTCAGCGCCACATCGTAATTATTTTCTGACGCGCCGGTTTTCCCCGATGCGCGTTTTCGACCGTCCTTCCGGGGGCGGTCGTTGTCGTTAGAGGACCCTTGAATCCTCTTTGGTTCGTAAGCCCCTGCTAGGAGTGTTGACAAGGTGAAAAGTTTCAAGGTGGCAGTCATTGCCGGCGACGGAATCGGCCAGGAGGTCGTGCCGGAGGCCCTCAAAGTCGCCCGGGCCGGCGGAGCCGTTCTCGACACTGTCGAATACGACCTGGGCGGAAGGCGTTATCTCGCCACCGGTGAGGTACTGCCAGACAGCGTCCTCGACGAGCTTCGAGGATTCGACGCGATCCTCCTCGGCGCTATAGGCACCCCCGAAGTACCGCCCGGAGTCCTCGAGCGGGGGCTTCTTTTGAAGATGCGCTTCGAGCTCGACCAGTACATCAACTTGAGGCCGTTCAGCTCCCCCGCGAGCGTCGGCGCCGGCGCAGCGATGGACATGGTCGTGATCCGGGAAAATACGGAGGGGACATACGCTGGAGAAGGCGGATTCCTGCGACGCGGGACGGCTGCGGAGATAGCGACGCAGGGTTCGGTCAATACCCGCGCCGGTGTCGAGCGCTGCGTCCGCTTCGCCTTCGAGACTGCCCAAGGTCGGGTGGCGCACCACCTCACGCTGGTACACAAGACGAATGTCCTGACGTTCTCGGGGGACCTGTGGCAACGTACCTTCGATGTCGTCGCCAAGGACTACCCGGACATCGCCACGTCCTACAACCACATTGACGCGGCGTGCATTCACCTCGTGGAACACCCTGAGCGCTACGACGTCATAGTGACGGACAATCTCTTCGGCGACATCCTTACCGACCTCGCTGGGGCGGTCGCCGGTGGTATCGGCAGGGCGGCGTCGGGGAACCTGAACCCCGAGCGGACCAGCCCGTCGATGTTCGAGCCGGTGCACGGCTCGGCCCCTGACATCGCGGGAACAGGCCGGGCCGACCCGACAGCGGCGATCGTGTCGGCGGCGATGATGCTCGACTTCCTCGGTGAGCGTGAAACGGCTGCGAGAATCTCCAAGGCGGTCGCAGACTTTCACTCCGAACCGGGAGCTTCAACCAGCCAAATCGGCGACGCCGTCGCAGAAAGGGTGTAACTAAAATGCCAATAGTTCCTACCGAGAAGATCTGGATGGACGGCGAACTGGTCGACTGGGACCAGGCCAGGATCCATGTGCTGACCCACTCTCTCCACTACGGCTGTGGCGTATTCGAGGGAATACGCGCGTACCCGACCGATTCGGGGCCAGGGATTTTCCGGCTTCGTGACCACATCACCCGCCTGTTCAACTCGGCGAAGATATTCATGATCGACGTTCCCTTCAGCTTCGACGAGATCGTCGAAGCCACCCGGACCACCGTGCGGGTCAACGGGCTCGCCGAGTGCTACATCAGACCCCTCGTGTATCTCGGCTACGGCGAGATGGGCCTCAACCCGCTGCCTTGCCCGGTAAGCGTGTCGATCGCCGTTTGGCCGTGGGGCGCCTACCTCGGTGAGGACGGCATTGCCAACGGGGTTCGCATGAAGATCAGCTCCTGGCAGCGTCACGACCCTAACGCGATGCCGCCCGCAGCCAAGGGCACCGGCATGTACATCAACTCGTCGATGGCCAAGATCGAGGCGCTCAAGGCCGGCTACGACGAGGCGATCCTTCTCTCGCCGCAGGGGTATGTGAGCGAATGCACGGGCGAGAACCTTTTCGTGGTCCGCAACCACAAGATCCTTACGCCGCCGGTGTCAGCTGGCGCCCTGGAGGGGATCACCCAGGATTCGGTCGTTACGATCGCCCGCGACCTCGGCTACGAGGTCGAGTTCGCGAACATTTTGAGGTCCGATCTGTATACCGCGGACGAGGCATTCCTCACGGGCACCGCCGCGGAGGTCGTTCCGATCGCATCCGTCGACGACAGGAACGTCGGAAGTGGGCGACCGGGTACCGTCACGCAACGGATACAGGAGATCTACCACGACGCGGTGCGCGGGAACGTCGACCGTTACAAGGACTGGGTGGAACATGTCGGATAAATCCGTGAACCATCCCGGCTCGCACTCGGCTTCGCACGCCCACCCTGTACCGGTCGAGCTCCCGGATTCTGTCGACATCTATGACACGACTCTCCGCGATGGAAGCCAGCAGGAGGGGCTCTCGCTCACTGTCGACGACAAGCTGCGCGTCGCCTCCCAGCTAGACCATCTCGGCGTGCACTACATCGAGGGCGGCTGGCCGGGCGCCAACCCGAAAGACGCTGAGTTCTTCCGGCGCGCTGCGGAAGGCGACCTGCATCTCGAGCACGCCACGCTCGTCGCGTTCGGTTCGACTCGCAAGGCTGGAGGCGCCGCCAAGACGGACCCGGTCCTCGCGGACATGCTCGCTGCGCGAACGGGTGTCGTTTGCCTAGTCGCAAAATCGGCGGAGTGGCATGTAACCGAAACCCTGCGCACGTCACTTACGGAGGCGATCGATATGGTCGCCGACTCGGTCGGATTCTTGGTGTCTCAAGGCAAGCGCGTATTCCTCGACGCCGAGCACTTCTTCGACGGGTTCCGCTCGAACGCCCGTTTCAGCACGGATATTCTCCTGGCTGCCGCAGACGCGGGTGCAGAGGTTCTGGTCCTGTGTGACACGAACGGCGGCACGTTGCCTTTCGAGGTAGAGCGCGTCGTCGGCGAGGTACGTCAGCGTTTCGCATCGGATGTGGCGATCGGCTGCCATTTCCACAATGATTCGGGCACAGCGGTTGCCAACTCGCTCGTGGCGGTTCGTTCGGGCGCGACACAAGTGCAGGGATGCATCAACGGATACGGCGAGCGGACAGGCAACGCCGATCTGACAGCTGCGATCCCGAACCTCACGTTGAAGATGGGCGTTCGCACAATCGCTGCGGACCGGCTGGAACTGTTGACGCCCGTCGCGCACCACATTTCGGAGGTCGTCAACGTAGCTCCGAGCGCCCACCAGCCATTCGTGGGGGTGTCGGCGTTCGCGCACAAAGCCGGACTGCACACGAGCGCAATCGCCAGGTCGGCTAACGCCTACGAGCACGTGGAGCCCGCCGCTGTCGGCAACGGCACGCGCTTCGTGGTAAGCGAGATGGCCGGTCGTTCCACGGTCACCCTGAAGGCGGCTCAGATCGGCTTGGAGATGGACGACTCGGCAGCTGCCGGAGTCGTCGACAAGCTAAAGGAGCTGGAGCATCGCGGCTACCACTTCGAGGTGGCGGACGGGTCGCTCGAGCTGCTCATGAGGGCAGCCACCGGATGGAAGCAGGACTACTTCACCCTCGAGTCCCACCGCGTCATCACCGAGTTGCGCGAGGACGGGAGCTTCGTAACCGAGGCGACCGTCAAGGTGCTGGTAGGTGACAGAAGGGTCATCGCGACGGCGGAAGGTAACGGTCCGGTCAACGCTCTCGACGCGGCTCTGCGCCAGGCGATAGGCCCGGAGTTCCCCCAGTTGGCGCATGTCCATTTGACCGACTTCAAAGTCCGCGTGCTCGACACGAGCAAGGCCACCGCAGCGGTCACCAGGGTGCTGATCGACTCGACGGACGGGGAGCGTACCTGGACGACGATCGGGGTGTCGGAGAACGTGATCGAAGCCTCCTGGTCGGCGCTCGAGGATTCGATCGTGTTCGGGTTGCTCCATACGTCGCCGCCCGGGCAGGATGGCAAGCCATGACGCAGCCCGCGTATGTTCCTGTGCGCCCGACTGACCGGGTGAGAAGCTCCAAGGCTCTTTCAACTCCCGAGCCGTGGCGTCTCGGGAGACCAGGGGACGCAATGGACTTGAAGGCGTCGTCCGGGCCGCGGTTCGGCTCGTCGGGCCCCGACCTAGGGTACGGCTTGAAGCTGGCGCGTCGCTTCGACGACCGGCTCGTGCTCGGCCAAGGCGAGGACCACCACGACGTCGTCGCCGGCTGCTTTGCCTGCGCGAGCCGCCGGGCGTCGCACTTCGGCCGGGCGCCGGTGATCTTCGACTACGAATGGGCCTACGGCATTTGGGGGTATCTCGGATCAGCTCCGACGGACCTGGTCGAGTGGCGCCAGACCCTGTTTCGCGGGGCGGCGCACAGCTACTGGGATCAGAGGCGGATCGCCGACGCGGTCAAGGCGGAGGCACTGACGATCAGTCCGGGCGCTGCGTGCGCAGACCTCAAGCTCTGGAAAGAAAGGCTGATCGTATGACGGCAATGTCCGTGAGCGAGGCGGACATTGCACTTACGGCTACGGGCCAGATGTTCGAGGTGGGCATCGAAGCCATCAGGGGGATCGAGACCAAGGTCTGGAAGAACGCTCCGGTCACTCTCGCCGATATCCTCCGGTCGAGCCGCGGTCACGGCGACAAGACGTTTATCGTCTACGAGGACGAGACGCTCAGCTTCGAGGAGCATTTCGTGGCGAGCTCACGCCTGGCGAACGCCCTCAGGGACCGTCTCGGGATCCGCGAAGGTGACCGCGTTGCGATCGCGATGCGCAACTACCCGGAGTGGTCGGTAGCGTTCTGGGGTGCGACCGCAGCCGGCGCTGTCGTTGTGCCTCTCAACTCGTGGTGGACCGGTGAAGAGCTTGCGTACGGTTTGGCGGATTCAGGTACAAAAGTAGCCATCGTCGACCCCGAGCGCGCCGCGTCGATTGGCGAGCACCGTGGCGGACTGAGCGAGCTAACCTGCATTGTCGTCGCGCGCAGCAAAGGACATTCGCTCGGCGATAACTCGAACGGCGAAGGTCGCATGCGATTCGAGGAGCTCCTGGACACCGCGGCCGACGACGCGGACTTGCCCGTCACAGCGATAGCTGCAGACGACGACGCAACCATCTTCTACACCTCCGGCACAACCGGGCGGCCGAAAGGCGCGCTCGGCACGCATCGCAACATCTGCACGAACCCGATGAGCCTGTTCTACGTCACGGCAAGGGCGGTCCACCGCTCGGGTGGTCAGGTACCCACGCCTGGCGCCGGAACGCAGAACGCGTACCTGCTGTCGGTCCCACTCTTTCATGCGACGGGATGTCACTCGATCCTCGTCGCGAACCTGCTCGTCGGCGGGAAGCTGGTGATGATGCACCGCTGGGATGCCGGGCGGGCGCTCGAGCTCATCGAACGCGAGAAGATCACTTCCTTCGGTGGGGTACCGACGATGGTCCTCCAGGTACTAGATCACCCTGACTTCTCCAAACGCGACACTTCCAGTGTCAAATCCGTCGGCTACGGCGGCGCCCCGGCGCCTCCCGAGCTAGTGCGGCGGATCAAAGACACCTTCAACTCCTCCCAGGCCTCCAACGGTTACGGCATGACGGAGACGTCGTCTCTGTCGACGATGAACGTGGGGGAGGATTACCTTGCGAAACCTGACAGTGTCGGCCCGCCTGTCCCTGTCGTTACGGTAAAGGTGGTCGACGCCGACGGGACAGTGCTGGAGACCGGGGAGGTCGGCGAGCTTTGGATCAAAGGGCCGAACATCGTCAAAGGCTACTGGAACAAGCCTGAAGCGACTGCGGCGACGTTCACCGACGGATGGGTCCACACCGGTGACGTGGCGCGTATTGACGACGACGGGTTCGTTTACATCGTCGACCGTGCCAAGGACATGCTCATCCGCGGCGGGGAGAACGTCTACTGCGTCGAGATCGAGGGTGTCCTCTACGAGCATCCCGCGGTCGCCGAGGCTGCTGTGATCGGCATCCCGCACCCGACGCTCGGCGAGGAGGTGGGGGCTGTCGTCACATTGAAGTCTGGCGCTCACGTCGGGGAGGAAGAGTTAGCTGCGTTCGTCAGGAGGCGGCTGGCGGCATTCAAAGTGCCCTCGAAATTCTGGTTCTACGGGACAGAGCTTCCCCGCAACCCTGCGGGCAAGGTGCTCAAGCAGGGCCTGCGCGACGAGTTGGTCGGAGACTGATCCTGGAGTTGCCTGCTTGCAAGGAGTGTTACGCGGCGTCGTGCAGGCGCAGACGGGAACGGCTACGGTTCGGCGAGGGTCGCGGCGAGCCTGTCAAGGTCAGCCGGGGAGGCGACGTTCACACGTACAGCGCCGTCCACAGTCCGCTTGACCATTCCCGACAGCTCCGCTCCGGGTCCGAGCTCGACGAACGTCGAGATTCTCATCCCCGCCATTTCGACCAGCGACTCGCGCCAGCGGACAGGGCTCGCCAGTTGGCGTGACAGCAGTGTCGCGAAGCCGTCGCGGTGTGGTTTCGCGTCGACGTTGGCGACAACAGGTATAGCCGTCTCGTCGAAGCGGCACGCCTGTAGCGCAGTGTCGAGGCGGTTCTGCGCGCCCGCCATGAGAGGGGAGTGGAACGCGCCCCCGACGGACAGCGCCATGACCCGCTTCGCCCCGCAAGCCATCGCTGCCTCACCAGCAAGCGCGACACCCTCTAGGGTTCCAGCGACGACTACCTGCCCCGGCGCGTTGTCGTTGGCCGGCCACGCGCCGTCGACGCCGTTACACGCCTTCGCGACCTCGTCGGCGTCTAGTCCGAGAACTGCGACCATGGTGCCGGGCATAGCGTCGGCCGCGGCTTGCATCGCATCCCCACGGGCGTCGACCAGACGGGAGGCTGAAACCGCGTCGAGCGCCCCTGCAGCGACCAACGCGGTGTACTCGCCGAGGCTGTGGCCTGCGAACGCTCTCACCGAACTCGGCTGCAGCCCGATTCCCAGGCTGGCTCGCCAAGCGACGAGGCTGAGGGTGAACGCGGCGATCTGGGCGTTGCGGGTGGCACGAAGCTCGTCCGCGTCGGCTCGCGTCAACAAGTAGGCAATGTCTCGATGCAAGGCTTCGGAAAGCTCGCCGACGATCTCCCATGAGTCGTGGTCGAGCCACGGGACGCCCATCGCCGGTTTCTGCGATCCTTGACCTGGAAAAAGTACACCTAGCACGCGACGACCCTAGCTGTTGCCGCTTTGGGCGGAGGGTCCCAGCGCAGGGTTGCGCGCTCAAGGTCGTAAAGTGTTGGATGTGCAACCAATCAACCTGACTGACGAGCAGAGGACGTTCCGGGAGGCCATGAGGCGCTTCTCAGTCGAACGGGTCGCGCCGCGAGCGGCGGAAGTCGACTCGAGCGGCGAATTCAGCTGGGACAACTTCAAGGACTGCGTCGCCATGGAACTTCCTGGCCTGAACGTCCCGGTGGAGTACGGAGGCTCCGGGGCTGACCACGTCACACAGGCGATCATGATCGAGGAGCTCGCCCGGGTTTGCGCTTCCACGAGCCTCATGATGGGGATCAACGGCCTAGCCACCACGCCCATCGTCAACTGGGCTTCCGAGGAGCTGAAGAAGCGTCATCTCCCGGCGATCGCCTCCGGGCAAAGCCAGGGCAGCTACTGCCTTTCCGAGGCCGACGCCGGCAGCGACGTGGCGGCCATGTCCGCCAAGGCGACGCGCGACGGGGACTCCTACGTGCTTTCTGGTCGCAAGACTTGGATCACGAACGCGGGGATCTCGGATATCTACGTCGTGTTCGCAAAGACCGACCCGTCTGCCGGCGCTCGGGGTGTGTCGTGCTTCCTCGTGGAGTCTTCGATGGGTCTGAAGATCGGCAAGCTCGAACACAAGCTTGGCATCCACGGCAGCCCGACAGGCGAAGTGCTCCTCGACGACGTGCGCGTACCGGCCTCCAACCTGATCGGCGCCGAGGGTCAGGGATTCGCGATCGCAATGCACACACTCGACCGGACGCGCCCCGCTATCGCCGCTCAGGCCGTCGGTATCGCTCAAGGGGCGATCGACGTCGCAAGCGAGTACATGAAGCAACGCAAAACCTTCGGCAAGCCGATAGCGGAACACCAGGGGCTGCAGTTCATGCTTGCCGACATGGCGATGAAGACCGAGGCGGCAAGACTGCTGACCTACCGGGCCAACTCGCTGATCGACGAGGGCGACCCGGACGGCGAGCTCAACAGCGCCGGTGCGATGGCGAAGTGCTTCGCGTCGGACGCGGCTATGGCCGTGACCGTCGACGCCGTGCAGCTTCTCGGCGGCAGCGGCTACACGACCGACTTCCCCGTCGAGCGATTCATGCGCGACGCAAAGATAACCCAGATCTACGAGGGAACCAACCAGATCCAGCGGATCGTGATTGCAAGACAGCTGCTCAAGTAGAACCGCCTGTGGACGAGTCTCCACGCGGAGACTGGAGACTATGGTCGCTCCATAACCTCGTCGAACTCGCACGCCCGCCAATGCAGGCAAGCGATCGGCGTGTCGGCTGCACGGCAGTTCCAGTTCGACTGCGAGGCAGGTGACCACATTTACTTCGGTGCGCGAAGGCCGGCGCCGCTAACTAATGTCATTCAGCAATGTATGCCGCCCGGACAGCCGCCGCCCACCCCGACAAGCCGGCCATCGTCATGGTCGGAACCGGGGAGACCGTAACCTTCGCAAGCTACGAGGCGGAGGCGAACCGCATCGCACATATGCTTCGCGACCAGGGGCTGCGACGCGGCGATCACATCGCCATCCTGTCCTCCAACAACCCGGTGATGCTCGAGATAGAGGGCGCCGCTGATCGCGCCGGGCTGTACTACACCCTGATCAACAGTTATCTCGGACCCGACGAAGTCGCGTACATCGTCGGCAACTGCAAGGCGAAGACGTTCTTCGCCTCACCGGACAAGCTCGACGTGGCCCGCCAAGCCGCTACGTCGTGTCGGGCGGTGGAGCAGTTCGTGGTCACGGGCGGCGAGGTCGCCGACGGAGTCTGGGAGCCTCTCGCCTCCATGGTGGCAAGCTACCCGTCGACCCCAATTGCCGACGAATGCCTCGGAGCCGCAATGCTCTACTCGTCGGGCACCACAGGTCAACCCAAAGGGATACATCGGGCGCTTCCGGAGGTGCCACCCGGCGAAGCACTCCCGGTCATGGAATTCGTGCGGTACCTGTTCGGTTTCACCGAGGACATGACCTACCTCAACCCGGCGCCCCTTTACCACTCGGCGCCGCAGGCGAGCGTCGCCGCCACGCTTCGTCTAGGTGCGACAGCCGTGGTCATGGAGCATTTCGACCCGGAGGGTTGGATGGCAGCTGTGCAGCGCTACCGGATAACGCACTGCCAGATGGTCCCGACGATGTTCAACCGCCTCCTGCGCGTCGCAGAGGACGCCAGGAACCGCTACGACCTGTCGTCGTTGCAGCGGATCGTCCACGCGGCAGCGCCCTGCCCGATTCCCATCAAGCAGGCGATGATCGACTGGCTCGGACCGATCATCACAGAGTACTACGGCGCTACGGAGGCGAACGGGTTCACCTTCTGCGACTCCGCCGAATGGCTCGCCCATCCTGGGACGGTGGGACGAGCAGTGCTCGGCGAAGTTGTGATACGAGACGAGAACGGACTGGACTGCCCGCCGGGCACGGACGGCACGGTGTGGTTTCGGGGAGCGACGAACTTCGAGTACTTCGAGGACGCGGAGAAAACTGCCGAGAGCCGGGCCGAGGACGGCAACATGAGCACCGTCGGCGACATCGGTCACCTCGACGCCGACGGGTGGCTGTTCCTGACCGACCGCAAAAGCTACATGATCATCTCGGGCGGGGTGAACATCTATCCCCAGGAGACTGAGAATCTTCTCTCGACCCATCCCGGCGTGAGCGACGTCGCGGTAATCGGCGCTCCGGACCCCGACATGGGCGAAAAGGTGGTTGCCGTCGTCGAACCCGCGCCGGGCTACCAAGCCGGAGCGGATCTCGCCCGAGAGTTGATCAACTTCAGCCGTCAGCACCTCGCGCATTTCAAATGCCCGAAGCAGGTTGACTTCGTGAGCGAGCTTCCGAGGCTGCCGACCGGGAAGCTGTACAAGCGTTTGGTCAGGGACCGCTACTGGGCACAAGACACTGGATCGAGCGCTTAGCGGCCCTTCTTCGGCAACCCGAGGATGGATTCGAGGGCGGCCGTCCACGACCGCTTGATCTGGTTACGGTTCCGCCGGTGCTGGCGGGTCATGATGTCCCAGCTGTCGAAAGAAGCAATCACATCAATGACAGACACCAGATCGTCGGCCTCGGCCTTGCTCTTCTTCTTGAGCTCGGGGGCAAAATGCTGACGGACCGTCGCATCGAGCAGCTTGCGGTAGCGAGCGATGTCCTCTGCGATCACCGGTACATACGGTGCCCTCAAGTAGGCGGTGCGTGCTGTGCCGGCCATGGTCTCATTGACTTTGACCCGGGCGTCTACGAAGCGGGTGATCCGTTCAGCCAAAGAACCTTTCCCGATCTGCGGTATCTCTAGTAGCGGCGACACCCGCTCGAAGTTCCGCGCGATGACAGCGCGACGCAAATCGTCCAAGCCTTCGAAGTAACGGAAGATAGAGCGCGCCGACAAACCCGAGTGCGCCGTCAGCCGCTCGACTGACGGATCGTCGTCGCCTTGCGCAACTAAAGCCAGTGCCGATTCGATCACGACATCACGATTGCGGGAGCGCCGCGCTGAACGGCCATCAATTCTGTCAGTCATGGTTTCAATCATATCCTCCGGACGATGATGGCAATGCGCGGGTCAGATTGACATATTTTCGCTTGCCGCTCCAAGCGCGATTGTCATCTCCGCCGACGTCGGTGGGTTCGCTCCGGAGCGTGAGCAGGTGATAGACGAAGCGATCACCGCGTAGCCGAGAGCTTCGTCTAATGCTTCGCTCTCGATCAGGGCGATGGAAGCGGGGGATGCGTAGGCCGCCTCGCAAAGCGCGGCAAGGAAAGCTGCGCTGAAAGAGTCCCCGGCGCCGACAGTATCTACGATGCCCACTGGAGCAGCAGGCCTGGTCACGGCGATTCCATCTCTGCGATAGGCAGACGCTCCTGACGCACCACTTGTGACCACAACCAGTCCAGCACCCAGTTCGATCCAGTCCTGCGCCACACCCGCTGGGGCCTTCCCAGGGTAAAGCCACGACAGGTCCTCCGCAGAGACCTTGACGAGGTGGCTCGAGGACACGGCCCGCTCGATCCTCGACGTCGCTTGATCGCGGCTTCCGCAAAGTCTCGGTCGGACGTTCGGGTCGTAGCTCACCAGAACATGCCCGTCAGCGTGGAGCTCCTCGACGAGGTTCACGATGTGCAGCCATCCAGGGTCGGTCCAAGCGGCGATAGACCCGAAGTGCACGACTGTCGTGTCCGGCGGAATCACTTCAAGCTCCTCGTGCGACCATTGCCAGTCGGCAGTCCCGTCTGTGTAGAAGTCGTAGACGGCGTTTCCGGCCGGGTCGAGGGAGACGACCGCCAGCGTCGTCGGTTCGGGGGCGCTCACGGATGCTGCGAGGTCAACGGATTCGGATTCGAGGTAGTGGCGCAGAACCCGACCGAAGGCGTTGTCGCCCAGGCGGGCCATCAGGGATGTCCTCACCCCGAGACGTGCGAGGCCGACGGCGACGTTGAGGGGGCTGCCGCCCTCCTTGGCTTTGAAGGTCAGCGGATCGCCACTCGGTACGAGGTCGATTAAAGCCTCGCCTACGACTGTGACGTGGGGAGGCACCGGCGCTGTCATGTCAAGATAGTGCCATGCGCGTATAAGGTCTGCGGCGTGTCTCGCAGGGGTCTGGTGTTCTTCGCAGCTTTGAGCATCATATGGGGGGTCCCGTACCTGTTGATCAAGGTAGCCGTCCGCCACGTGAGCCCCCCGGATCTCGTATTCGCCCGTACGGCTATAGGGGCGGCCCTCCTACTGCCGATCGCCGTGCGGCGGGGTGAGCTGCGACCCCTAGCTGAGCACTGGAAACCGTTGCTGGCGTACAGCGTCGTCGAGCTCGTCGTTCCGTGGGTGCTCCTCGCAGACGCGGAGCAACACCTGTCGAGCTCGCTTACCGGGCTCTTGGTGTCGGCCGTCCCATTGATCGGAGCCGTCATCGCTCTGGCCTCGCCGGCACATGACCGTCTCAGCGTCGCCAATGCAGCAGGCTTGCTGATAGGGCTCGCGGGCGTTGCGGTCCTCCTAGGCTTCACCGTGGGCCCCTCTGAGCTTGGCTCTGTCGGCGTCGTCGGCGTGACCGTCATCGGCTACGCAGCAGGGCCGGCGATCCTGGCCAGGAAACTCGGCTCTGCCCCACCCTTCGGTATCGCCGCAGTGTCAGTCGGCTTCTGCGCGGTCGTGTACGCCCCGTGGGCCGTGGCTCACCCACCGGCGGTACTACCTGCTACGACGGTCGCATCACTGCTCGTGCTGGGGATCGTCTGCACCGCGCTTGCGTTCGTCATCTTCTTTGCTCTGATAGCGGAAATGGGGGCTGTGAGAGCAACAGTTGTCACCTATCTGAATCCCGCGGTCGCGGTGGCGCTCGGAGCTGCTGTGCTTGGCGAGGCGGTCACGTGGGCTACCGGCGTCGGCTTCGTCATGATCCTCAGCGGGGCGTGGCTGGCGACCCGGCGTCGCGCGCCGCTGGCCGCGCGCTCTGGGGAATCCTAATAGCCCGATACCCGTTCGTGCTTCGACGAAGATCACTAGGGGGCCTGATGGCGGTACTTTTATTTGGTGTTGTCAGGAGATGTGGCCGCGGACACCGCCTACCGTGATGTCCGCGGTTTCACCGAAGAACTCGCTGATCCGCTGTCGGCGGAGGATCAGACGGTGCAATCGATGCCCGACGTCAGCCCGACGAAGTGGCACCGGGCGCACACGACCTGGTTTTTCGAGACTTTCATTCTCAACCGCTACGCGCCGGACTACAAGGCCTTCGACCCCGCGTATTCGTACCTTTTCAACTCCTACTACGAGTCTGTCGGTCCGAGGTACATGCGCTCACAACGGGGTTGCGTGTCTCGACCGGGCTGCCAGGACATCGCAAACTATAGACGTCACGTAGACGGTTACATGCTGGACTTGATAGAGCGCGGCGACCTCGATGACCTGGGGATTGCTCTACTTGACCTCGGGATCAACCACGAGCAGCAGCATCAGGAGCTGCTCTTGATGGACATCAAGCACGTCCTGTCGATGAGTCCACTCGAAAGTGCATACGCAACGCCAGCACCTGGTCGCGCCGAGAAGGACTCGATCGAGGGTTGTTCGCGAACGGGTTGGACCGGCCACGAGGGAGGCCTCGTACGGATCGGCCACGACGGCGGGGAGTTCGCTTACGACAACGAAGGACCCGCCCACTGCGTCTACCTCCAGCCCTTCGAGCTGGCGGATCGGCTGGTGACCTGCGGGGAATGGCTGGCCTTCATTGCCGACGGGGGATACCGCCGGCCGGAGCTGTGGCTCGCGGAGGGCTGGGATCGGCTGCATGCGAATTTGTGGGACGCACCTCTGTATTGGGACTGTTCCGATGGCGACTGGGCGTTGTTCACACTCGCGGGCCGGCGAAGGGTCGATCCGGACGAGCCGGTGTGCCACGTGAGCTATTTCGAGGCGGACGCCTACGCGTCGTGGGCGGGCGCTCGGCTCCCAAACGAATTCGAGTGGGAGGCCGTTGCGTGCGGGATGCTCGATACCGCTGTCGGCTTCACGGGCCAACTTGACGACCCACGCAGGGTTCATCCCCGTGTTCAACGCGAGGCGGAGATGTTCGGCGGGGCGTGGGCGTGGACGTCGTCGGCGTACCTTCCGTACCCCGGGTTCCGCCCCGCGGCAGGCGCTGTCGGGGAGTACAACGGGAAGTTCATGGTCAACCAGCAGGTGCTTCGAGGCGGAAGCGTCGCCACCCCGCTAGGACACATACGAGCGACGTACCGCAACTTCTATCCTCCGCACGCTCGTTGGGCCTTCAGCGGCGTGCGCCTAGCGAAAGACGCGTGAGAGTCGTTGAGCTATCTGAGCGCTGACGGGCCGGGCGGCATTGACGCAAGGCGCGCCAGGTTGAAAGAAGACGCCCGAATCGGGTTGTGTGCTCCCGTCAAGTCGATCCCTTCCGCATGGTTCTACGACGACCGCGGAAGTGGGTTGTTCGACGAGATCACGCGGCTCTCGGAGTACTACCCGACTCGGACGGAGCGGGCGATACTCGAGTGCAAGGCGGAAGACATCGTCATGGTGTCAGGAGCCGACACCCTTGTCGAGCTCGGTTCGGGAACCTCCGAGAAGACCCGTGTGCTCCTCGACGCGATGGCTGCAGCCAATGTGTTGGAGCGGGTCGTCCTCTTTGACATCGCCGAGGACGTGCTTCGAAGAGCAGCCCGCGACTTGCACTCGCTTTATGATGTTGAAGTCGAGGCGGTCGTCGGAGACCTCCGTGCCGACCTGGACAGCTTGGGTGGGGACGGGAACCGCCTGTGGGCATTCCTGGGCAGTACGATCGGCAATTTCACACGGGAGGAACGCGGCCGGATGCTGGTCCGGTTTGCCCGTGCAATGAGCGACGGCGACAGCCTTCTCATCGGCGTGGACCTCATAAAGGACACGGCGCGCTTGATAGCTGCTTACGACGACTCCGAAGGGGTTACTGCGGAGTTCAACTTGAACATTCTCAACGTCTTGAACAAGGAGATGGGCGGAGACTTTGACGTGAGCAAATTTTCTCACCGCGCATCGTGGAATGAAAGCGAGTCGCGTATCGAAATGAGACTCCGATCTCTTGATGCGCAAGTCGTTTCGTTGCCGGAAGTCGGCCTTCAGGTGTCGCTGAAGGGAGGCGAAGAGATACTCACCGAGATATCGACGAAGTTCACAGCGGACGGGTTCGCCGACGAGCTCTGCGACGCAGGATTCGATGTCGCCCAGCGCTGGTTCGACGAGGCGCATGATTTCGTGGTGTTGCTTGCTCGACCCCGGGGTGAACGGCACGGGACTAGCGGTATGCGACCGGCAGACGTTCCTTTCGCGGTTCACTAAACCGGACGGCGCGCTTGAACCTCGCTACGCAACACCAGCCTCTCCGGATCGCTTACGCAGATGGCCCCGACGGCGCGCTGCCATCGCCCGAAGAGGTCCTCGCTGCCGTCGGCAACGCGCGCCGCGTTCGTGCGTGGACGTCAAACGCTGAGTCGATCGACCTTTTTCTCGGGTGGGTCGTTCGGGAGCCCCCCTGGCTTGCAGCTGCTGCCGGGGCGGAGATACCGATCAAAATGTCGACGTTCCTTGTCGGCCCCGGCACGAGGCGAGCGGTGGCGTCGGGAGTCGTCGACTACGTCCCGGCGCGCCTGTCGACCCTGTCACGGCTTTTCTCCGGCCGGCTGCGCCAAGACATTGTGGTCGTCGGCGCATGGGAGGAGGGCGGCTCGTGGCGTGTGGCGGGAAGCCCCGGCTGGGCGCTCGCCGCTGTTCGGGCCGCAGGCCGGGTTGTCGTCGAGCGTTGGCCGGGAAAGGCACGCCCCGGCCACCCGCTGCTGCCCGAATGTGAAGTCCTCGGCGTCGTGGAGCGAGCTGAGCCAGCGGACCCCGCCCCTACGGTGCGCAGCGGGCCCGTGCAGCTTGCTATAGGCCGCCACGTAGCTGGTTTGATTCCGCCTCGTGCCACGCTTCAGTGGGGTCCAGGTGCGATCGGGGCGGCTGTCGTGTCGTGCCTGGAGACGCCAGTGAGCGTGCATTCCGGGCTCGTCACAGACGAGCTCGCCGACCTTGAAGCCAGAGGCCTGCTAGCGGGCCCTGCCCGGGCGGCCTACGTGTGGGGAGGGGAGCGCCTCTCGGCGATGACCGCGGACGGCCGCCTCGAGTTCATCGAGGTCTCCGAGAGCCATGACCTGACCGCGGCAGCGTCCATCGAGCGCTTCGTCGCTGTCAACACCGCTGTGCAGGTCGGCCTCGACGGTTCCGTCAACGTCGAGTCTGCCGGTGGGCGCATCGTCGCCGGTCCCGGCGGCCACCCCGACTTCGCCGTGGCGGCCTCTGCGTCTCGCGGAGGCCTCTCCGTGGTCGCGATGGCCTCCACCGCGGGTGGACACTCGACGATCGTGGCCCGACCGGACGTCGTGTCGACGCCGCGCAGCGACGTCGATGTGGTGGTCACCGAGTTCGGGATTGCCGACCTGCGAGGCTGTAGTGATTCCGAGCGGGCCGCCAAGTTGATCGCGATTTCCCATCCCGATCACCGCAAGAACTTGGAAAAAGAAGGCTCATCTCGCCGATAAAGCGACAAATAGGTCAAGGTCGGGTACGAGAGTGTCGAGAGTCACATATATCCGGACTGAAGATCCGGCATAATCCGCTGGCCCTTGGGGTTAACACTAGAGTCATGGCCCAAAGCACATCTTACGCCCCCGATCTTCTAGGACTGTATCTCGACGAGGCCGGAAGCTTTCCTTTGCTCACCAAGTCCGACGAGATGCGCCTTGGTCGGCTCATCCAAGAAGGACAGGCAGGTCGCGAGGCCCTCGCCGGCAACGCCCATCTGACGACCGCCGAGCGGCGCAAGCTCAATAAAGTCGTCCGCGAAGGCGAGGCTGCGAGCGCCGAGTTCATCAACGCGAACCTTCGCCTCGTTGTTTCTG
>JAKCEB010000252.1 GCA_021838305.1 Actinomycetes bacterium | reverse complement strand
AAGCTGACGATCTGACTCTTTTTTGAACCGAGGTTTCAGTCGGATAGCGTGCCAAGCGCCCCCGGAGCGACGCGTTCTGGCGACGCCAGAGGTCGGGCGGTGTCGGCTACCCGGCTCGCAAGCGAATCCACGGCCTGGGTGAGCGGCCGGACGAGGGCGTCGGGGAAAAGGCCTCCGTAGCGGAAGACGTCCTCGACCTTTCGTTCGGGAAGCGCCAGCGGAGAGGCGAGCGCAAGCTCGATACCAGAAGCTGCGAGGATCTTTGCCAGAGCGCGCGACGACTCCGCCCGGGTGGCGGGGTGGCGGGGAGCGCGGTTGACGACTGCGAGGATGCGGTTCTGCTCCACGCCTGAGCGGACAAGGCGCCGAATGAGTCCCGCAAGCGAGCTGATCCCCTTCAGGCCTGCCGTACCGACGACGACTGTCACGTTGGCTTGCGCTGTCAGCACCCTTGCGAGATGGTTGCGGTCTTCGACGTCGCCGGACCCGCATTCCTTCTCGCCTTCGACGTCGCCTGTCACGTCGGCGACGACTACTTGGAAGCTGCGACGAAGCCCCGCTATCGCAGCGTCCGTCGCCCTTGGCCGGAGGGCGACCCACGCTTCCGGTTGGCGCAGGCCGAGCAGTAGCCGGTATCTGCGGTTCGGAACGTCGAAGGTAAGTTTCTTGATCTCGTCGGGTCCGGGTCGCCCAAGGCGATGACTTTCGACGAGCTCCTGCAGTCCGGGACCGAGGTCCGAGCTGTCGTGCAGCATCGCCTGCTCGGCGCACAGCGCCCCGTCGGCGAGAAGCACCTGGCCTCCGTAGCGGGCGTCGAACCCGAATCCCTGGGCGAGTGCCGCGGCGACAGTCGACGTGCCGGTGCCTCCCGGACCGCACACTGCGACGAGCTGGCCGAACCACAGTGACTCGGTCCAGTCGTCGACGATCGGAGGGAGATTGTCGCCCCGCCCGAGGGCCACGCAGTGAGCCTCCAATGCGTCAAGTAACTCTGCCTGGCTGAACGCCGGCGCCAGGAGAGCGGAAACTCCGAGATCGCCCAGGGAGAACCGTGGGCCGTGGTCGTTCGCAACGACGATCACCGGCACGGAGGCCCGAGAGCTGGCGTCGATGAGATCGCGATCGAAACCGGGGGCAGACGCGTCGACTACCACCGCCGAGTGCATCCGACTCGAAGCGAGCCGGGCCCTCACCTCGTCCGCGGACACGCACTTGACGAACTCTGCCGGGATCGTTGCGGACATCGCCCACTGGCCCAAAGCGTCGAACCACACCGAGCGCGCTGGGGCAAGACCCAGAACGACGTAGCGTTCGTTCCTCGGGGAGGCCACCGCTAGCCGCCGGCGCCCGGGCCGACACCGTCTGAAGGTTCGGCCAGCACCAACTCGACAGTCGAACGCTGCGAGGATGCCACGAGGAGCTCCACCTCGCTCAGGTTGGACACGCCGAGGGTAACGTCGGTAAGTCCGCCCGAGGTCCCCGCAAGGCCCGACGACGCGTGGCCGACCGAGATGAGAAGGGCGCCGCGCATGATTACCGTCGCCGGAAGCGCCTGAGGCGACGCGGTCGCCTGCGAGGAGCCGGCAGACTGCGAGGAGCCGGCAGACTGCGAGGTCGAGGCGGTGGAGCCGGCGGGTTGCGCCGCCACGCCGCTAGATACCACCGGAGACGCGGACAGCACGTCGACCAGCTCTCCGGGAACCAGTCCGAGCAAGGAGTCGGGGTTGACGGCGACGCTCACGGGGCGGCGGGCCGGGGTCAGCGTATCGAGCATCGATGACTCGATCAGTTGTCCCGCATAGATCGGGCCGGAAAGTGTCCGGCCAACTAAGGATGCGGCGGTGACGAAGGCCTGTCCGGCCACAGAAGCCGGCAGCGCAAGAGCTACTACGGATAGCTCCGACGGCTCGATCACGCTGCCCGCTGGGAGCGAGCGGCCTGCGACGACGTAGTCCCTGCTTTTTGCCCCGCTACCGGACAGCACCGACGCGAAGACGGCGACGCCGGCGGCACTCACGAGAAGCCCCCCGAGGAGCGCTCGAGTGTTCACGCGGCGCGACCGTCGGCCTGACACCACGCCGGCTGCGGGTGCGGGTGTGGCCGGCTCCGAGGCCTGGGACGCCGACTTGTGAGGGCGCGCCGAGGAGCGCCCTAGCAAGTGCCGTCGAGCGGAATACTCTGTGGGCAGCCACCGCACTAGCTATGAAATCTATCGAGAAACCACCTTCTTGTCTAATTTGAAGGTAGGATTGGTGCATGAGCGAAACAATCGAGTGGCTCGGAACGCGTGAAGCATGTGACCGGCTGGGAGTAACCCTGAGGACTCTCTACCGTTTCATCGACGAAGGGCAGCTTCCCGCTTACAAGATGGGTCGTGTCATACGAGTCCAAGCGACCGACATCACCGACTTCATCTCACGGATGAAGATCGAGCCCGGCACTTTGGAGCACCTCTATCCCGAACCGAAGCCCCGCGCCGCGCGAGACGATGTCGATACAGAGGAGGCGACACCAGCATTCCAAGAGGACTAACGACGTGGCCTGCGAAGTGTCGGCTAACAGGCGGTCGCCGTCGACGCGGCGAGGCAAGTCCTCAGCATATTTCACAGGCCACGACCGCGCCCATTCGGATATGGGTGGTCGGACCCAGGATTGACCCCCGAACGGTTATCACATCTTCGCCCACGGAGTCGAGGACTCCCCGGATGGTAGAAGACGACGTTGTGATGGCCACCGGAGCGCGCTCTGAGCAAAGCAGGTCGAGCACGGTGGCGAAACTCACCTCGGGCGTGGCCGTACGACTGCCGGCCGGTCGTCCCTGCGCGCTGCGGGCGATCCGCCGATCCTGCGCGCCGCGGGCGACCTGCCTGATCGAGGTCAAAGCCTCGATCCTGAGTAACGCCGGCCGGCCGTTGCTCGCCTCCACGGTGACGAAGTCCTTAGCGACTCCGACAAGCTTGCCGGAGACCTCGAAGGCCCCCGCTGTCGCTACGATCGGCGCCGATCCTTCTGCAATGTCCACGAGAAGCCCCTCCCAAGTGCCGACGCTCGCCGACTGCGCGAGAAGTTCGCGGGTGCGCGCTCTACCTGCGGCAGCATCTGACACGCTCTGGAGCGCTCGCCACGCCCCGAGGTGGCTGAGAAGGTCGTCTACGGGGAACGGTCCGGGTTCCCGGGGGCCGTCTTCGAGCGGCATTCAGGCGAGAGTAGTGTGAC
>JAKCEB010000041.1 GCA_021838305.1 Actinomycetes bacterium | reverse complement strand
CAGTGATGTCGTCGGACTCCTTGCGGGTGATCTCCCAGAGGTCACGGGTGCACGTCGGAGGGTATCGCAGCATGCGCGACCTACAACGCCTCTGACGGGGCGCCTAGGACGGGGCGCCTAGGACGGGGCGCCGTAGGACGGGCGTGCCCCGTCATCCAACAGCGGCGCCGGCGGCGTATAGATACCGTGCCGATGACACAAACCCCTTCCGCCCCGCCCGACACCGCTACGGGCGCCACGCGCCGCTGCGGTCAGCGCAACCGGTCGCGTTGGGCAGGGTGTCTCGGACTTCTCTTCGTCACAGCAGGCTTTCTTTCGGCCTGCGGTAGTTCGCATGCGGCCAGCGCACCGACGTCGTCGCCGTCGTCGCTCACCACATCAAAACCCGGCGGTGCGACATCCACTGCGACGTCGCTGACGATCGTCGTGAGAAACTTTGCGTTCACGCCGTCGTCGCTCACCGTGTCACCCGGCGCGACCGTCACCGTGCGCAACGACGACACTGCCACGCACACGGTCACTTCTACAAGCGGGGCGTTCAACACAGGCGATATCGCTCCGGGAACATCCAAAACCTTCGTAGCACCGAAGACCCCTGGGAGCTACCCGTACATATGCGAGATACACCAGTTCATGCACGCAACGCTGGTCGTGAGTTGAGCCGGTAGCGACTTGGTCCGGCACGTCCTGCCGGTCTTGCTGCATCAAACACCCGAATCCAGCGATCAGACAAGGAGATAATCGCATGCCACTAGACGAACGCGCCTTAGCGGAGCTCACAGAGGAATCACAAGACCTCCATTCGGACGCCACACGCATAACCGCCGAGTCCCTCGACGAACTTGTAGACGAAGGCCGACAGGCCCGTGCCAGCAAATCGTGGAGCGTCGACGATAAAAGGCCGGAGCCATTGCAAAACTCCGTGGCCAGACCTGTGGCCGTTGCGGGCGGCATTCTCGCAGCGACAGGCTTCGCAGCCGCCCTCGCCGCCCTCGCCTCGACACCGGCATACGCTTCGAGCGCTACCGACATCCAGATCCTCCAAACGGCAGCATCGATAGAAAACCTAGCTATCAGCACCTACACGACGGCCTTGACATTGCCCTACATCGGAGGCTCGTCAGCGAACCCCGTCGTTAAGGCATTCGTCACGACAACCTTGAGCCAGCACCGCCAGCACGACCAGGCGTTCAGCTCCGCGATCAAAGCCCTCGGCGGCGCCGCACAGAACAATCCGGACCCGAAGTACGTGCCGATTGTCAACAGCGCGGTCGCAAGCATCACCAAGGACTCGACCTCAGCAGGGCTGATGGCCGTCGTCGACTTGGCGATGACACTCGAGAATGTCGCGGCCGAGACCTACGTCAACAACTGCTCGATGCTGTCGGACTCCAACGCCAAAGCGATCACTGCATCAATCATGGGTGTAGAAGCCCAGCACGTAGCAGTGCTGTCAGCAGTCAAGGCCCTTCTCGCCGCCAATGCCCCCCAGTTGATAGCCCTGAGCCCCACAGTCGTCAACAGTCTTCCTGCCGCAGCAGGTTCGGTAGGTTTCCCGAACGCCTTCTATCCCATTAGCAGTGCCAGCCCCGCTAGCGAAGGAGCAGTCTCCTGATGTCCAACCCAAACGACCACCTCTCTGATCGGGAGCTGTCCGCCATGACCCGGCAGCTCGACGAGATGCACCACGACAAGGCGATGCCGGCGATGCGAGCCGCTGTCGCCGACTGGGTGGAAGCACTCAGATCCGGCGGGGACGGACTCACCGCCAAGCGTGCAAGCCGCCGCGGCTTCCTAATTGGAGCCGCGGGTCTGGGAGCTTCCAGTCTCGTGGTAGCGGCGTGCGGCTCCTCCTCGAAGTCCGCCACGGCCCCCACCTCGCTTGCAGCTCCGACAGCGACTTCGACAACAACGATGCCTGCTGCTTCAGGAGCCCTTACCGGCGACCTGGCTGTGGCAGCGATGGCAGCCAGTCTCGAGAATCTCGGTGTCTACGCTTACAACGCCGGCATCGCTGCGGCGACGGCGGGAAAGCTCGGCAAGGTACCGCCTGCTGTCGTCACTTTCGCTCAAACGGCGAAGTCGCAGCATATGGCACACGCCCAGGCGTGGAACTCCGCGCTGACCGGCGCCGGCAAGGCGGCGGTGACGGCCACCGACCCGGCTCTCACCCCGACAGTGAACTCTGCGTTCGCCAAGGTCACCAACGCGGCAGAGCTCGCGCAGTTGGCGCTTATGATCGAGAACATCGCAGCACAGACTTATCAAAAGGCGATACCTGCGCTTTCTGCGACCAGCTCGATCGGCGTGGCAGCAACAATCGCACCTGTCGAGATGCAGCACGCCGCCATCTTGTACTACGTCCTCGGCCAGTACCCGGGCATTCAGGGGACGCAGTCCAACAGTTACGCATCGGGAAGCCCTTTGGCGTTCAATCCGACCACGCTCGCCAGGCCGGCGTCCGACTACACGGGCTCCTGACAATCCCGTAGGGACCTTTTACAACTCGTCCTTCAGTCGGGCGGCGACGGCGTCGAGCCCCGCCGCCCGACTGGCCTTTACCAGGACCGCCACTTCTCGCCCGCTCCCACCTAGAGCACCGAGAAGCTCCGAAAGATCCTCCAAAGGAGTCTGGCCGTAGTCGGTTGTTCCGATCGCCACCACGTCGATTCCCAAGTCGGCCGCCATCAGCGCGATCTTGCGGTGCTCGGACAACGTCGAATCCCCGAGCTCCGCCATTGCTCCGAGCACAGCTACCCGGCGGCGGGCCGGAACGGCCTTCAAAGCCCTAAGGGCAGCAGCCATCGAAGCAGGGTTCGCGTTGTAGGAGTCGTCTATCAGGGTCGCCCCGGACTTGGTTCGGTGGACTTCCATGCGAAGCGGCGAAATCGGCGCCTCGCGTAGCGCTTCGGCGGCAGTGGTCATGTCAACGCCGACGACGCCCGCGACGCTTAGTGCGGCCAAGGCGTTTGCGACCTGGTGCAGCCCTCGAGCCTCGAGGCGCACTGGCGCGGGTCCCCAAGGTGAGCGCAAGTCGAACCTCGGCCGCAGTTCGTCGTCCAGCGTCACATTCTCCGCTACGACATCGGCACTGCCTCGACCTGCGGCGTCGGGTGCGACGCTGTAGAAGACCGCCCGGGCTTGCCCTCGCGATTGCATCCGCCTGACGCGGCTGTCGTCGCCGTTGAGTATCGCTGTCCCACGTGCCGGCAGAGCCTCGACGAGCTCCCCCTTGGCGCGGGCGACGCCGTCGAGGTCGCCGAGCATCTCGATGTGAGCTTCCGCCACTGCAGTCACGACACCGATGTCGGGACGGGCAAGTTCACACAAGCGGGCGATGTGGCCGTGCCCTCGCGCTCCCATCTCGAGGACGGCGACCTCGCAACCCTCGGGCGCGTTGGCGAGCGTAAGAGGCAAGCCGAGCTCGTTGTTGTAGGAACGTGGGCTAGCCACGACGCTTTTGACGGGCGCGATTGCTGCGGCTGCCAGGTCCTTGGTGGACGTCTTGCCGACGGACCCGGTGACACCGACCACTGGCCCCGAAAGACGATTCCTGGCCGAACGGCCGATCGACCACAGGCCGACGGCCGTGTCGGCCACTTCTATGACCGCTGCGGCGTTTCGCAGCGACGACGGCGGCCTGCCCCGCTCGACCATGGCTACCGGCGCTCCGGCAGAGAACGCTGCGTCGAGGTAGTCGTGACCGTCTCTCTCCGCTTTCAGCGCTACGAAAAGCTGGCCGGCTCGAAGGCTACGCGTGTCGATCGACACGCCGGAGACGTGGACCACGTCGATCGACCCGCCGGCGATCTCGGCGCCGCTTGGCTGCCCGTCCCGCTCAGCCTGGAAGGTGAGCTGCCCGTCGACTAAGGCCGCCAGCTCGCTAAGTGTCCAGATCATCGCCCTCGATCATGGCAGGTGCAACTACCCTTGGGACAATGACGGTCACGGGTTGTCTCCTTCTCCCCTCCTGCCTCCGGGCGGCCGGGTGAGGACGCGCCTGCGAATCCTCTACGGAGGTCGCTCCGCCGAGCACGAGGTGTCGTGTGTGTCCGCGCTCAACGTCATCAGGACTGTCGACCGCGAACGCTACGAGCTGAGGATCGTGGGGATCACGACGAGCGGCGCCTGGTGCGACACCACCGCTGCGGCACTCGACGCGGCCGCCTCCGATGCGGAGGCGCTCCCCTCCCCGGATGTGCTCTGGGAGGCGAATCGAAGCGTCCCTCTGTCTTCGAGCTCGAAGCGCTCCGTGCTCGATTTCACTCTCGAGGAGCAGGGTACGAACTTCATGACCGAGTGGCAGGCCGAAGCGACGGCCTCGCCGAAGCAGACCGAATCGCCTGAAGCGCCGACTGTCGTGCTGCCGCTGCTTCACGGACCGATGGGCGAGGACGGGACCGTCCAAGGGCTCCTCGAGCTCGCCGGAGTCGCCTACTGCGGCCCCGGTGTCGCCGGGTCGGCGGCCGCGATGGACAAAGGGCTCGCCAAGGCCCTTCTCAAGGCGGCCGGACTTCCCCAGGCGCGATACGTCTACCTCCGCGAGGAGCAGACCGGCGACACGACGCCTGGCGAGGTCGAAGCGACGCTTGGCTGGCCTGTGTTCGTCAAGCCCGCCAACATGGGGTCGTCCATCGGCATCAGCAAGGTCATGAGTGGCGACGCTCTGCAGTCGGCCCTGACCCTCGCGTTCCGCTACGACAGCGCCGTCGTCATCGAGGAGGCGATATCGGGGCGCGAGCTGGAGATCGGGGTGCTCGGCTGGCCGGAGTTGCGGACGTCAGTGCCCGGCGAGGTCAGACCGACCGGCGAGTTCTATGACTACAACGACAAATACGTTTCGGGTACGGCCGGGCTCGACGTACCAGCCGACGTCGGAGGCGACGTTTGCGCCGAAATGAGCCGTCTCGCGATCGAGGCGTGCGGCGCGTTGCGGGTGGATTGCATGGCCCGGGTCGATTTCCTCTACGAAACCGACGGGCGGGGCCTGCTGATAAACGAAGTCAACTGCATTCCCGGATTCACGCCTATCTCGATGTTCCCTCGGGTGTGGGCAGCATCGGGCGTCCCTTACGCGGTGCTCGTCGACGAGCTGGTGGAAATGGCGTTGCGACGCCGCGACAGGCGCGCCCGCTTCGAAACGGGCCGTTGACACCGCCGCAAAAGACTAGGGCGTACCCGCCGTCACCCTAGAGGGCGCAACTGCCCCGCTCGACGGAGACGCTACCGTAACTCCCCGACGGCGACCGGAGCGTTCGAGCTTTGGTCGACCCCTCCCGCCACCTCCGCAGTAACCGCCAAAGCTATGACCCCGGTCGCGGCGCGGAACGGAACCACTTGCTGCGGGGACGCCCCTATCAGCCCATAGGAGATCGTCACAGCTCCAGTGACCCCCCAAAGCTGGTAGGTCTTGTCACGGGGAAGTGGCGCGAGGGTGATCGAGTAAAGGTAGCCCTCACCCCCGGGGAGGATGACAGCGTCGAGCGCCGGCCGACCTCCCGGAGAATCCAGGACAACCTTCCGGGCCCCCGGGACGCTCAGAGCGCTGTCGACCTGGGCGATCGTCGCCTGGTTTCCTGCAGCGGTGAGCTGCCCGCTCAAGGTATTGACCCGTCCCTGCAGGTGGGCGACTGCAATACCGAGGATCGCCACTATGCAGGCAGCCGCCGCCAAGCTCGCCACGCGAAGCGAGCGCGCGACCCGAGGCGTGCTCCGGGCGACCCGTGCCCCCGGAGTCGGACGGTGCTGGAACGGCGAGCCGGTGGCTGCGTCAGCCCTACGTGGGAGGATGAAGGCCTCAACGGGCCCTTGGAGATCACCCGTCCCGTCGGAGGCCTCGTCGCTCAGCCCCGAAACGATACGGTCCCAAAGGCCTGGCGGGGCAGCCTGACCGGCGTAGGCGAGAAGCCCGACGACCTCCAGATGGTTGCGCAGCTCGTCGCGACATTTCGGGCAGGTCTCTAGATGCAGCTCTAGCGACTCGCGTTCGTCGGCTTCGACCGCGTCGAGGGCAAGGGCGCCGAGGAGTTGCTCCGCTTCGGCGTGGGCGATCATTCTGGCCATGCCACGCTCGCGGATGTCTCGGCCAGTGATAGGCGCATCCTCTTGAGTCCGTTACGGATCCGGCTCTTGATAGTTCCCTCCGGTGCGTCCAGCTCGGCGGCTACCTCACGATAGGTCCGTCCGCCGAAGTATGCGAGCTCGATCGCCCGCCGTTCAGGTTCGGGGAGCTCCATGACAGCATCCCTCACTTTTTCAGCGACCGCCAAGTCCCAGACCTCCCGTTCGAGGTCGTAACCGGCTTCGGCGGTGCGTTGGGCCTGGCGCTGCTCCCGGTCGGACCGCGCGCGGTCGGACCGGATCACGTCGACGGAGCGGCCGTGGGTCTGGGCGAGAAGGAACGACCGCAAGGTGCCACGCTCGGGGTCGAAGCGCTCGGGCTGGTTCCAGAGCCGGACGAACACCTCCTGGACCACCTCCTCGGCGCGCGCCGGGTCACCCAGAACTCGTCTAGCGAGAGCGAAGACTGCGCCGCCGTGCCGGCGGTAAACCTCTGCCAGGGCGTCGTCGTGCCACCTACCGATGGTCACGACCAGCGCCGCGTCGCTCAACTCTGTCATCGAACGAGACATTCGCAAGTTCTCCGGCGCCGAGCCCACCTGCGGATGTCGCCCGCTGCCGGCGTCGGACGTCAAGCGGTCAGGTCGAGCTGTGCCAAGGAACCGACCGTCTCACGCCACTCATCGAAGCGCCGTTCAGTCGTCGAGCGTAGGAACGCCAATAGAAGGTCACCTTGCCCCGTCGCCTTCAACCGGCCGCGCATGAACGCGACCTCGGGGCGGACCTGTTTCGCCAGGATCTCACCCGCGTCGTGTGCGTCTGCGCGGAGCGACAGTTGCGCTTCGGGATGCAACCCTGCGCCCCCGCCGACTGGTTTGCCGGCTTCGTAGCTCCAGTGAAACGACACTTCCCTTCGAGGGGCGACGACCACGGAAAAATTTACTGTTCCGTTGACCTCGCCGGCGTCGGGAAGCAAGCGGTACTGCTCGGCAGCCTCCGACGCCCAGCTGCTCGACGCCCAGCTGCTCGACGCCCAGCTGCTCGACGCCGAGGGGGCATCGGGGACACCTGGACCGGAGTCAGCCATGACTCCGCCCGCCGGCGAAAGCGGCGTCGGCCCCTGCGAAGAGGTCATCGCCGCTCGGGTCGATGCCGGTGACATCCCGGGCGACCTCGTACTCCTCGAAGGGGTAGAGGGCGTCTGAAACCTCGGGCGGCAGTCCGAACCAGAAAGGTGAGGTCGGGTCCACCTGCGTTGCGTGGGCGAGAAGCGCCTCGCGTGTCACGTTCGACCTCGCGGACACGTCAACTATCACGATAGGCAGTCTGTTCGAGTCGGCCGCCTGATCACGCTCTTCCGAAGCAAGGACGCGGGCCATCCTCTCGTCCGTGAAAGGGGATTCCATCCCCAGCTCGAGAAACTTCTCATGCGTCGCCCGCATCCTCTTGACCGACCAGCGGACGTAGCAGAGGCGCGCCGCCTGCCACGGCTCTCCGGCCTGCGGATAAAGGTCAGGGTCTGCGGCAGCGTCGAATGCGATCTCGCTGATCTCGTTGACCTTCAAGTGGTCAGGATGCGGGTACCAACTCTGGTCCTTCTGGTAAGTCACGATGACCTGCGGGCGCTCGCGCCTTATCACTTCGACGAGGCGTCCTACCGCCTCGTCGAGGGGAGCTGCGGCAAAGCTTCGGGGGTCAGAGTTGGCGGGCGAGTCCGCCATGCCCGAGTCCCGGTAGCCGAGCATCACAACCTCGTCGTATCCGATTATCTCCGCAGCGGCCTGAAGTTCGCCTCGACGGACGGCTGCGAGGTTCGCCTTGACGTCGTCGCGGTCCATCGCCGGGTTGAGAATGTCGCCCTCCTCGCCGCCGGTGCAGGTGACGAGAACGGTTCGCACGGACGCATCGTGGTAGATGGCGACGGTGCCCGCCCCCTTAGAGGCTTCGTCGTCGGGATGGGCGTGTATGGTCATCAAGCAGCGCTGCATCGCTACACACTACGGGCGTTCCAGCGTGGATGGGGCACGATCGTCAGCGAAGTTGGAGCAGCATCTTCAGCGTGAGCGATCCGGCACTTCGGGGTCGAAACCACTACCAATTGGAAGTCCGACATGGCAAACTCTGTCATGTCCGCCATTTACGAGCACATCCCGCATCCCCACATCGCAACACGCAACGCTGCCGGGCCCTCGAAGACCATCGACCAGGTGCCGCTCAACCATCCAAAGCTGATGGTCCGTGTGAATTCCCGGGTGGGCCTAGGCATCACGATGGCGGTCGGCACCATGTGGTGCGCCTACATCTTCACCGCCATAGCTTTGGTGAGCGCACCGTCAGCGTTCGCCTCGGCGAACGCGCTGATAATCATCGCCTGGATCGCACAGACGTTCTTGCAGCTCGTCCTGCTGCCTGTGATCATCGTCGGCCAGAACATCCAGGCCAAGGCGGCCGACAAGCGGGCGGAGGACACGTACAACGACGCCGACGCAGTCCTGCACGAGGCACTTGCAATCCAAAAGCACCTCGAGGCTCAAGACGAGGTCATGGGCAAGCTTCTGAGCCAGATTGAAGCTTTGACCGTCGCCGCCCGCTAACTGCGGCGCATCACCCGGCGAGCCCCCGACGCGTGCCCGACCAGCTCGAATTTCTCCGCGAGGATTCCTCGGCCGCCGGTGGGCGCCTCTTCGTAGGAACCGTCTCCGGTGGCCTCGCCCTTGCCGACGCCCAGCAATCAGCTCTAGTCCTCGGGCCGCCCCGGTCCGGAAAGACGTCGTCTCTGGCGATTCCGAATGTGCTGTTCGCACCGGGCCCTGTCGTCGTTACGAGCACGAAGCCCGATGTGCTGGCCGCCACGGTCGCAGAGCGTTCGCGGCTAGGCAAGTGCTGGCTGTTCGATCCGACGGGAGCGCTTGGGACTCTTCCCGGGCTGGAACTGGTTCGTTGGTCACCGGTCGCTTCAGCTCGAACCTGGGACGAGTCGCTGTCGATAGCCCGTTGCATGTCGGGCGCGGCCCGGCCCTCCGGGCGAAGCGGCGAGTCCAACCACTGGACCGAGCGCGCCGAGGCACTTCTGGCTCCGCTGCTGCACGCCTCGTTCCTGCGCGCGTCGGGGATCGAGACGGTGCTCAGCTGGGTTCTACGCCAAGACCTGGAAGAGCCGTCCTCGGTCCTCGCTCTGAACGGGATACGCCTCGGCAGCGACGTCCTTCACGGGCTGCGCTCGACCGACCCCCGAGAAATGTCGGGAATCTGGTCGTCGGCGGCCGGCATCCTCGCCGCTTACCGCTCCGAGCAGGTCCTGGACCGATCCAGTCCGGTCAACTTCGACCCCTTCGAGTTGGCCGGAACAAGCGACACCGTCTACGTGTGCGCCCCTGCCCGCCACCAGGACCTCGTCGCCCCGGTGGTAGTAGCGCTATTGGACCAAGTGCGAGCCGGAAGCTACTCGTCGTGGCGGCCCGGCAAACCTCCACTCACGATGGTGTTGGACGAGCTGGCGAACATCGCGCCGATCCCGGACCTGCCTGCGCTTTTGAGCGAGGGAGGAAGCCAGGGAGTCGTGACGTTCGCCTGCCTGCAGGATCTTTCACAGGCCCGCCAACGCTGGGGGGATGCGGCGGCCGGGCTGCTGTCGTTGTTCGGCGCGAAGGTCGTGCTGCCCGGGATCGCCGACATGGCCACCCTGGACCTGGTGTCGCGCTTAGGCGGCGAGATCGACGTCCCGTCGATGAGCGTCACCCGCAACCCGATCTGGTCGCCTTCGAGGGGCGCCCCAAGCGTGACCTGGTCAAGCCAACGTCAACGTCGCCTTCCCCTCGACGCCGTCAGCCAGCAGCCGCGGGGCACCGCCTTGCTTATCTGCGGTTCACGCCCTGCGGAGCGGGTCAGCTTGACTCCGTGGTGGGATATGGAGCTGCTGCGGACGGCGCGTGGTCGCAATCTCCCCAGGAGTCTTAGTCTCGGGGGGTGAACTGGCGGAGATGGCCCGGGCGTGTTCCCCCACTTTCGATGGTGGCTTTCGGCGCCTTGTCCGTCCAGGTGGGCGCAGCGCTCGCCACGAAGCTCTTCGCGTCGGTGGGTCCGCAGGGAGCTACGACTCTCCGACTCTTCTTCGCCGGTGCCGCGATGATCGCCGGAACGTTGCTCCTGCGGGGAAAGAAGGGCCTCCCCCTCAGGGGACACTTCGGGGTTATTGTCCTTTTCGGCCTCGACCTCGCCGCTATGAACCTGTCCTTCTACGAATCGATATCGCGGATTCCACTAGGCGTCGCTGTCACCATCGAGTTCTCCGGGCCGCTTTGCCTGTCGCTTGTCACATCCCGGCATCGTCGCGACGTTGCATGGGCTTGCGTCGCTGGATGTGGGGTGGCACTTCTGGGCACCGGGGTCGGCAGCGTGCTCAATCCCGCCGGCGTCGCCTTCGCGCTGCTGGCGGGCGCCTTCTGGGCCGGCTACATTCTGGCGAGCCAGCAGGCAGGAAAGCGCTTCTCGTCTCTCGATGGTTTGACTTGGGCGTTGGGCGTCGCAGCCCTTGCGATAGCGCCGTTCGGGTTGATCACGCGGGGAACCGCACTCTTCGCGCCGCGGGTCCTGGCGATAGGTGCCGGGGTCGGCGCATTGTCGTCGATCATCCCCTACAGCATGGACCTCCTGACGCTGCGCCGAGTGAGCCCCAGGAGATTCGGGGTGATGCTCAGCCTCGGGCCGGCGTTCGCAGCGCTCGCTGGACTCGTCGTGCTTGGCCAGACGCTGAGCGCGCGGGAGTGGATCGCTCTGGGCCTGGTAGCAGGAGCAAATGCCGGTGCATCGCTGTCATCTGATTCGTCGCGATCCGTGCCGGTCGATCAGGTTGGAAACGAGCTCGCGGCGTAGCAGACAACCGCCAGGACGACCAACGCGGCGACGTCGAACGGGCCGGCGCGACGTGTCCGGGTCGAAATCGCCCCGACTCCACCTCTGGCCGTGATCGCCTCTGCCATCTCCCCGGAGCGCCGTACCGACACCGCGAGCGCGGCCACAAGCAGGTCGACGAGCTGCACGAACCGTCTTTCCGGGCTGGACATCCCCGGCTTCGCCGTCTGGGGGCGAAGCTTGCGCAAAGCGAGCAGGGCCCGCATCTCGCCCACGAGTAGCGGAAGGCTGCGCACCGACAGTGCGATCGATGCCGCTACCTCGTCGACAGGGAATGCAACGAGACGTAGAGGTCGGAGAAGGCTCGATATCGCGGGAGCGATATCGGCGAGCGACGTCGTCCAGCCGAGGACCGCGGCGCCGAGCAGCAGGAGCATCCCTGTCGCCACGAAGCGCACGTAGGCGTCGAGGCCACCTAGACCGAGCTTCGTCCCGGCAAGATCGAGGTAGGGAGAGCCGCCGGCGATCGACGCTAGGAGACCGGCAGCGATCACCGTCAGCCAGAACCACAGTGGGGGACGCGGCCAGGCGCCGCGCGGAATGTGAGCGGCGAAGGTTGTGAGGAGAAGCAACGCCGTGAGCAGGCCGAGCGAGCCCCACGTCGGGTAGTACACCGCCGTGAAGCTGATCCCGGCGATCGCAATGATCTTTGTTCCCGCCCACATTCGATGGATCGGGGAGTCGACTTTGACCTCGCGGAGAAAGTTGATCTGGGTGCCCCGATGCGCCCGATCGGAGCGGGTCGTCCGCGATGCAGTCCCAGTCATCGGCGGAGCATGCCCCTCGAGACGTCCGAAAGGACTCGACCTGCTTCAAGGCGTACTACTCGCTCGGCAATCCGCTCGGTGCCTTCCATGTCGTGGGAGATGATCACGACCGTAACTCCCCGCTCGCGACGTAGCGCTCCGAGCAGATCCGCGACGCCATCCCGGCCGGACGCGTCCAGGCCTGCGAAAGGTTCATCCAATACGAGGACCGACGGACGGGATGCGAGCAGTCCGGCGAGAGCTACCCGCCGCTGCTGGCCGCCGCTCAAGGCGTCGACCCTTCGCTCGAAGAACTCCGAAGGATCCAAGCCCACGGCGTTCAACGCCGAGCGAGCCGAGGCGTCGTCGCATGCCCCCGCCGCGCGTATGTCCGCGCCGGCGCTCGAGCGTTGCAACTGCAGGCGGGCGTGCTGGAATGCGACAGCCACCGACCCGACCTGGTCCAAGACGGGCTGGTCCCCGAGAAATGCCGCGCCTCTGCTCGGTCTGAGCAGGCCCGCGAGTACCCATGCCAAGGTCGATTTGCCGGAGCCGTTGTCGCCTACGACGAGCACCCCTTCGCCGGCATCGATGTTGAGGTTGACGTGGCTCAGCGCCTGGTTGGCCCAGGGCGTCCCGAGGCTGTACGTGTGGCTCACGTCGACCACCCGCAGTGGGGCTGCCCCGCTAGGCACGACCCGGGGGCTGCGGGGCTCGACCGACTCGCGCTCCGAGACATGTCCCCCATGCGAGGGGAGGTCGTCGACTCGTTCGCGCCGTTGCGCCGAGCCGTTCTCGTCCGCTACGAGCTGTCCAGAACTCATACGGTGGATCTGGTCAGCCAGTTCCGCCTCTTCGTGGCGGTGCGTGACGTGCACGACCGTCGTACCGTTTCGCCCTGGAAGCGAACGCAACACGTTGCTGAGCGAACGCCGTCCCTGCTCGTCAAGCATGGCCGTGGATTCGTCGGAGAGAAGCAATGCCGGCTCTCGGGCCATGGAGGCAGCCACGGCCAGCCTCTGCAGTTCCCCTCCGGACAGACCCGCCGTCTCGCGCCCGCCCATTCCGGCAAGCCCTACGGTAGCGAGGAGGCCGTCGACGTCGACGCCCGCGGTCTCGGTGAGCCCCCAAACGACGTCGTCCTCGACGCGCACCCCGAGCACCTGGGTCTCGGGATGTTGCATTATCAGCGCCGTGCCCCCGGGCCGTCCGAGCCCCGCAGCCCCCTCGCGGCGCACGACTCCACCGGTCGGGCGGCGACCTGCGAGAAGTCGTATCAAGGTTGACTTTCCAGAACCGTTGTCACCCACAAGCGCAACCATCTGCCCAGGAGGAACGGCGAGGGAGACACCTCGGACCGCAAGACCTTCCGCGCCAGGGTACGCGTAGGAGACGTCTTCGAGGAAAGCCGGCACCGGTGCAGGATCGCCGGCGCCGAGCGGTCCCGGGTCGGCGCGATGCCGGCCAGGTTCGTCGAGGCGATCCTCTGCGCTGATCCACGAAAGTCGTTCGAGCACCGGTCCGAGCAGGAGCCACGCTACGAGCGACAGCCAGACGGTCGCCAGGACGACGATCGCAAAGACTGTCACCCACCACAATCGAAGTGCTGCGTCGACGAAATGATTGAGCGTCGAGATGGCGCCTCCCTGCGGAATGGCGAGGCTGAGAATGCGACGCACGCCAATCCATGTGTTGCGAATCTGCAGAATTGTCAACTTCCGCAGAGATCCGAGAACTGCGAGGATAGCGACGCTGGCGAGACCGAGGGCCGGACCGATGACCGCTGTGCCGGCGAAGAGGGCTGCGGGATGCCAACCGCGACGCTTCGCCACACCGACAAGGCCGCCTACGGCTGCGCACTCGATGATATTGGTGACAGCTCCGGTTCCCGCCACCAAGAAGCACAGAACCGAGGCGCTGAATGTCGCCACGAGGAGAGCCCGGAGGCGATGGCGATGAGCTACTACCCCGAGCGGCACAACCGCTAGGGCGGCGATGACACCGAGGTGAGGAAGGAACCAGCCCGCGACCGTTAGTACCACTGCGAGGGAGGCCAAGACTGACGCCGTCGCAAGCTCTATCGGCCGCAGGGCTCCGGTCGGGCGCGGCACGTCGACGGGCACAGCTACAGAGTGCCATCCCAGCGACGCTTGTAGGGGCCGCTCACGTCGGCGACCTGTCGGAGATAGACGCTGCGACACACCGCTTTTTGTCGGCACCCCGAGGCTCCCGGCACAGGGGCTTCATCGCCATGCCCCGAGCGGCGGGGTCGGAAGCACCTGGGAGAGGTTCACGCGGCATGGCCCGACGCGGCGATGGCGTTCGATGTGATCGGCAAAGACCCGGGTAGCGCTGCGCGCGAACTGGATCGCCCCGTCAGGGAGCTTGCAAGCACCGCGGCCGGCGATCATCGTCGACCAGCGGTTCAGAAGATTAGCCGACCTGCCGTTCGGGTCCCCGGCCTCGAGGCCGGCGAATGCGCTTGCCATGGCGGGCAGTCCGTTGGCGCACGGTCCGCACTGGCCGGCGGAGTTCGCGGCGAGCCATGCGAGCACGGCCGACACCTCCTGAAGCGGGCACTGCTCGGCGGGCATGACCGCTACGAGGCCGCATCCCGGTGACGCTCCGAACCCTCGAAGCGATTCCCTCGAGAAGGCTGCCTGCTCCGCTTCGTGCGGGGTTACCCACGTACCGAAGTACCCGCCGAACAGCACGCCGGTTGCAGCCTGAAGGCCGGCGTCGCTAAGCAACGATGCGACAGGTACACCGAACTCGCGCTCGTACACGCCGGGTTGCGATACCGCTCCGCGCACGGTGATCAGCGCTGTGCCCGGGTCGTCGTATGTGCCTGCGAGGCGGTAACCGGCAGCTCCGTGGCGCGCGATGAGAGCGATGTTGGCCAAGGTCTCGACGTTGTCGACGAGCGTGGGCAACCCCATGACTCCCCGCTCTGATGGTCTCGGCGGCACGAACGTGGGCCGTGAGTCCCCACCGTTCAACCATGACACCAGAGCGGTCTCCTCGCCTGCCACGTAGCGCGACGGGGTAAGTGCGATTTCGACTCCTAGCGGATCCCAGCGGGAGCGCTCGGCGATAGCGTTGCGCGCTGATTGGGCGCTCTGGGTGTCCCTTCGTTCGATGCAGATAATCGCCTTGCCCGCGCCGAGCGCCACACCCGCAGAGATCAGGCCGTCCAACACCAGGTGGGGGGCGCTTCGCAAGAGAACCTTGTCTTTCACGCTGGCAGGTTCTCCTTCGGTTGCGTTCCCGACGACCACAGGAGCCTGGCGGCGCGAGTTCGCTGCGACGGACTCGAGCTTGACGGCGGTCGGGAAACCCGCCCCGCCTCGGCCCCGCAACCCGGACGCTCGCACCTCTTCGACCAGTGAGGCCGCCTTGGAGAGAGGGAGGGTTCCATATCGGGCCAGATGGTCGCCAAGCGTCGTCGCTGCAGGCTTCCCGAGCAGCCTGGGTTGGCCTGACCGCATCGCCTCGGAAGTTGTCTCAGCCCCAGGGTTCATGTAACGCTCGTCGATCATGTCGTTGGTACGGGTCAGGATCCACCTGATACAACGGTGGGCGCCGCAGCAGACGATGATACGGGCGTCGAAGACGGTACGAGGCTGGAACCCGAAGACGAGGATTGACTTGCCGAACTGGAGCTTGCGCTCGAAGCCGTAGCGCCGGATGCCTGCGCGGTTGTAGAGGATGCCTGCGCCGTGGTGTGGCCCGAGAACGAGTCGGCGGCGAGGATGGAGAAGACGCCTGTCGCGGCCCCGGCGGCGGCAAGGGTCCAGCGGGTTATTCTCGATACCTTTGCAAGGCCGGCGTCGCGAGCCGTGATTCGGTGGTTGGACATGTGTCAAGTGTCGTGAAGCCAGTTATGAACCGCCCTAACAGAATCTTGGAATCAGCTGTGAAGGTTTTAACGGAAATCCCTAGACGTGGGCAGCACCGCACCGGCAAAAGACAGGGCCTCTATACGTTCAGCAATGACATTGGTCACAGAGTCGGCGCGCTCCAGTCGCCCTTTCACCAATAGCGCCGGGCTGGAACGGGCAACTTTGCGGTAGCGTGCCCAAGCTCCGGCCGAACAGACCACGTTGATGAGTCCGGTCTCGTCTTCGAGATTGATAAAAGTCACCCCTTGCGCCGTCGCAGGCCTCTGGCGGTGCGTGACCACCCCTGCGACTGTCACCTTCTCGCCGGCTCTTGCTCCGGCAAGGCCGGCAGCTGTCAAAACCCCTGCTGCTTCAAGGGCCGGTCGCAGGAACTGCGTCGGGTAACTGTCTGTTGAAAGACCGGTGGACCACAGGTCCGCCCGGTTGGTCTCCACTGGGGCCATTCCGGGCAGGGTTGGGGCGTCAACCCCAAGAAGCAACCCCTCAAGGGATGCGGTGCCGTTTCGGGAGGCTCCGACCGGCGATATCGCCCCCGCACCCCACAAAGCGCTCCGGCGGCTGACTCCGAAACTGTCAAATGCCCCGGCGGTGGCAAGTGCCTCGGCCCGGGTTCGATCAAGTCCGCTGCGGCGCAGGAAGTCTTTCATGTCGAGATAGGGTTGACCTCCGACAACGCGATCTGCTGCTTCCTTCCCCATTCCCCTGACGTACGTCAATCCCATCCGGACCGCCGCTGTTTCCTTCCCGCTTGACGAGCACGCCTCGAGAACGGATGCGCTCCGGCTCAGATTGACATCCGGTCGGCGTACCTCTACGCCGTGGCGGCGGGCGTCTGAGACGATGGTCTGCGGGGACCAGAACCCCATCGGCTGGCCGTCCAGGAGACCGGCACAAAAGGCAGCCGGGTAGTGGCATTTGAGCCAGGCGGACGAGTAGACCAGGTATGCGAAGCTCACCGAATGACTCTCCGGGAACCCGTAGTTGGCGAACGCCACCATCTTGTCCCAGATGGCGTCTGCCACCTCACCGGTTATCCCCCGCTCGCCCATACCCTCGTAGAGCCGTGCGCGTATCCGCTGCATCTTGTCAAGGCTCCTCTTGGAACCCATGGCTTGGCGCAACTGGTCGGACTCCGCTCCGCTGAAGCCGGCTACGTCGATCGCCATCTGCATCAACTGTTCCTGGAAAAGTGGGATTCCGAGAGTCTTCGCCAAACTTTTTTCCAAAAGCGGATGCAGGTAAGTGACAGCTTCAGTGCCGTTACGTCGGCGAATATAGGGGTGGACCGACCCTCCCTGTATAGGCCCCGGACGTATCAGCGCCACTTCTACGACCAAGTCGTAGAAGCTGCGAGGAGCGAGCCGCG
>JAKCEB010000251.1 GCA_021838305.1 Actinomycetes bacterium | reverse complement strand
TGCCGCGCTTGCGACGAGCACTGTGGAGGTGCCCTGGTGGCCACGGTCTCCGCCCGACTCGCTGCGGGCCCGACGTGACACTCTCACTTCCTCAAGGGTACCGGCCGGGGATCGAGCGGCTCGCTGGGCCGCCGTTTCGCACTTCGGCACTCGATGCGCCTTTAGAGCAGCGAGGCTTCAGCGCCGCGCCGGGAGGCGCCGATAGCCTCGAAGTGAGCAGTCAGCAACCGCGCCGCCGTGTCGCTCGCGATCGGATTCGAGCGTCGGCCATCGCCGGGTTGATCTCCTTGACTGCCTTGGTACCCGTGGCGGCCGGCCACTTTTTGTCCTCCTCATCGTCGCGCCACGTCGAGTTGGCCAGCGTCGCTGTCTCCTCGACCACAACCTCGGCTGTCCCCCCGGTCCCGTCAACCGTGGCCCGGCCTGTCCCGTCGACAACCACGACGCCAACCACACCGCCACCCACCACCCCGCCGCTCACAACCCCGGCGCCCACGACCCCACCTACCCCAGCCACAACCCGGCCGCCGACGCCCGCGACTACGGCTCCCCCCGCCACAACACCCGCACCCGCCACGACTACGGCACCGGCTGCCACTCCGAGCAGCTACGGCTGCGGGCCCGCAATCACGTACCTCTCCACCCATTCGGCGCCGGGGTTCGTCTTCGAGTGCCCCGGCAACGCCCTTGGCCACCAGGCGATGACTTGCGAGAACGTTGCCGGCGTTTGTCCGGGAGCGAAAATCATCGCCATCGCCGACCCGTGCGCCGCCGCCTACATGAACGAGGCGAACAACTCCTGGGTGATATCCGGTCTGCGCAAAGGGACCATCGATCCCTACGGCTACTGCACCTGAGCTGAGCGCAGCGGGCGGAAGAAAGCGCGTATCTCCTCTACGAGCAGGTCCGGCTGCTCCGCCGGGGCAAAATGTCCTCCCCGAGGCATGACACTCCAGCGTCGCAGGTCGCAGTGCGCTTCGGCCACCGACCTTGGCAGGAACACCAGATCCTTCGGGAAGATAGCGAAACCGGTTGGCGCCGCGATACCCGGCGCGCTCCCAGCCCGAAGCGGCCACGGACGGCGCATGTGCTCGCTGTAGAGGCGCATCGAGGAGGTGACAGTGCCCGTGAGCCAGTAGATGGCGGCGTTCGTGATCAGCTCGTCGCGGCTGAATACCGACAGGACGTCGCCTCCGCAGTCGCTCCAAGCCCGTCGACGTTCCCAAAGCCACGCCGCCGTGCCTAGCGGCGAGTCTGCGAGGGCGTAGGCGAGAGTCTGTGGATCGCAGATGTGCACGGCGAGATGGCTCCTGATGGCCGGCTCGGTTTCGGCCATGCGGTCGAGCATCCAAGTCTCCTCGGGTGCCCAGTCGCCGGGTTTGATGTCCCTCCGCGACACTCCGGGAACTACCAGCATGCTCAGCTCCACCCCTACCACCTTGTCGGGATGGGCGTGGCCGAGATGAGCGGACACCATTGCCCCCCAATCCCCGCCGTAGGCGCCGAAACGTTTGTAGCCGAGAATGTCGCTCATCAGCTCTGCCCAAGTGTCGGCGATCACCGCCACGTCGACGCCGGGGCGCCGCAGCGGCGAGGAGAACCCGAAACCTGGCAGGGATGGGACGACCACGTCGAACGCGTCAGCCGCGTCGCCTCCGTGGGCTGCTGGGTCGCTGAGCGGCCCGATCACTTTATTCATGTCCCAGAACGTCCACGGCCACCCGTGGGAAACGACGAGGGGTAGCGCCGGCCCTCCCTTGCCCCGCACGTGGACGAAATGTATCGGCATCCCCCCGATCTCGACGATGTAGGCGGGCAGGCGATTGATGTCGGCCTCGTGGCGTCTCCAGTCGTAGGAGTCGACCCAGTAGCGCACCATTTCGGCCAGCCACGACCGCTCCACCCCGTAACGCCACGTTTCGTTGCCGAAGTCGTCAGCCCAACGCGCGCTCGTTAGACGTTTCCGCAAATCGTCGAGCTCGTTGTCTGGGATGTCGACGTGGAACTCTTTCGGATCGGACAGCGTCATAAGACCTCCCGGCGGGCGAGTACTCTCAAGCGGCGAGTATACGGGTGCTCTCGCCAAGTTATTTGGGCGTCCGAGCAATCGCGGATATAGAGTTGGCCATGAGCGCGCAACGGACCCTGGAGGGTCGCACGGCCATAGTCACTGGCGGCTCCGGCGGGATGGGTTTGGCGATCTGCCGCCGGTTCGCGGAGAACGGCGCTTCGTTAGTGGTCGCCGACGTCAACACAGAACGCGGCGAGCTCGCCGTGGAGCAGGCGCACCGCGCCGGGGCCGACGCCGTGTTCGTGGCAACTGACGTCGGATCAGCGCCTGACGTCGAGGCGATGGTCGCTGTGGCTGTCGACCGCTTCGGCGGACTCGACTGCGCGGTCAACGCTGCAGCTATCGAGTTCGAACGTGGACCACTCGCTGACTGCGAGGACGACGAGTTCGACAGGATGATCAGGGTCAATCTCCGGTCAGTGTTTCTTTGCATGAAGCACGAGATCAAGGCGATGCTCGCCTCGGCCAAAGGGGGGCGGATCGTCAACATAGCCTCCACCAATTCCTTCAGGCCTCAACCGAACCAGCCGGCGTACACCGCGTCGAAGCACGGCGTCCTCGGCCTGACCAGGAGCGCCGCTATCGACTACGCATCCTCGGGGATTCGCATCAATGCGATCTGCCCGGGGGCGATCGATACGCCGATGCTTCGCAACGCAATAGCGACCCGCCACCGAGACCCGGGAGACGTGGCCCAAAGGCTCACCCCGCTGCACCGCTTCGGCCACCCCGACGAGATCGCCGACGCTGCCCTTTGGCTTTGCAGCGACTCGTCCTCGTTCGTCCTCGGCCATGCGCTGGCGGTCGACGGCGGCTACCTCGCAACCTAGACCCAGGAGAACCATGGCAATCGCAGACTTCTCGGATCGCAGTCTTTCGGAACTTTGGTCTCTGGAAGGTAGGAGCGCCGTCGTGACCGGCGCCGCAAGAGGGATCGGAGCGGGAGTAGCGCACCGTTTGGCGGAGGCAGGAGCGTCGGTTCTCGTAACCGACGTCGACGGGGAGGGAGCCGCCGCAGTTGCCGCCGACCTGCCGCCCAGCCCTGCCGGGCCGCATCGGTCGTTGCGCGTCGACATAACCGATACAGGTTCGCTCGTGGCGGCAGCCGACATGGCGCTCGAAAGGTCCGGGCGCCTCGACATCTGGGTCAACAACGC
>JAKCEB010000040.1 GCA_021838305.1 Actinomycetes bacterium | reverse complement strand
GGAGGAGGGGTCCTCCGTGTCTGTTTGCGGCCGAACTGCCGACGCCCTAGATGGCGCGCGCCGATACCTTGAAGGCTTCGGTGCTCCTGGGTCCGTGTTCGCCCGCAGGACGGACCTCACCGACGCGTCGGACACGAAAGCTTTCGTGGAGGAAACAGTAGGGGCCTTTGGGGGTCTCGACGTCTACGTGCATTGCGCGAGTGGCTTCGCCGGGGTCGGCGAGGAAGGCTGGATGAGGACTCTCACCACTGACCTTCTTGCGCCCGTCCGCGTGGTCGACGCTGCGCTGGACGCGCTGGGAGCGAGCGACGCCGGGAGCATCGTCTTCATAGGTTCCACGGCGAGCGTCCAGTGGTTCGCACGCCCCGGTGCCCGGCCATCGGGATACGGACCTGCAAAAGCCGCACAGCGCGTCCTTGCCAACGAACTGGCACAAACCCTCGGACGTCAGGGGATCCGAGCGAACGTGGTCTCCCCCGGTGCGACCTTCTGGGAGGGAGGCAGTTGGGACCGGGTAAGAGTGTCTGAGCCCGAGCTTTGGACGAGCCTTGTGCGACAGTTCCCGTTCCGCCGGCTAGTCACAGCGCGCGAGGTAGCGCAGGTGGTTGCCTTCATATCCAGCCCTGCCGCGATGGGGATCAATGCGACCCATGTCGTTGTCGACGGGGGGCAGACGAAATCCGTCCAATGATCTGATCTAGTCGGCGGCAGCGGGTCCTGTGCCGTGGTGCGCTTCGTATCTCAATAGAACCACGCCGCTACCGAAGCGCTGGGTTTCGGCGAGGTTAAGTGGGACGTGTGCGTTCGAGGGCGTCAAGGCGGGTGTGCCGCGGCCGATCACGACCGGGTGTACGTATAGGCGGTATTCGTCGATCAGGTCGTGGAGGGCGAATTCGGAGCCAAGCTTGGAGCCGCCGAGGACCACGGGGCCGCCGGCTTGAGCTTTGAGTGCGAGTATCTCCGCAGGCACGACGTTGCGTGCGATGGTGGCGTTCCATTCGGCGCGCTGCAAGGTGCGTGAGTAGACGATCTTCGGAATGGACCGCCAAATTCCGGCGAACTCGGCAATTGTCGGCGGGGCGTCGGGGTCCATGTCGGCGGTAGGCCAGAAGTCCGCCATGAGCTCGTAGGTCACGCGTCCTTCGATAAGGAGGCTCGCAGCGCCTATCCAGTCGTTCATGTGCTGGTGGACTTCATCGTCAACTTTGCTCCAGCTGATGTCGTGGTTCGGGCCTTCCATGTAGCCGTCGACCGACACCGACATCGTCCAGACGATCTTTCGCATAACGCTAAGGCTCCCGATAGTCGATAGAGTGAAACGGCCAGTCCGAGACAAGCCAGCCACGAACTGCCTCAGCGAGAGGCAAGTCCAAGTGTGCACACTCCGAAGTGACCCACGACCGCACGCTCGCATCAATACCGCGAGTCTTGGACGGGTAGATGTAGACACATCCGACCACTTTGCCCGCTGCGTCTAGCACCGTGTAGGTGAAGCCTTTCCGCAGGGCGAAGTCCTCGGCGTGCATCTGTAGGTCTCGTAGGTTGTCGGCGGAGGTCATCCAGGCAGGCCAATCGCCTGAGGGGAACCCAGGCGTCGCCCGAATGTGGTCGATGCTCGACGTCCACGCGACGTAGTCGGCGGCGTTGTGCTTTGGTCCGAGCGGCTCCAAGCGAAGGTCACCTAGGACGGCACTCATAGGCACAGCGAAGTCTGGCGGGACGAACTCAAGGGGCACGGACACCGACGTTAGCCATGACGAGGCGCGAGAATACGACAAGCCAAACCTTGAAGGTTTGGCTTGTCGTGATACTTGCTTGGATCGCTGGTTCCGATGGAACCCCCGCCGGTGGACGACGGGTATTTCGGTGGCTATTTGGCGGCTTGTTTGCGGGAACGGCCGGCTGGCTTCGACGGAGTCTTGGCAGCGGCCTTTGCGGGAGCCTTGGGGGATGACTTCGCTGGAGCCTTGGTTGCGGACTTTGCTCGGACTCGAGCCTTGGGCTGTGGGGCTTCCTCAACGACAACTGGCGCCGAAGGCGCCACTGGGGCACCTTTAGCCAGTCGGCTAGCACGTCCATCGGAGAGCGTGTGGTCTTCGACGACGATGTCCTCACCGAGAAGGCTCTTGAGCGATCTCAGCGTCGCGCCCTTAGCGCGAGGCTCGTCAAAGGTCTTTGATCCAAGTAGCTCTGTTCCGCTGGTACCTACGAGAGATATGCGGCTGCCGCCTTTGCTGGCGGTCACTACGAGTTTGGCTGCCAAGGTGACTCCTGTGTAGTCGGGGAAGTAATCGACCCATGATATCACCAAATAGACACAAGAGTGGATCATTTGCGTTCGCGGACTCGCGTCTGCATCGGGAGCATATCAGCAGGTCCTCACCCAGACCTTTTTCGGCCGAACTGGGCGATTGCCGGGGTCCGTCGACCAGACGCCCGTCGTTACAGGCCGTGACGGCCGGCTCCTGCAGTGAAACGTGCCACGCCGTCGGAAGCGCCAGCGGCGAGAGATTCACGGCCTACCAATAGCTCGAAGGTCATGGCATCGGCTTCGTCACGACCGTGCTCGTAGTGCACGGAGCGCAAGTCGTTGCGGAGGCAGCGTTGAGGGAACGCACACAGCGTGGCGGCAAGAGTCTCCGCCTCCTGGCGAGCTTGGCCTGGCGCCACGACTCTGTTGGCAAGTCCGAATTCCGCCGCTTCTGCAGCGCCGACGGGCCTGCCGGTAAGGATCATGTCAAGCGCCCGGCTGGTGCCGATCAGACGCGGAAGTCGGACGGTACCCCCGTCGATGAGGGGAACACCCCACCGGCGGCAGAAAACTCCGAATACGGCGTCATCGGCGACGACCCGGAGATCACACCAGATCGCAAGCTCGAGACCTCCAGCGACGGCGTAGCCTTCCACAGCGGCGATGACCGGTTTGGACAGTGTCATACGCGTCGGTCCCATTGGTCCATGTCCTCTCGAAGTGACCCGGTTCTCCCGAGGAGTTCCGATCGCTTTGAGGTCAGCTCCCGCGCAAAAGGTGCCGCCGTCGCCGTAGAGAACCGCCACGGACAGTTTGTTGGAGTCTTCGAAGTAATCGAATGCCCGGGCGAGCTCGTCCGACATGGTTGCGTCCACCGCGTTGCGCTTTTCGGGTCGCGCCATGATGACGGTCAAGACTTCGTCCGATTGCTCGAGGCGGATAGAGCTGTATTCCCGGCGGCTATCTTCCATGGCTTTCTCCTTTTTCCACGTTCTCGCGGCTGGGACGCCGGAAGCGGTGGTGTCCATCCTCTTGTGTAAAAGTCGACAGGCGTAGGTTCTTTCGAGAGCAACGAACTCATGAAGCAGGATCTACACCCGTGACCCGTCGAGTATCGCCAACTGAGCAACCTCGTGCCGACATCGTTTCAAGGCCGCTGGCCTCGCGGACGTGGAGTTGGAGTACATGTTCTAGCTTCGCCCACTTTCGGCAAGTCAGTTCGACTACACTGTAGTTGATGGCACGAAAGTCTCCGACACCAGTGCGTTTCGATGGGCGCGTCGCCCAACGGCTCGTCAGCTTCGCTTCCTCGCGCCCCGGGCTCTCCGTTTCCAGTGCCGCCAACCTCCTCGTTGATGAGGCGCTACGGATGATCGAGCACCCTGGCATCGTCTTTCGCGATGGGCCGACCGGGCGTCGCGCTGGCGTAGCGGGCGGTCCTGACGTATGGGAATTGATCGCAGCGGTCAAGCAGGCGCGTGCGATTGAATCCGAGCTGGATGACAAGGAGGTTCTCGCCGTCGTGGTCGACAACACCGGGGCGCCCCTGCGAATGGTTCGCACGGCTTTGAGCTACTGGGCCAGCCATTCCGACGACATCGACGCCGAGATCGCCGCCGCGTCTCTCGCCGAGACCAACGCCGAGCTGGCTTGGCGGAACCAACGCGACTTGCTTGCCCGCTAACCGCTCAGGCCAGCCGCTTCTCCTCGACGAGATGCTAAGCGGACAGATTGCTATCCAGCTCCGCGACCGGGGCCTCGATGTCATGGCAGTCGTCAAAGATCCATCCCTCGTCGGACTATCCGACGAACAAATGCTCGCCGCTGCCACCGTTGCCGGGCGCGCTGTGGTTACCAAGAACATCAAGGACTTCGTACCGCTTGACAGTCTCTACAAGGCTTCCGGGAGAAGCCATGCCGGCATCGTCCTGATCTCATCCGAGACGTTCCCCCAGGACCGATCCTTCATCGGCTCCGTCATCGTTGCGCTGGAGCGGCTGGTCATCGAGCGAACGCTCGCGCCTGATTCTGTCGCCTTCCTTCAGCGATGAAACGCCCGGCCGATCCTACGTGGCGAGCGGGTCAGTCAGAGGAGTGATCGCAAGATGCGGGCAGTATGGCCGGCGCGCTGCGCCCACCATTCGAATATGAGCCCCCCAGGGTGTTGCGCCTCCACGCCCGTCGAGAACCAGTCCTCCCAACGCCGGGCGTGCGCCGACAACCACGACAGGGTGGAAGCAGAGTCTTGTTCGAGCATCGCTCGCACGGCGAAGCGCCGTTCGCCACGCCGGAGTCCCACGCCCGCCGTTGCGGCGCAACGTGTCAGGTCGGAGAAGGTGAGGATGAAACCGCTCGAAACCGGCGTGGCTACCGACTTGACGAGAGCGTCTACGGAAGGGTCCTCGCAAAGCGGCGGCGGTGCGTCGCCAAGCAGCGACGGCAACACCTGCGGCGGTTCGCTCCAGCGCGCTTCTCGGTCGAGGGCCGACGACAGCACCGCGGCCCACTGTCTTGCGACCGCAGGGCTCTCGGGTCGACCCGCCAACGCCTCCAGGTAGGCGGGAACCCAGCTCCACAAGTGCTCCCACAAGAGGACCTGGCGGGCGTGCTCGAGGCGCATCCTTGCGGCTTCGGTCTGGCAGGAGGCGACGCTCTCCCCGAGATGAGAGTAGAGGGCGAGCAAAGTGGCTAGGTGGTCTGCGTCACCCGGCGACTCGAGGCCGAGAGTTCGCCACATGCCGGCTGCTGTCTCTGCCGCGATCCCGCCGATGCCGCCTTCGGCTCCCAAGTAGATGGACGAATGGGGGCACAGATCGAGGACGAATGCACCAGTGTGCTCGGCGCTCTGCCACCTTGCGATGCCTAGAGCGTCACAGAGCGGATCTGACGCAGGCGGCGGCTGCAGGCACACCACACCCAAAGCTCGCAGAAGCTCCCATCGTCCGGAATCGCCGTCGGCGGGCGCCTCTATAGAGAAGAGCGGGCCCGATGTGCCCGAGTCACGTCGCACGTGATTGCAGGACGAACGTGTCTGACGACGGTTTGAGAGGTCTCATCAGCCACGCCGGGCGGCGGGTACCGTCAGGGGAGTGGCTTCCGGCCGGGCGGCTCATGGCGAGCCACTCATAGTATCCGGCGCGTGACTTCGCCGTATCTACCGCGATGTCGCCGTGCCTGTCTCCTGGCGCTGCTCTGGTCACACGGACGGCCTGATGCCAGCAGTGCATCCCCGATATCGGGTCTGGGTGCACTTCGAAGGTGAGGTTCTGGTGTACCCCGGTGTCGGACCACCAGATCCGCGTCGTGTCGGGGTCCGAAGACTCGTACGGGGCGACGGCCTTGCGCTGGGTCAGGCTCCAGTCCGATCCGTTGTGGCCGAGATCCACGGTCGCCATCATTCCCCCAGATCGAACGTTGTCGTGTCCGACCAGCTTCCAGCGGCCCATGTGATGGCTGCAGGCGACGACACCCGGCCGGATGCCTTCGGTGATCCACGCTTTCGCTACGAAATAGCCTATGTGGGTACTGACGCGGACGAGGTCGCCGGTCTCAGACACCCCTAGACGCGCAGCATCCGTCGGGTGGATCCACACAGGGTTCGTGTGGGACAGTTCGTCGAGCCATTTACTGTTGGCTGAACGGGTGTGGATCTGAGTCGGCAGCCTGAAGGTGGACAAAAGCACCATCTCGTCGTCGTCGAGTGTGTCGGGGTGGACGTGGGACTTGATGTAGCCGGGCGTAGCGTGTTCCGGCCAACCCCAGCCCGCGATCGTCGACGAGTAGAACTCAAGACGGCCCGACGGGGTCGGCAACCCTCGACGCACAGTACCGTCGACCATTACACCTACCGCGCGCCGCCCGGAGGCGTCAGGCGGCGGACTTCCCATCGGCACGATGTTGGAGTCGGCTGGCTTCGCTGTTGCAGAGTACACACGACCGAACGGGCCAACCGCCACGTCGGACAGCTCCTCTGAGGGGACTTCCTCGGAGTAGACCGGACCTCGCCCCTTTGATATCTCGAAGGCCCCGTAGCGGCGCATGAAGCCGAGGGGTGTCAAGCCTTCTGCTGCGGCGGCCTCGGGCAGGCCGGGTACAGAGTTCTCGAACATCCAGCCGTAGTACTCGTCGACGGTGAGTTTGGTCCCCGGATTCGACTTCGACTCGTGGTACTGGCGTATGCCGAGGGCGCCGTCGGGGTCTATCCGCCACGACAGCTCGATGTAGAACTCGTTCTCCTCCCAGACCTCCCCGGGGTTCACCTGGCGGGTGTCGGTGATCGACTCTCCGAGCCGCTCCCGGGCCGCCCTCAGCACCGGCTGGCGGAAGCCTACCCACTGCCCGTCGTACTGTTCGTAGGAGTGCGTGTCGTGGCGCTCGGAGGCGTGCCCCATCGGCAGGACCCAGTCAGCGAAGTACGCGGACTCGTTCCAGGTGGGGGTAAGTGCGACATAGCAGCCGACCAGGTCAGGGTCGCTTAGAGCCTCCACCCACGTCATGCCGTCAGGGTTCGTCCAAACAGGGTTGTAGACCCTCGTGAAATAGGTGTCGAGCCGGCCCCTGCCCTCTTTGAGGAAATGTGGAAGCAGGAAGCTCAACTCGTTTTGGGCGAGGGGATATTCCACCGGCCAACTCAACTCCTGCCAGACCTTCGGGTGAGGCGGTGTGTGAATCGGTTTCGGCACGAACTTGTTGTATGCGTTCGGGAAAGTGCCGCCGGGGGTTGCAACAGCCCCGAGGAGCGTAGCGATGAAGAACAAAGTTCGACTCACTTGCCACCCGCCGAGGTTGGAAGCCGCCGCCGAACGCCACGAATGGCACGAGAAGGCCGTCCCGGCTTCGGCGACGACCTCTGCTACCTCCGCTAGGACGGCAGGGTCGATACCCGATTCGCCAGCCGCGTAGTCGAAGGTGTAGGAGTCATAGAGTTCCCCGAGCGCCTCCTGGAAAGCCTCGAAGCTTTGCGGGCCGTCCGGCCGGCACGCCGCTAGGTACTCCTCCCAGTTGTACCACTGGCGAATGAACTGCCAGTTGGCACGCCCCGTCGTAATGATGTGGCGGGCTATCGCCAGGTTGATTGCAGCTTCCGAACCGGGTCTTGGTGAGAGCCAGAAGTCGGCGTGGGTGGCCGTATTGGAGAGCCTCACGTCGACGACTATCACTTTCGCGCCCCGCTGGCGTGCTTCTGTGATGCGTTGCGCGTGAGGATTGAAGTAGTGGCCGGTCTCCAGGTGTGAGCTTATAAGGAAGATGACCTTTGCGTTCGCGTGGTCGGGACTGGGGCGGTCGATGCCCGTCCAGAACTGGAACCCCGTGCGACCTCCGCTGGAGCACACGTTCGTGTGGCTGTTGTGCCCGTCGACGCCCCACGACGCGAGCACGCGCTCGGTGAAGCCGTCTTCGCCCGGCCGGCCGAGGTGGATCATGATCTCGTTGTGGCGGTCTTCCATGATCGCCTTGCGGATACGACCGGCGATTGCGTCGAGAGCGTCGTCCCAGCTGACACGCTCCCATTTGCCCTCCCCTCGCTCGCCCGCCCGACGAAGCGGGTAGAGGATCCGGTCGGGATCGGTCACCTGGTTAATGGTCGAAGGTCCCTTGGCGCAGTTCTTGCCACGCGATCCCGGATGTGCAGGATTGCCCTCGAACTTCCTGACCGACACGGTGTCCCTGTCGACGTAGGCGAGCAGGCCGCACGCAGACTCGCAGTTGAAACACGTGGTCGGTACCAGCATCGAGTGATGCTCCACACGCCCGGGCCACGCCCGCGAGTCGAGCTCGACCCAGTCATCCCAACGCTGCGGGGGCGGGAAGGCGGCAAGCAGCGTTCCCGACGCCCCCTGATAGAAGGTTTCGCCCCTCGCTTCGGTAGCTGACCGCGCTGCGGACACCCGCTTGCCGAGGGCAGCGAGATCCGGTGTGGGAGTGTCGGTTTGTTTACGGCGTTTTGGCATCGAGGACCGCCTCTTGTTGTTCGACAGGTTTCAGGCGAGAGGCACGGATTGTCCGGCCTGGACGTAGCAGTGCTCGTAGGCGAGCAATCCGAGCAACGTGAACGGCACGGATACGACGCCGATCCACGGGGCGGCGATACCGACTGCCGCGAGAACGGATCCTGCCCAGAAGAATCGAGCGAAACGGCCGTGCGTCATTTCGTGTCCGGCGAGCTCTGCGTGGGCGGTCGAGTGGGTTAGCGTGACCTCGCCGGCTACGAAGGCGAGATGCGCGGCGGACGCAAGGGCGACGACAACCTCGAGGGCGTGCAGTCCGAGATGCGTACCGAAGCCCGCCGCGAACGGCATGAGGGAAGCCGCGCCGACCATCGCGGCCTGCGCCGCAAGGTGCGGCGGCAACAGCGGGCTCTGCCACAGGTCGCGTGCCTTCGCCTGGGCGAAGAGGAAGGCTGTGTAGCACGCCGTACCCAAGGCACCGATCAGGACAAAGCCTCCGATGACACGTTCGGCGTTGTCGGCTGCGCCAGAAGATATCACCCCGCCTCCGCCCAGGATCGAGGCGACGAGGAAGGCGCTGGCTGCCGCCCCGTAGAAGCCGATGATGAACGACCCTCGTACCAGCCAGGATTTCCAGTGATGGCGTGTGAATATCAGGTAGAAGCGAGCCGGGTGTTTGAGATCCCAGATGAGCAGCACACCGGTCAAGGCCAGGAACGCCAATGCGACCGACGGAGCGGCGTAGCGGATAGTGGCCGACGAGAATCTCAGATCCCCCAGGTATCCGAGAAGGATCGCTATCGCCAGCACTCCCGAAGCTATCCCTTTGGTCCACGTGTAGAGACTGACCCGCCAACCCCACGGCGCGTGATGAGGGACGTCATAGGAAACGAGCGCCGCAGCCGACGAGTTGTGCGTCGACGGATGCCCGGCAGTTACCAGCTGGGCGTCGCGGGGATCTCCTTGTGTCGCCCACGCGTAAAGTCCTCCGGTGGGCCGTCTCGCGCCGAGCGGGTCGAGTGTCGACTGATGCGCGCCTTTGTAGAACACACCGGGCCGTGTGCGCTTCTCCGGCCTGCGAACGGCGACAGCGTCGCGTTGGACGACTTTCGCCACTTTCGAAGTCGGGTCGTTCAGGTCGCCGACCAGGATCGCCTCGGTCGGGCACACCGACACGCATGCCGGTTCGAGGCCGATCTCCAGACGGTGCGCGCAGAAATTGCATTTCTCCGCCGAGTGGTCGTCCGGGTTGATGAAGATGGCGTCATACGGGCACGCCGCCATGCAAGCTTTGCAGCCGATGCATATCGACTTGTCGAAGTCGACTATCCCATCCGCTCGGCGGTACATTGCCTCGGTAGGGCAGGCCGCAACGCACGGAGCGTCCGAGCACTGGTTGCATCGGGTGACCTGGAAGTTGCGCCGTACGTTGGGGAACGTGCCGACCTCGACCGACTTGACATAGGTTCGCGTCACGCCCAAGGGAACGTCGTTCTCGCTCTTGCAGGCGGTCGTGCACGCGTGGCAGCCGATGCAGCGGGTCTGGTCGAGGACCTTGATCCAGCGGGCGGGTTCTGTGACAGTCATGCTTTCGCCGTATCGGGGTGGGCACGTTCCCACGCCGCGTAGCCGCCCAGCAGGTCACTCACGTCCGAGAAGCCGAGGGCTTCTAGGAGGCTCGCCGCGGCGATCGAGCGGTACCCGCCGGCGCAGTACGTGAGCACCGGACGGTCCCGGTCGAGCTGATCGATGCGGTCGCGAAGCGTCACCAACGGCAGATTCGTTGAACCTGCTATCGACCCGTCCGCCACCTCGCCGTGCTGGCGGACGTCGAGCACCTGCACGCCGCCGCTGTCGATCGCCTCCTCGGCAGACTGCGCATCGAGCCTGCTGCTCGTCGTTACGAGGTCAGGGCGAACCACGAGCGACTCCAGGTCAGTGACGGCGCCTACCACGTTGTCGACCCCTACCCGGGCGAGGCGCAAACGTCCTTCGGCGACCTGGTCACGCGAGCCGAAGAGCAGCACCTTCCTGGCGGGCAGTGTGACCGCCGCCGCATATTCTGCGAAGCGACCCGAGAGTGCGACGTTTACGGCGCCGCGGAAGTGGCCGCTCGCGAACGCCTGGTTGTCGCGGACGTCGATCAGGATGCAATCTTCCCCCGCCCGGCGTACCGCTTCCTCGACGGCCACCTCTGCGAGCTCGTCGCCGGGGTGGAACGGCGCGTGCCCCGCCCGGTTGATCGTCACGTCGTCGCGGAAATACGCCGGCGGCTCCGAAAGGCCGTCGGTAACTGTGGCCACGAAGTCGTCCTCGCTCATCGCTGCAAGGGCATAGTTTCCCGCCCTCTGCGCTCCAAGCGTCGACACGGTCTCGCTGGACAGGGCCTTCCCGCAAGCGCTCCCCGCGCCGTGCCCCGGATATACGAGTACTCCGTCTGGTAGAGGGAGGATCTTCGAGCGAAGCGACCGGTAAAGTTCGCGGGCCATCTCGTCGGGGCTGCGTCCGGCGGCGCCGAGCAGATCCGGGCGACCCACGTCGCCGAGAAACAAAGTGTCGCCCGTGATGATTGCGTGCGGCGCCACGTCGGAGCAGTGTTCGTAGACCGCCAACGTTATGGATTCGGGGGTGTGGCCGGGGGTTGCGAGGACCTCGACGGCCACCGAGGCGGGCTCGTCGCCGAGCAACAGCCTCTCCCCGTCGGCCAGACGGTGGATCGCGTAGTCGACCGGGGCCGCCTCGCCCATGGCGATCCGGGCGCCGGTAGCTTCGGCGAGCTCCGTATGGCCTGGAACGAAGTCCGCGTGAACGTGGGTCAGCACAACCCAAACGATGTCCAGCCCTCGCTGTTGAGCAAAGTCGAGGTACTCGGCGATGTCGCGTCGCGGGTCGACGACGATCGCCTTTCGCGATCCCTCATCGGCCACCACGTATGAGGCCTGAGACAAGCAACCCAAGTAGAACTGCTCGATAAGCATGGTTCCACCTTTCCTGAGACGAGACTTCCGTGGCGCAGCGGGCCGGCGCCGCGTCTGCTACGCTAGCCTATTGTACGTACTTTTGCATATGTCGGCAATCCGGCCTTCGGATAGCGTGGAGTTCGCCATTCCGGGTGGCGGAATGTCGAGGAGGTGTCATTGCCCGAGGTCCCACGCGCCGACGAACATCATGCGATGCGGCACGATCCGGCCCCCTGGAAGCGGCGGTGGGAGCGCCTGACCGGGCTGGGTGAGCCACACCCGGAATCCGAACGGGTGCGGTATCCGAACCCGGTCATCTTGAAGCGGCTTCCTACCGGTCGGGGGGCGACGGAGCAGCCGAACACGACAGGTGCACACGACGCTCTTTTGACGCCAGCGTTCTTGGTTGCAGTCGTGGTGACCGGTATCGCGACAGGGCTTCTCGGGGACCTTTTGATGGTTGTCCTATTCGGGATGGAGCACCTCGTGTTCGGTTCGGGACCCGGGGATTTCCAAAGCCACGTCCAGGCGTCCTCGTACACTCGGCGAGTAGTGTCGTTGCTGGCTGCGGGGGCATTTGGGGGTCCCGCTTGGTATTTCCTGCGCAAATACACCAAGGGCCAGAAGTCGGAGGTGGACGAAGTCATCTGGGCTGGCGACGGGCGCCTTTCGTGGATACGCAGCCTATTGACCGGTTTGATATCCGAGGTCGTGATCGGGATGGGTGCCTCGATCGGGCGTGAGGCGGCACCGAAGCTCATGGGCGGAGTGGCGGGGAGCGTGGCCTCGAAGTGGCTGAGGTTATCCACGGAACAACGCCGACTGCTCGTCGCTTGCGGCGCCGGGGCGGGGCTGGCGGCCGTCTACAACGTTCCGCTCGGGGGGGCCGTCTTTACCGCCGAGTTGATGGTGGGTTCCTTCTCCTTGTCGGTCGTGTTGCCGGCGATACTCTGCAGTGGTATCGCCACCACTGTGGCGTGGATCTACCTGCCACAGCACGCAACCTACGTCGGGGTCGGGAACTTCCGCTTCTCTACGACGATCATGGTCTGGGCGCTCGTAGCCGGGCCGGTCATTGGGTTGTTCTCGTCTGGCTACATTCGCCTCATCGGCTACATCGCCCACCACCGCCTCTCCGGCAGGTTGGTGCTTATCGGGCCGCTCGTCGCATTTGGCATTCTGGGCGTGATAGGGATCGCATATCCGGCATTGTTCGGCAACGGTAAAGACATGGCCGAGCGGGCCTTTCTCGGGCAGGGTTCGCTGCTGCTGCTGCTCGCGCTGAGTGCGCTCAAACCACTGGTTACTTCCATGTGCGTCGGCAGCGGGGCGTCAGGCGGCCTTTTCACGCCGTTCCTCAGCACCGGCGCCGTCTTCGGTGCCATGACCGGGATCCTTTGGTCGATGATGTGGCCCGGGTCGCCGGTCGGCGCGTTTGCTCTAATCGGCGCGGCGGCCATGATCGGGTCCGCGATGCAGGCGCCGATCTCAGGTTTGGTCCTCGTCGTGGAGCTAACCCAGAGCGGACTTGACCTCATGATCCCGATTCTCGCAGCGACGGTCCTCGCAACCGCCGTAGCACGACAATTGGACGGCTACTCGATCTACTCGGCCCGACTCCCCGGCGTCGAACACGGCGGATGACGGGTCGCCTTATATAATGAAACAGTTGCTCACAGCGGAAGGTTCCAATATGACTGTGGAGATGCCATGTGCCGAGCAGTGACTTGCAAATCCTGCGGGAAGCCGACGTGGGTAGGATGCGGTGAACACGTGGAGCAGGTCCTCGGATCGGTGCCGGTAGAGGATCGGTGCCAGGGGCACTCAAACGACGGCTCGGGCGGGGCCGGATGGTTGAGGGGCGTGCTGAGACGGCCCTGACCAACTCGTCGGGGACTTCGCTTCCTAGCGTCGAGCCCACCACACGCCTCAACAGGCGAAGTGGCGAACCCCTCTGGGTGCAGATCCTCGCGGACTTGCAGTCCCGACTTGACACAGGCGAGTTCGAGGAGCGTTTCCCGAGCGACATCGAGCTCACAGGAAGGTACAACGTGAGCCGCCAGACGGTTCGCGAGGCCGTGCGAAGGCTCCAGCAGGACGGCAGGTTGGAGCGTAGCCGTGGGCGCGGAACCTTCGTGCGTCCGCGGTCGTTGGAGCAGACGCTCGGAACGATCTACAGCCTGTACCGCTCAGCCGAGGAGCAGGGTTTCGTCCAGGAGAGCTTGGTGCGTTACCTAGAGGAGCGAACCGACCCTGTCGCGGCGGCCGCGCTGGGATGCCGGTCCGACGAGCCGCTCGTGTACCTCGAAAGGTTGCGGCTCATCGATTCGAGTCCCGTCGTGCTCGACTGCTCGTGGCTTCCCAAGAGCATCGCCGCCCCTATCCTCGAATCCGACTTCCATCGCACGGCGCTGTATATCGAGCTCGAAACGCGCTGCGCAATCAGGCCTGACTCCGGGTGGGAGCACGTGACTCCCGTCATGCCGTCGGCGGTCCAGCGCGAGCTTCTCGGCTTGCGGCCGAGAGTGCCCGCGTATGGAGTCGAGCGCCTTGCATGCCAGGGTGATCTGAAGGTGGAGTGGCGCCACGGGGTGGTGCGAGCCGACCGCTTCGCTTTCGTCACCCGCTGGTCCGGTGGCAGGGTCGGCGCCTCGTTCGAGACGCCCACCACCTGGAAGCAGTAGCCGTCGAGCGGACGTAAGCCCGCGTCGTCAGTCCCGGGGATCCGACAAGTTAAGCGTGTAGGACACGAACCGTTCCCCGCTCTTGCTCACCACCTCGTCGCCCGAAAACCAACCGAGGGCCTCGTAGAAACTCCGTGCCGCCAGGTCGGGGGGAGTGACCAGTACCAGTTTCGCCAGGCCGTCGGCGCGGGCGAGTTCGCTAGTGCGGTCGATCAAAGCCCGCCCTGCGCCGCTTCGCTGCGAAGCCGGGTCGACCATCAAATGGGTGACCTCCCCGACGGTCGCGCTCGGCGGGCTGGCCGAGACCGTGGAGCGCCCCCCTCGGTTCGTTACGCGGGCTCGCAAATGCCGCCAGAGCGCCCGGCTGTATCGCCTGGAGCGCGTGACGGCAAGCTCTTTAGCGAGGTGCGGGCGCGAGGCGGCGCCGCCGATCATGCGGACGGCGAGCTCGGCCCCCGAGTTGCGGAGCATCGCGCGATAGTGGGCGGCCGGGTCCAAGGAGCCGAGGAGGACGCCGACGAGGTTGCCTTGCTCGTCTCGGGCCGCCAACGCGAGGCCGGCGGGGCTTCGCACCCACGCCCGATGATAGGCAGCGAGGAAAGGAAGCCCGAAGCGCGCAAGGAATTCCATCCCGAGGGCGTCACGATGGATACGGGCCGATCGTTCGCATTCGTCGAGACGCAGGGCGCCTACCGGTGGGCGCCGTTGAGCGCCGATGTCGTTCAACTCTCCGGCAGAAGTCCAGCCACGAAAGCCGCCTCGGCGACGACCCTGCCCGATTCGACCATGATGAAGCCTGCGTCGGCGAGCATCGACTCCCAAGAGTCGATCGGCTCCGGGCATTCCTGGCGGGCAACGATCATCTTCCAGGCGTTCTTCGCGATCCGCCACCAGCCGGCCGGCCCGCGCTTGGCGATCGCACGAACCTTCCCGGCGATGATCTGACGGCCCTGCGCGTCGCCGGTGAGCCCGAACATCATATCGCCGACCACGATCCGCCCGCCAGGTCGCAGCCAGTGGGCGCAGCGGCCGAGGAGCTCCACCTTCTCGGGGTGGCGGAGGTGGTGTAGCGCGTAGTTGGACACGACGAGGTCGAGGCTGTTCTCCGGGAGCCGAAGTGCCTGGAGGGTGCTCAGCTGCGTGCTGACGTTGTCGAGGCCCTGCTCGGCGGCCCGTTCGGCGAGGATCCGCAGCATGTCGGCGCTGAAATCGACGGCGATCACCGAGCGGGCCCCGGGTGCGAGCTTGAGAGTCACTTGCCCGCTGCCGGAGCCGAGATCGACGACGTCCTTGTTGTCGAGCGGTGCGGACTTGTCGCAGACAGCCTGCGTCACTTTTTCCAGGCCGGGCATCGCGGAATGGTCCCAGCTTTGCGCTCGACTGTTCCAAGTACGACTTTGGAACAAGGTCCGCCGGTCGGGTGTCTGCACCGATCGAAGATCTTTCACAACTTCAAACTAGTGCGTGACAACGCCCGGATTGCTTAACTCCAGCTGAACGGGCCGTACAAGTTACGGCCCTGGTGGCGCCCCGAGGCACGTACCGACGATCGGCACCGTCGCGGATCCGCTCACCATGTAGGCAACCGAACCCTGAGAACCTGCAAGCTGCGATAGGCCGGCGGAGCTGATAGCAGCACCGGTAAGGTACTTTTCGAGGAAGGCTACTGTCACCGCGCGAGTGACGAGCAGCTGGGGACCGACCGGGGCGGTGTAGGCGGACAGGTGGCTCGCAGCGGGTATGGCCAGGTAGAAACGCGGCTGCGGGGCACCGTCGTAGATCTGCTCGCTGCAAGAGGGGGCGTTGATCGGGTCCTGGCCTCCTTGCACGACGAGCATCGGAGGCGACCCGGTCGCGAAGTACCCGTTCCCGTAGAGCGTCTGTTCGGCGCCTGAAAGAATGATCGCCGCCTTGATACGAGTGTCTTTGCAGCACGAACCGGCCGCAGCCGCAACGCTCACATCGCCGCCGTCCGACTGGCCGGCTACGGCGACCAAGCTTCCGTCGACGATCCCCGACAGGCTCGCAGGAACATAAGGCGAGCCGCCGACAAAGTCGGTGATGACCTGCGACAACTCTGAGGGGTGGTTCACCATGTCGGTCTCGACGAGCGCTGAACCGGGCAGCGTGTCGGGATAGCTGACGACCGGCACGACGAACCCGGCTGCCACCCAGGCGCTGATGAGCGGCGTGTAAACGGCCGGATCGATGTTGTAACCAGGAGAGAATATTACGAGCGGGAACCGCCGGGGCGCGGAGCCGGCCGTGTCGGGGTAGAACACCGTTGTCGGGATTGGGACTGTGGTCCCGCTCAGGTTGTGGGCTTCGATCGACAGTTGGACGCTCGCCACGGGGTAAGAAGCTGGTTGTAGGACGGTAGTGGTCGAAGTCGACGAAGTCGAGGTGCTCGCCGGGACACTCGAGGTGGAGGCTGTAGTGGATCCAGGCGGGATCGATGCCTTCGTGGCGGCGGTCCCTGCGCTACCCGACGGCTGCGTCACGGGCGTACCGGCTACGGTCGCGGCCGGAGACGTGTGGTACTGGTCCGCGACTACCAGCCCGGCGGCGGCGAGCGCTGTGAGGGCTAGCAGAAGCCGAACCCGGTTCTCCCTCGAGGACCGCATCGCTACAACCTAGCGGGCCGAGGTCCGCCGGTTTGGTCGACCCCGTCCGAACGCCCGTCGGGGCTAACCTTGGAAGTCTTGGCAAGGCGAACCGTACCCGGCCGTTCGTGGATCGTCGCGGTTTCGTCGGACATCGGATGGCGTTGGGTCGTTGTAGGTTTCGTCGGGACGACGCTGCTGTCGCTGACGGGTCCGGCTTTGCTGTCGCACTTCGACGGAGTCCATCTCCGCTGGTGGTTCGGGCTTCCGACTTCCGCAGTCGGCGTCCCGGTACAGCAAGTGGCAGCGGATGCGGGCCTTGCAGCAGTCCTGGTCGCGTGGGTGGCCGTCGGCGCGCGGCTGCGGGCTGGAAGCGGATCCCGGCCGGGACTTCTCGGTGTCCCAGCTGTTGCGTGGGCGTTGCCGCTGGTAGTCGGGCCTCCGATGTTCAGCCGGGACATGTACAGCTACATCGCGCAGGCGAGGCTCTCGGCTGTAGGACTTAGCCCGTACACGAATGGGCCTGTGGCGCTGATCGGATCTCCGGGTGGCCGGACGTTCGTGGATGCAGTCTCTCCGGTTTGGCGTGACACCGTGGCGCCGTACGGCCCGCTGTTCCTTTGGAGCGCAACGCGGCTACTCGACGTCGCAG
>JAKCEB010000039.1 GCA_021838305.1 Actinomycetes bacterium | reverse complement strand
GGCCGTCGTGTTACTCCAACGAGCCGGTATCACCATCCCACGGCCCGGGTCGGGCCCCGCCCAAGCGGCGTAAAGTCCTGGACTGCTAGCACCCAACAAGCGCGAACTATTCAGACACAGACCCTTACGTCAAACTATGCATGTGACTGTTGACGCCGGAGCAATCGATATCCGCCCATCTGTGGAGGCCGACCTTGACGGCTGGCTCGACTTGCTCGAGGTGGTGGCCGCCGAAGGTCAATGGATTGGCGCCGAGGCGCCGATCGATCGAGAGGAGCAGGGATCTAATTTCCGCGATCGCGTCCGGCGATCGGACGGGATAAGCCTCGTGGCGACCGAAGGCAGGCGAGTTGTGGGTTCGCTGGGTGTCGGCATCGAACGAGGGCTCGGCGAGCTCGGCATGTTCCTCGCAGCGGACTTTCGTGGGCGTGGCATTGGTCGCCGGCTGTTGGAGGACTGTGTGCGGCGATGCCGTGATGCCGGCTGTCATAAGCTGACGCTAACGGTTTGGCCGCACAATCACTTGGCGCTGGCGCTGTATGCCGGCTTCGGCTTTCGAACAGAGGGGGTGCTTCGCCGCGCGTACCGTCGCAACAGCGGGGAGCTGTGGGACGCGCTGGCGATGGGTCTGGTTCTCGATGAAGGATCGGCTGGCGGACCTGGTCCCGGGGCGGGCAGGCCTCCCAGGTCAATCGAGCTTCCGACGTTATCGGACGGGCAAATGACGCTGAGGCCGTGGCGGGTGAGCGACGCCACTCGCCTAACCGAGGCGGCCGACGATCCCGAGATTCGCCACTGGATGGACTTGTTTCCAGTTCCCTACACCGTTGCTGACGGGCTCGCATGGGCCGCGTCGACCCGTGTTGCCGCGGCCGACGGCCTGGCAGCCCACTTCGCGATCGACGTCGACGGGCGATTCGCCGGTGGCATAGGCGTCCGCCTCGACGCGACGGGCGTCGAGGGAGTCGGCGAAGTGGGATACTGGCTGTCCGAATCGGCTCGTGGTCGGGGAGTAGCGACCGCTGCCGTACGTTTGATCTCCCGGTGGGCGCTGCGTCCCGGCCCTCTCGGCCTACACCGACTGCAGCTTCACGCCGCAGTGGACAATGCCGCGTCGTGTGGTGTTGCGGTCCGTGCCGGTTTCAAGCTCGAGGGTGTCGGCCGGTCATTTCGTCACCTGCACGGCACCCCAGCGGACTTCGTCGTTTACTCCTACCTTGCTACAGATTTACCAGCTCTAGATTGAGGAAGCTCGAAGTCCCCGCCTGCTCTTGGTGCGACGAACGCCGCTCCGACAGGTTCATCTCTCGGGCCACGGTTTGCATGCGGTCCTAGCTTTGTCGAAGGCCACCCGACCGGGCAAACAGGGTCGAAACAAACGACCGTCGCCAGCTTGCGATCGCGTTCGATCCTGGCGGTGACTTGCCGAAACGCACAGCCACGAGATCCAAGCCAGGGCAGACAGTGACGGTCTGTCCTTCGTAGCCGTCAGCCCAGAAGGTCCCAGCCGGATCGGAGGGATCGATCCACCAGTGGGCGCCGTAGAAGGTATGCGGGTCCTCGGGCGTAGCCGAGCGGGCTCGGCGAGCATGATCGACCCAGCCGGAAGGCAGGATTCGACGATCCGCACACAAGCCGTCGCGAAGGTAGAGCTCACCAAAGCGCAACCAGTCGGTCGCCGTTGCCCGAAGATACGACGACGCCACCCACGTACCTTTGTCGTCGAACGTTGGTTGGGCACTTGTCATCCCGAGCGGTCTAAACAGGTTGTCGTCAAGCCACGCTGCATATTCCTCGCCGAAGCCCACCAGTTCTGCCAGTGTCCCCGAGACGATGTTCGAGGTGCCGCTCGAGTAGCTGTATCGGGATCCGGGCGAGGCGGCCAAAGGCTTTGACGCAGCGTATCCCGCCATGTCGGACACCCCGCCGAAGAGCATTTCGATAACGTCGGAGCGCTGCGAGGTGGGGTCGTAATCCTCCACGAAGTCGAGGCCGTCTCGCATAGTGAGTAGATCTTCGAGGGTGATCGAACCACGAGGATCAGACGGTTGCCTCCAGAGTGGATGTACAGCCGTATCCGATAGCGACATGCGTCCCGTCCCGACAAGGATACCGACCGCGGCGTGCAGCACCGACTTCGCTACGGACCACGACAAAAGACGTGTTTCCGGCCCGACAACTTCTCCCTCGTCGCTCCACGAGTCCATGCGACCCGAGTAGCGTTCGTAGATCACCGCCCCACGATGGGCGACCGCAACCGCCCACGTCGGGCCGTAGACGGTTTCGTTGTCGAAGAGATCACCCAGAAGGTCCTCGAGTTCCCAGTCAGGCGGGGGAGGCTCTCGCCTCCAGGCATCACTGCCTCCCGGCATCACTGCAGGTCGGTGTCATCGCTTGCCGGCGTCGCACCTCGCTCGTCCGCATGATTTGACACAATCCGAAAGGGACCGGTTAAGGCTATGTGCTCTGGTCGGACCGGCGCGCGTGATAGCTCCAAACCCGTCGCAGCTCGGATTGCGGCGAGCACCGCCGGGCCCGAGGAAATCGTCGGCGGCTCGCCAACTCCTTTCGCTCCGAAGGGAGCTTCCGGCTCCGGCTGCTCTATGAGGGCCGCAAGGACGTCCGGCATGTCCAACGACGTCGGAATAAGGTAATCGGTGAACGAAGCATTTCGGACACGTCCTTGGTCGAGGATGATCTCCTCCATGACCGCCAAGCCGATCCCCTGGGCGATACCGCCTTCGATTTGCCCGGTGACCGCCAGCGGGTTGAGTGCTCGACCTACGTCCTGGCCAGTCGAAACCTGGACCACCTTAACCAGCCCGAGACCGCAGTCGACGTCGACCACCGCCCGATGAGCAGCGAACATCAACGACAGATGCGCGTCGCCTTGGCCGTCCCCGTCGAGGGCCACGGTTGGTCGGTGGTGGTACACCTCCTCGACATCGATCGGCACCGACGTCAAGAGCTCCGCGGCCGTCACTCGCTTGGCGCTGACCGTGCTTCGCAGTTCGCCGGCGTCGTAGATAACGACGCCGGCCGGCTCGTCGAGCTCGGACGCTGCCCTCTCGGAGAGGATGCGGCGTACGGCTGCGCACGCCAGCATCAACGCACCGCCGCTCATCCACGTCTGACGCGATGCGCTGCTCGATCCGGCTGAACCGACATCGGAGGTGTTCGCCTGGGCGAGTACCACTCCGACCGGTCCCAGCTCCTCTGCGATGATCTGGCCTGCGAGCGTGACGAATCCCTGACCGACTTCCGCGGTGGCTATGAAGATTGTGGCGGTCATGCTGCCCGAGTCGTCGGTTTCGAGGCGTACCCTCGCCGATGCGTAGTCGTCGAAGCCCTCCGAGTACGCGATGTTCTTGAAGCTGACAGCGAGACCGACGCCGCGGGACACGTCTGACAAGTCTGCGCTCAGACCGGCGCCGCCGGGAAGCGACAATGCAGGGTCGTCCAAACAGCGCCCTGCCGGCATCGGAAGGCCGACGGCGGCCTCGATCACTTCGCGTACCGGCACGACGCCTGTCAATACTTGACCCGTGATCATCCGGTCGTAACGGCGAAGAGCATTGCGGAGTCGAAGGTCGACGGGATCGACGTTCAGGGCCGCTGCCAGCTTGTCCATCTGGGCTTCGTGGCCGTAGCAGACCTGAACCGAACCGAAGCCTCGCATCGCCCCGCAAGGAGGGTTGTTGGTCCGGACCGCGTAGGCGTCTACGGTTGCGTTGGGCACCCTGTACGGTCCGGGTGCGAAACACGCTGCGTTAGAAACGACGGCATTAGACGACGACAGGTACGCTCCGCCATCGAGAACAAGTCGTGCTTCGACTTTGACGAGGTTTCCGGCAGAGTCGGCGTGATGGCGGTACCACATCTTTGCTGGGTGGCGGTGGACGTGACCGAAGAAGGACTCTTCACGCGAGTAGACCATCTTGACAGGCCGGCCGCAACGAAGCGCCAGCAGGCACAGGTGGATCTGCAGGCTCACGTCCTCGCGTCCACCGAACGCTCCTCCTACACCCGCCAAGTGCAGCCTTACGAGTCTTGCGGGCAGTCCCAGGCTTGCGGCTATCTGGTCGCGGTCTACGTGCAGCCATTGCGTGGCGATGTACAGGTCCACGCCGCCGTCTTCGCCGGGCACTGCGAGCCCGGACTCGGGGCCGAGGAACGCCTGGTCTTGCATTCCGACCTCGTAGGTTCCCTCGACGACGACTTCACCGACGACGCCGGGGTCACCGTAGCGGATTCGCACGTGGCGGAAGAGGTTCCCGTCGGGGTGCAAGGGATCACTTCGCAGGGCGACTTCGGCGTCGACTACCGGCTCGACCAACTCGTATTCCACGAGGATCGCCCGCGCTGCCATTCGGGCCGTCTCGGGATGATCAGCGGCGACAGCTGCGATCGGTTCGCCGTGATAGCGCACCACGTCAGACGCGAACACAGGTTGGTCCGCAACCTCCAAACCGAATGTCGGCCTGCCGGGCACGTCGGAGGCCGCGATGACTGCGCGTACTCCCGGGATGGCGAGAGCGGGGCGAAAGTCGACAGATCGAATCCGCGCGGAAACGTGCGGGCTGCGAAGCGTGTGACCCCACAGCATTGCGTCCATCCAAAGGTCCGAGGAGAACGCGAACTCACCGCGCGCCTTAGGGACGCCGTCGGGACGGCGTTCAGAGTTGCCTAACCCTGTAGTGCGCGTTCTTGTAGTACTTCGGTCAGAGCCCGGCACCGAAACGCTCCTTTTGAACCTCTCGGACTGCCTCGAAGATCCGGCCGTAGCCTGTGCAGCGGCACAGGTTGCCCGACAGCGCCTCCCTAATTTCCATGTCGGTCGCGGTGGAGGAGCGGCGAAGAAGATCGTGTATCGCCACGACCAAGCCAGGAGTGCAGAAACCACACTGCACCGCCCCGCAGCGGACCATCGCTTCTTGCACGTCGGCCGCCTCTCCGCTGGCGTTCAGACCTTCGACGGTACGAATATCGCAGCCCTGCGCGTCGGCGGCGAGAACTAGGCAGGCGCAGACGACGACGTCGTCTAAAAGTACCGAGCATGATCCGCATTCGCCCTGTTCGCACGCGTTCTTCGAGCCGGGAAGACCGAGGCGTTCCCTCAGCACGTAGAGAAGCGTCTCGCCCAGCCAAGATCCGCTAACACCGCGAGCGCGTCCGTCGACGGTCAGAGCGAAGTCGCCAGTGGAGCTCCAAGGCGTTGTCGAGCCATCGATATGGGCGTCGGGGTTATCGGGCATCGCGCAGGCACCTCCTAAGCCCCCGTTCGGCTATGACCGCCACAGCCGCTCGCCGGTAGGCGGCACTCGATCGGTGGTCGTCGATCGGCGACGCTTCTGAAGCGGCTAGAGAACCGAAGCGGGCAAGAGCTGAATCGGAGGCGGTCATCGCCGCCCAGTCGATCTCGGCTGCTGCGAAAGCCTCCGCTTGCGACGCGCGAAGCGGCACCGGCCCTACGGAGCCGAGTGCGCAGGAGACCGCCGCCGCTTCGGGATCGATGCCGACGGCGGCCGAAGCGATTGATATGACCATGGCATTCCTCGTGCCGACCTTCAGAAAGTGTTGCGGCCCGGGTGGCCGCGTCGTAGTCACGTCGACGATTATCTCGCCTGGCAACATGGAAGTACGTTTCGGCCCGGTTACCAGGTCGCGGAGGGCGACACTTCGCCGTCCGGTGCTTCCGGCGAGGCCGACGCGGGCGTCGAGGCCCAACAGGACCGGCATGGTGTCGCCTGCAGGGCTTGCCGTGGCGACGTTGCCGCCGACTGTCCCCATGTTGCGGATCTGCGGCGAGCCGACGCTGCGGGCGGCGCTCGCCAGGGCTGGCAGCAAACCGCCGAGCTCGTCGATCATGGAGGTGTAGGTCGTCGAGGCGCCGATGGTGATCGTACTGGAATCGGCGCTCCACCCCCGAAGATCGTCGACGCGCCGCAGCGACACCACGCCAGTTGGCCGTCGCAGCCCGAAGCTGACCTCCACGCAGAAGTCTGTCCCTCCCGCGAGGAGCTGCGCTTCCGGCGCTCCCGCCACTGCATCAATCGCCTCGTCGAGACTGGTCGGAACAGCCAAAGCCACGTGATCACCTCCGAGTGCAGTTTTACCGATCCGCACGCGCTGGTCGAGACGGGCTGCATTTCGTGGGTACGCTCCGGGCATCGAAGCGGTCAGGTCCTCGACAGCATTTGAGGTCGCAGGCTCCTGCCCCGATAAGGTCGCAGATGTGAACCAGGAGCTTCTGCGTCGCATGCCGAAAGTCGAGTTGCACGTTCATCTCGAGGGCAGCTTCGACGCCGCAAGGATCGCTGAGCTAGCGCGCGAGGCCGGGGAGGCGATGCCCTACGACAAGGAGTCTGTTCTGTCGCCGTCGAACCTCGACGAGCTTCTGACCAGGCTCGACTGGTGGTGCGGGCTCGTGCGCACCCCCGAGCAGGCCGAGCGCCAAGCCTATGACTTCGCGACCCGCCTGTCCGCCGACGGCGTCGTTTACGCAGAGGTGATCGCCAACCCCACTCATTGGAGCGCTCTGTCACGCGACGTCCTGCTGGAGGCCGTCTCTGCGGGTTTCGCCCGAGCGGCAGCCGAGGGTTTGTGCGACGCCTGGCTGCTCGTATCTCTCCTGCGCAGCCAGACCAGCGACGAAGCAATCGAGCTAGTGGCGGCCCTCGAGCGACGACCGCCGTCACGCCTGGTCGGGCTGTCCATCGACGGCAACGAAGCAGCCACCGGACCTACCGGCGAGCGCTTCGCTTCGGCTTTCGAGTTGGCGGGAACGATCGGCTTGGGGCGCACCGCGCACGCAGGGGAGTCGTCCGGCCCGGAAGGCGTCTGGTCCGCCCTTGACCATCTCCGGGTTACGCGGATCGATCACGGTGTGCGCTCGATCGAGGATCCCCGCCTCGTCGAGCGATTGATCGACGAGGCGGTAACCCTCGACGTTTGTCTGACATCAAACGTTCGTCTTCTCTACGGCACGATCGACCTTCACCCGCTCCGACAGCTAGTCGATCACGGTGTGGCGGTGACGATCAACACTGACGACCCGGCTACCCTCGGGGTCAGTCTCACATCGGAGATGGAGTTGGCTGACAACCTGTGCTCGTGGGGTGTCGACGGAGCGATTGACGCCACGGAAAGGGCGATTGCAGCCAGTTTCGCCTCCGAGTCCAAAGCATCGGAACTTCGACGGAAGCTCGACGCGTTCGCGGCACAGGTTACGTGAACGGTCTGTTACACCTGCACGTGGACCTCTTCGGTCATTGACAGCGACAACTAGGAATCCCTAGCATTCGAGGCGTTCGGAACGCTACCTTCGAGATGGGAGCGTCACTAAAGAGGAGGGAAGGTTTTGACTACGGCCAAGACCGCTGCCGGCGACGAGGATTACGCCGCATTCAAACTGGAGCAACGCGGGATCGAGCTCGTCCCAGACGACGAGCGCGCAATGTCCCCGTCGGGGCTGTTCTGGCTGTGGGCGGGGGCGATCTGGAACGTCGAGTTCCTCGTCTACGGCGCGCTGATAATGAGCTTCGGCCTGTCGTTTCCCCAGGCGATCGTAGCGATCCTCATAGGGAACGTCTTCTACGTCGTGCTCGGGATCGCGAGCCTGCAGGGCCCTGAAACCGGCACCACCGCCTTCATGGTGAGCCGCGCTCCTTTCGGCAAGAACGGGAACCGGTCCGTGTCGTTCTTCAACTGGCTCACCCAGGTCGGGTTCGAAGTCGAGGGCCTCGTACTGATCGTTCTCGTCGTCGAGGCGATGTTCTCAAAGGGCGGGATCACCTCGGGAACCGGGCTCAAGATCGTGATCATTCTCGGCGCGGTCCTTTTGCAGTTCATCATCCCATTCCTCGGGCATGCGACCATTACGAAGGTCCTCAGGTACCTGTCGTTCGTGTTCATCGTCGTGTTCGCCGTCATGGCGATCCTCGTGTTCCCCCACGTCAACCTCGGGGACCTCGCCGCTTCCCGAGTCAAGGCGAAGCAGCCGGTATCTGCCGGATGGCAGGTGATCACGACCGCCATCGTGCTACTCATCTCCGCCGGCGGCCTCGGCTGGACAGAGAACGGCAATGACTACTCCCGCTACCTTCCAAGGAGCACGCCCAAAGCTCAGACGTTCTGGGCCGCGACTCTCGGCGGAGCGATACCTTCGATTCTGCTCGAGATCCTCGGTGCCGCCGCCTACGTCGTGAGCCCTAACGCCGCCGCGGTGACAGGCGTGCCGTCGTCGTTCGCGAGCTGGTTCTTCTGGCCGTTCCTGATCCTCGCCCTGCCACAGCTGTTCGCCATCAACAGCTTGGACATGTACTCCTCGGGGGTCACACTCCAAGCTCTCGGCGTGCCGGTCAAGAGGTGGGGCGCGGTCATCATCGACACGATCGTCGCCGGAGCGGTCACCTTCCTCGTCGTGTTCAAAGGCAGCTTCTACAACGACCTGTCCGGTTTCCTGGACTACATCGTCGTGTGGCTCGCCCCGTGGTTCGGGATTCTCACAGTGGACTGGCTTCTCCGGCGTGGTCGCTACGACAAGGCGGCGCTGGTCAACGAGTCCGGCGGCGTGTATTGGCGCTCCGGCGGCATCAACTGGAAGGCGATCATCGCCATGGCGTTGGGCATGGCGGCCTCGCTACTTTGGATCAACGCCCAGTTCTACCAGCCTTCCTACTTGAGCCCGCTGTCGTCCGCGACGAACGGCAGCGACTTCTCGTGGCTGGTCGGTATCGTCGTCGGTGCTGCTGTCTACTGGGCTTTGTCGTTCCAGTCGGTGCCGGCCGAAGCGTCTCTCGTCGAATAGTTCCTGTTGTCCGACACGACGGCGGGCCTGGTCTGCGGGCACCACCACCTCTACTCGGCGCTCGCACGCGGAATGCCGGCTCCGGCAGTCACGCCTCGTACGTTCGTCGAGATCCTCGAGGCGATCTGGTGGCGCCTCGACGTAGCCCTGGACCTGGAGATGATCCGCTGGTCGGCGATGCTCGGTGCTTTGGAAGCGCTCGAGTCGGGAACGACGGCGATCGTGGATCACCACGAGAGCCCCGGTTGCATCGAGGGAAGCTTGAGCGCCATAGCAGACGCCTGCACCGAGGTCGGCGTCCGGTCCCTCTGCTGCTATGGGGTCACGGACCGCCACGGGCCTGACGGCGCGGCTCTGGGACTGGCCGAGAACGCAAGGTTCCTCGGCGAGGGTGGCCGGGGGATGGTCGGCCTGCACGCTGCTTTTACCGTGTCCGACGCAACGATCGAATCCGCCGCCGAGCTGGCCCGACGCCACGGCGTAGGCGTCCACGTACACGTCGCGGAAGGTGCCGTGGATTCCGCGGCTCCTGAACGTCTCGGCAGGTTCGCCGACGATAGTTGGCTGATCGTCCACGGCGTGCATCTTGAGTATCCGATGGCCGGGACGCTCGTACATAACCCGCGTTCCAACATGAACAACAGCGTCGGTTACGCCCGTCCAGGTAGCTGGCCGGGTCGGGTCGTCCTAGGTACAGACGGCATCGGTGCCGACATGCTCGACGAGTTCCGCCTCGCCTACGTGCGCGCACGCGAGCACGACGTCACAGCCACCCCGGACCTTGCGTGGGGTTGGCTCCAAGCCGGTTCGCAACTCGTTCCGGAGTCGCTCTCAGACACGGTCCGCTGGAGCTACGACGCTGTCGATAAGCCGTGGTGCAGCGCTTTTACCACCGGGATTCGGGCGATCGACGTCCGGGTCGGCGGCGATCTCGTGCTCAGCGACGGGAGACCCACCAGGGTGGATCCAAGCGAGATTCGCGCGAAGGCCGCCGAGCAGGCGAAGCGCCTGTTCGCCCGTTTGTGACGAGAACCGCCGGCAGCTACGTCAGCAGTCAGGTTCGATGCCGCGTGGCGTTGAGGTAGTTGTAGACGGTCACCCGGGACACGCCCATCGCGTCGGCAACGTCGTCGACTGCATTGCGGATGAGGAAAGCTCCGCTGTCGTCGAGCATTCGCACCGCCTTCTGCTTGGACACCCGATCAAGGCCGGACAGCTTCCCTCCGAGGTCGGACTCGACTCCGGCGACGAGCGCGGCGAGACCGTTGCGGTTCGCACCCGGGCGCACCTTCGGGCCCTCGACTTCGACACCCGCGAGCACCTCGCCCTTCCAGACAAGCCCGACCGCGGTAGCCGACATGTCGACGGGGGCGACCAGCCGTGCGCCGAGCGCAGAGAGGACCGGTCGGACCGCGTCAAGAAACTGTGCTGCCTCGGTGCTCTCCGGTAGGACGGTGGCGGTCATCGCGACGCTTGTCGCGCCCCCGTTAAACGCGGCGACGACCGCTGCCGCTGCGGCGCCGGCGGCATCTTCGACCGGGCCGCTCAGGGAGTTGCCGAAAGGTCCGATGTCGGGTTCGAAGCCCAACGCTCGAACGGCGTCCAACGCCGCCCGCACGTGCGGGCCGATCTCGCCTTCGATGAACGGCTCCACCGTGAAGTCGACCTTCGCTCGGACCATCGCTGGAACTCTAGCTGCGCCAGTTAAGGAAATGTACATTTCATAAAACCATGCTTGACAACAAGTCAAGACTGCGCGCAAGGTGTACCTGTGCAACGCCACGACCTTCGGGTGGACATCGACAGGCTCACCGCCCGGCTCGACGAGCTAGGCGCTGTCGGCTCGACCGGAGACGGCGGGTGCGCCCGCCTCGCCCTTACCGACGACGACCGCGCCGGGCGTGACCTCGTCGTCACCTGGATGACCGATCTTGGCATGGACGTATCCGTAGACGAGATCGGAAACGTCGTCGCCGTTCGCGCCGGTTCCGAGGACGGGCCTCCGGTGATGTGCGGCTCGCATATCGATACGGTCGCCACCGGCGGTATCTACGACGGGAACCTGGGAGTTCTGGGCGGCCTGGAGGTCGTGGAGACTCTGGAGTCGGCGGGTGTTGTTACGAAACGGCCGCTGGCTGTCGCCTTTTTCACCGACGAGGAGGGGTCCCGATTCGCCCCGGACATGCTCGGAAGCCTCGTCTATAGCGGGGCTCTGAGCATCGAGGAGGCGCTCGACGTCGTCGCAACCGACGGCGCCCGCCTCGGCGACGAGCTCGGCCGGATCGGCTACCAGGGCCCTACGCCCTGCCCGGGGATCGCTCCCTACGCCTACATCGAGTTGCACATCGAGCAGGGTCCCGTCCTCGAGACCCACGGCGAGACCATCGGCGCGGTCACCGGCGTGCAGGGGATTTCCTGGCAGGAGCTGACGATCCAAGGCCAGTCCAACCACGCCGGGACCACACCCATGTCTTATCGCCACGACGCCGGGTTCGTCGCCGCGTCGATTGCGGTGCGAGCCCGCGAGCTGGCGCGACGGATGGGCGCCGATCAGGTTGCGACCGTCGGCAGGCTGCAGCTTTCTCCCAACCTTGTAAACGTCGTTGCTTCGAAGGCGACGTTTACCGTCGACCTGCGCAACACGGTCGAGAAGCTCCTCCAATACGCCGAAGCCGAGCTCTCCAGGCAGGTGGACGAAGTCTGTCGCTCCGAGGGCGTGTCCTGCTCCTCGCGCCGGCTGGCCCGCTTCGAACCTGTAGAATTTGACAGCCGGATCGTCGATTTGGTCGAGCGGACCGCCTCGAGGCTGGGACACTCGACGCGAAGGCTTCCCTCCGGGGCGGGCCACGACGCGCAGATGCTCGCGAGGATGTGCCCGTCGGGAATGGTGTTCGTTCCGAGCGTCGGTGGGATCAGCCACAACCCGAAGGAGTTCACTTCCGCCGAGCACCTCGAGGCCGGAGCGAACGTCCTTCTCGGCGCGATGCTCGAGCTCGCCGAAAGTGATGTCCTCCACTTCGACGGAGAATGCGAGGCGGTAGCGCATTGACACGCTCGCTTCGTGTAGCGGCAGCGCAGCTCGGCCCGGTTGCCCGCCACGAGAGCCGCTCGTCGGTCGTCGCCCGGCTGGTCGGTCTGCTCGGCAACGCAGCCGACAGAGGGGCGGAGCTTGTCGTGTTTCCCGAGCTTGCGCTGACGAGCTTCTTCCCCCGGTGGTGGGTGGAGCCTCTAAGCGAAGCCGACCACTGGTATGAGTCCGACATGCCGGGCCCACAAACCAAGCCGCTCTTCGAGGAAGCCGCGAGGCGAAAGGTCGGCTTCTTCCTCGGTTACGCCGAGCTCACCGGTGACGGGCACCGCTACAACACGGCCGTCCTCGTCGACAGCGACGCCAGGATCGAGGCCAAATACCGGAAGGTCCACATTCCAGGCCACGAACGATTCGAGGGTTGGCGGCCTTTTCAGCACCTCGAGCGGTACTACTTCGAGCCTGGCCCGGACGGCTTCGAGGTACACGACTTCTTAGGGGCGAAGGTGGGGATGATGATCTGCAATGACCGTCGCTGGCCCGAAACCTACCGGGTGATGGGTCTCCAAGGCGTCGAGCTGATCCTTTGCGGATACAACACGCCGGTGCACTACGCCCCTGACCCGTCCCAGGACGCGCTCGCCGGCTTCCACAACCACCTTGTGATGCAGGCTGGTGCCTACCAGAACGGGACATGGGTGGTGGCGACCGCCAAAGGTGGCATCGAGGAAGGCGTCGACTCGCTCGCCCAGAGCGCGATAATCGCGCCGTCCGGCCAGATTGTGGCCCAAACGCTCACCAACGCCGATGAGGTGATAGTCGCCGACTGCGACCTCGACTGGTGCGAACACTACAAAAAGACGCTCTTCGACTTCGAGCGTTACCGCCGCCCCGAATGCTACGGCCCCATTACGGCCGCTTCAGAGCGAACACACCACCACCAACACCAACACCAACAACCCGAGGAAAGCCGAAGCCGGTGACGATAGTCCAAAGACACGACGACACTCGCATCGCTGAAACTGTCACCATGACAGTCAATGGTGTCGCGGTGACCGTGCGAGGCGACCACCCTCATCTGCTCAGCGCGCTGCGCGAAGAGTTGGACATAACGTCGGCGAAAGATGGCTGCTCACCGTCGGGGCAGTGCGGCTGCTGCAGCGTCATGGTAGACGGGAAGGTCACCGTGTCGTGTCAGTACCCCATGTCGAAAGCCGCCGGACGGTCCGTCGTGACGCTCGAAGGTGTGAGCGTCGACGAGCGCGCCCGCTACTCCCGGGCCTTCGCTGCCCACGGCGGGCTGCAATGCGGGTTCTGCATCCCCGGGATCGTGATGCGCGCAAAAGCGCAGATAGACAAAAAGGGCGCGGATCTCACCCGTGAGGACATGGCCCGGCATCTCGGCGCGCACCTGTGTCGCTGCACCGGCTACGTCAAAGTCCTCGACGCGATCTCGTGCGTCGCGGCCGGGGACGGCTGCGCGCCGGAGACCCTCGGCGGGATCGGCAGTCCGGGCGCGCGCTACCAGGCCGAGGAGCTGGTACTCGGCGACAGGGGATACGTGGACGACATCCGCGTACCGGGAATGCTCCACGGTGCGCTCCGCCTTACAGATCACGCCCGAGCCGACGTGCTCGCCATCGATACGACGCCAGCAAGCCAAGCACCCGGCGTGGTCGCGGTGTTCGACGCGAGTCATATTCCAGGTGACCTGCGGGTCGGGATCCTGCACAAGGACTGGCCCGTCATGATCCCTGCCGGTGGCCGCACGTCCTTCGCCGGAGACGTCCTCGCAGTCGTCGTCGCGCAGACCCGCGAGCAGGCCCGTTCGGGCGCAGCGCTCGTAGAGGCGCAATACCGGGTGCTCGATCCTGTCGTCGATCCCGAGGCGGCTCTCGCCGACGACGAGATCGCCGTGTGGGGTACCGACACGAATATCTTGTCGGTGTCGGCCTACTCACGAGGCGACGTGGATGCCGATATGTCCTCGAGCCCCCACGTCGTGTCAGAGACGTTCGTGACCCAGCGCGTCGAGCACGCCTTTTTGGAGCCAGAGTCGACTCTCGCCGTCCCGCGACCCGACGGTGGTATCCACGTCTACTCGGGAGGCCAAGGCGTTTGGGACGACCGTGACCAGATAGCAGCGTGCCTCGGCGTCGGCACAGACAGGGTCAGCGTCGAGCTCGTGAGCAACGGCGGGGCGTTCGGCGGCAAGGAGGACATGTCCAACCAGGCGCACGCCGCCCTGGCGGCATGGCTGCTCAAACAACCGGTCAAGTGCACGCTGTCGCGCGAGGAGAGCTTCCGCATCCACGCCAAACGCCATCCAATCACGATGACCTACGAGGCGGGCTGCGACGACGAGGGCCACCTGACTGCCGTGCGGGCGAGGATGATCGGAGACTCGGGCGCTTACGCCAGCGTCGGCATGAAAGTCCTGGAACGAGCCGCTGGGCACGCGACGGGTCCGTACAGAGTTCCCGCGGTGGACGTGGAGGCGATCGCTGCGCGGACCAACAACCCGGTGTGCGGAGCGTTTCGTGGTTTCGGCGCGAATCAGGCGCAGTTCGCTATGGAAGGGATGATGGACCGCCTCGCGGAGCGTGTCGGGATAACCGGCCTCGAGATCCGGAGTCGCAACGTGATCAAGCCCGGCGAGGTCTGGGGACCCGGCCAGATCATGGACGACGGATGCGAAGGTGCGCGGCGATGCCTCGAAGCACTTTCGGAGCGTTACGAAACCGAACGAAGGGGCGGCAAAGCGGTAGGAATAGGCCTGGGCTTGAAAAATTCCGGCCTCGGCAACGGCTACCGGGAGGTGTCGCGGGCGGTGGTCCGCTTCGACGACGACGGCACGGTCGTCGTGCGACACGGTTGGACCGAGATGGGCCAGGGTATCCACACGGTTGCGCAGCAGGTGGCCGTCGAGGAGTTAGGCGTCGACTCAGCAAACGTCACGGTGCTCGTGGACACCAGCCGCGAGTTAGGCGACGGCCAGACGACCGGCAGCCGCGGGACGTTGATGGGCGCCGGGGCGGTCCGCGACGCGTGCCGTAAGGCGGACGCGGCGGGCAGGGTGTGCGGCGTCGACTACAGCGGCGAGTTCGTGGTGGACTGGACGCAGCACCTCGGCGAGGTGGAGAACCCGACGATCCATTCGGCGTTCGGATACGCCGCGCAGTTGGTTGTCGTCGACCCCGATTCCGAAGAAGTGGAGGTGGTGGTCGCGGCGCACGACGTGGGACGCGCCGTGAACCCTGTCTTGTGCGAAGGCCAGATCGAAGGGGCGGTGCACATGGGCCTCGGCTACGCCTTGAGCGAGGATTTCCCCGCAGACGAGCGGGGCTTTCCCGTCAAATCCACTTTGCGCTCGCTCGGGATCCTTCGCGCTAAGGACGTACCGCCGATCGAGGTCCTGCTCGTCGAGGTGCCGCAGCCCCGCGCCCCTTACGGGATCAAAGGAGTCGGCGAGATCGGGCTCGTCCCGACAGCCGGCGCAGTCGCAGCCGCCCTGCACGCCGCCGACGGAATATGGCGCAACCAGCTTCCGATGAGCGCTACCTCCGCTCCACGGCCAGCAGGCGGTCAGGCTGTTGGGGTCCAATGACCATATGATACAATATGGGATGGTCAGGACTCAAACCTTGGTCCAGTTGGACGACGGGCTTATAGCTCAGCTCGACCAACGGGCGGCGAAGTCGGGGGCGTCACGTTCCGCCTTGATACGCCAAGCTATCGAGGCTTACCTAGTCGAGGACGGCGACGCGGCAATCGACGAAGCGATCGCGGCGGGCTACCAGCGCATCCCGGCGGAGGATCCGGGATCGCACGTGATTGCCCTTGCGTTAGCGAGCATCGAGGCCGAGCCGTGGTAAACCGAGGCGAAGTCTGGTGGGTCGAGGCGCCGAGCGAGAAGCGACGGCCCTACCTCGTCGTTACCCGCCAAGGTGCGATCCCGGTACTCAACACGCTGATCGCCGTCCCAGCTACTCGTCGGGTGCGCGGTATCCCCACAGAGGTTGCACTCGACGAAGCGGACGGCATGCCAGAACCGTGCGCACTTAGTTTCGACAACATTGCGACGATCCCAAAGGCGTGGATGGTCGAGCGCATATGTCGACTCGGCCCTGAGCGCCTCCACGACGTCTGCCGAGTCCTCTCGATCGCAACCGCCTGTTGATTTTTGGTCAAGCTACAAACGACAAAGGCGTGATGAGTGACCTTCAACTGTAGATATCTCGTGGGAAGGAATCATCGATGACCTACCCGGTAGCGCTTTACCTTCAAGACGCGCACAGCATCCGCGACGGAATGTCGTTCTGCGCGTACGCCGAGCGCAAAGGCTTCAGCGCCGTCTGGCAGGCGGAGAGCCGACTCGTGCGCGAGGCGACAGTTCCGCTCGCCGCCTACGCAACGGTCACCGAGAATCTTCGGGTCGCATCAGGCGTCTCCGACATCTGGTCCCGCAATCCCGCCCGGCTCGCTGCCACTTTCTCCACGCTTGACGATCTGGCCCCTGGAAGGGTGATACTCGGACTCGGCGCTTGGTGGGACCCGCTGGCGGCAAAGGTCGGGATCGCTCGGCGGCGCCCTCTTACCGTGATGCGGGAAGTTTTGACCGTAGTCAGAGGGCTCCTCGCGAACGAGACCGTTACTTTCCACGGAGAGTGGGTCGACCTCGATGGTGTGGAGCTCGACTACGTCTACCAGGATCGCCGGGCGAAGGCGGTGCCGATCTACATTGGCGCCACCGGCATGAAGATGATGGAGCTGGCAGGGGAGATAGCCGACGGTGTCGTGCTCAATTACCTCGTCTCGCCTGACTACAACGACCGGGCGATGGACCACCTCCAGGCCGGTTTGGATCGCGCTGGCCGAAGTATGGACGACATCGACCGACCCCAGCTGGTGGTCTGCTCGGTGCACGACGACGAGCAGGTGGCTTTGGACATGGCCCGCCTCATGGTCACCCAGTACCTGGGCCAGCAGCCCCACATCATGGCGGCGTCAGGGGTGCCGCAGTCGTTACTCGACGCGGTCGGCGAGGTGCTCACCTGGCCGGCTACCCACGAGCAAGTCGAGAAGGCGTCTAAGCTTGTCCCCGACGAGGTCGTGAGGATGCTCACCGCCTCAGGCACGCCCGAACAGGTCCGTTCGCGTGTAGCCGACTACATTGCCCACGGAGCTACCTGCCCGATCCTCTACCCGCTGGGCGACGTCAGGGCGATGATCGACGCCTTCGCGCGATGAGCCGAAACCCACTACCCTTGGAGGGGTGCTGATCTCGATGTCTGACAGGTGAAGGAGTCCCGCTCACCTGAGACGGTGAAAGAGATCGAATCGAAGACG
>JAKCEB010000250.1 GCA_021838305.1 Actinomycetes bacterium | reverse complement strand
TACGTCTTGACATGGAGCCGGTCGCGGCACGCGTCTCGGTGTTCGCCAGATTGCAGATCTGGATCGACGGGCACCTCAAGACGCTGCGACCCCACGTCGCCCACGATCCGACAGCCGCGAGCCCGACGACGCCGTCTGGCCGAAGCGGTCCTGGCGAATCTCGGCGATTAACTGACCCGGAACGAAATGGGAAGGTGCCGCAAGCCGGCTATGAAGGTCGACGGGAGTCTCTCGATCGTGCCGGCGAGCTCGATGTCGCGCCACTTCGTCGCGATCTCGCGGAGGACTGCTGCGGTTTCTATCCTCGCGAAGTGGGCACCCAGGCACATGTGAGGGCCGCCTCCCCCGAATGCGAGATGGTGGTTCGGCGATCTGGCGAGGTCGAGACGGTCAGGATCCGACCACACGGCTTCGTCGCGGTTCGCCGAGCCGTAGAACAGCACTACTTTGTCCCCCGCTGCGATTTGCGTGCCTGCGAGGGTGGCATCGGCGGTCGCCGTGCGGCGCATGTGCACCACCGGACTGACGAACCGCAACAATTCCTCTACGGCGCTCGCCATGAGCCCCTCCGGTTCGCCTTGCAGCTTCGCCATCTGCTCAGGCTGGTCGAGGAGAGCTTCGACACCGCCGGCTACGAGATTGCGGGTCGTGTCGCCACCGGCGTTGACCAAAAGCAGGAAGAACCAGTTGAACTCCTCCCCGCTCAGGCGTTCGCCGTCGATTTCCGCGCTGAGCAGGGCGCTCGCCAAGTCGTCGCCTGGGTTGCGGAGCTTCTCGGCTGCGACCTGTGAAGCGTAAGTGTGCATCTCTACTACGGCGGAAAGCCGATCGGAGTCGGTGACTTCCGGGGCGGACGAGTGCATCACCTCTGTGAGGTGATAGAGACGGCGGCCGTCGTCGCCGGGGATTCCCATAAGGCGTGCGATCACCTGCGAGGGCATCTCTCCCGCGACGTCGCCGACGAGGTCGCAATATCCGTCGGCTGACACTCTGTCTACGATCTTGGCTGCGAGTGATTCGATACTCGCCTTCCAGGACTGCGCGTTCCTCGGGGTGAAGCTCCGACTCACCAAGCGACGGTAGCGGGTGTGATCAGGTGGATCCATGAAAAGCATCATCAGGCGGGAACCCCGGAGCTGCTCCTCGGCGGCGTCGGGGAGCATCACCCCACCGAGCCAAGACGAGAACGTCTGCGTGTCTCGGTTCACTGCCTGCACGTCGCCGTATCGGGTGACCGCCCAGAACCCGCGTCCCGCTGCCTCCGGATGCCACCAGACCGGATGGTTCTGACGGAGCCAGGCGTACTGGTCGTGCGGTTGGCCTTGTGTGAATGAAGCCGGGTCGTCGAGCGCTATCTGCGGCGCACCCGTCAAGTCGACTACCAATGCGGAACCTCCGATCCCCGGCCGCGAGGCGCAGCATAGCGCAGCGCTGTCGGTGCGGCGCTAACCTCCGGCGGTGACCTCCACGCCCACCGAGCCCGCCGAGCCCGCCACGCCCGCCACGCCCGCCACGCCCGCCACGCCCGCCACGCCCCGGATATTGCCTCTACCCGCCGGGGAGCGCACGTCGTCTGCGCAAGCACTGCTCGACTCGGTTGCTGTGGCCGGTGCGGACGCAAACATCTTCACGACCTTGATCAGGGCGGAAGGGCTGACCCGTCGTTGGCTGCCCTTCGGGGGGAAACTTTTGGCTGGGAAGCTGCCAGCGCGCGACCGCGAGTTGCTCATATTGCGGACCGCCTGGAACTGCCGCTCCGAATACGAGTGGGCTCAGCACGTAGTAATCGGACTTTCGGTAGGGCTCACCAGCGAAGAGATCGACCGTGTCCCCAAAGGCGCATGGGATGGCTTCGACCTGACCCTGATCTCAGCTGCGGACGAACTGCACGACACGTTTCGCCTGAGCGATTCAGCGTGGGCCGCTCTAAGCGAAAGATACGGCGAGGCTCAACTCATCGAGCTTCCTATGCTCGTGGGGCACTATCACATGGTTGCGATGACGTTGAACACTCTTCGAGTAGCACTCGACCCCGGCCTGAGCGGGTTTCCTGCTTGACCTCGACGGCAAGAGCAAACGCCGGGACCTGAGACACAGCCCACGAGCCGGAGCGTCAGTAGTAGATCGCCCCTTTCACCCCGCCTCCGCACGCGATGACATCCCCGCTGATAGCGACACTGAGCGGAGAAGCAAGAAATGTCACTACTATTGCCACTTCGCGCGCGGTGACGATCCGGCCTATCGCATACACCGAACCTAGTTTGGCTTCGATCGCCTCGACGCTCACCCCTTGCTCGGCGGCCCGGGCTGACATCACGCTCTCGGTAGCCTCGGTGCGCACCACGCCTGGGCTGACCGCCACGACGTTGATCCCTGACGCACCCAGTTCGTCTGCGGCGTTCTTGGTGAGCGCGGCTACGGCAGCATTGCGCATCGACGTGACGACCGACCCGGTCATGCGTGCACCTAGACCGTCGACGTTGATGATCCTCCCCCATCCTGTGGCTTTCATGGCGGGTGCGACCTCGCGGATCATTCGGAGATAGCCCAGGACTTTCACGTTGACGTCCTCCCAGAATGCTTCTCCTTGGACGTCCACGACCTTCGCTGGAGTTACTTGACCGCTTGGGCGAGCGGCGCTGTTGACGAGGATGTCGACTCCTCCGAGGACGTCGGAAGCCCTCGAAACGAAGTCGCGCACCGAAGCGTCGTCGCCGGTATCGACCGTAACTGCGGTGACCGAGCCGCCCGTGGAGCGCAGTTCGTCTGCGGCGGCGCGCAACGCCTCCTCTCCCCGGGCACCGATCACCACGGAAACTCCCTCTGCCAACAGTGCTGCCGCCACGGTCTTGCCTATGCCACGGCTCGCGCCGGTGACGATCGCCTTTTTTCCAGCCAATTCGAGGTCCACGGACACCTTGGTTAGTACATCCGCCGCCGCAGCGCCACCTACGCAAAAGGGGCAAACCAGGAAAACCCCCAAGTTCGCCCAATCCGGCGTCGAGATTCGATCGGAAGCAAACGCGTCCAAGTAGGCCTGATCGACAGGAGAGCAACACCTCTGATGGCATCGTGGCGTCCCCGGCGACGGGTCACCGTACACCAGGCCGCCCCACGACGGCCGGGCGATGAGCCGCGACGGGTTGGCATGGCTTTGGCCGGCATCGCTGTCATCTTCGGGGCCGTGCTGTCGAGCGCGGCGCCGGCCGCTCACGCGAGCACCGTGGCCTCCGATCAGACCCAGCTCGCTCAGCTCGAAGCCCAGATAGCCAACGA
>JAKCEB010000249.1 GCA_021838305.1 Actinomycetes bacterium | reverse complement strand
ACCGCAGCCGTCCTGCTCGCCGCAGGAGCAGGAAGCAGGTTCGCGACCTCCGACGAGGCGCGCCACAAGCTGCTGGCGCCGTTCAAAGGCCGCACGGTGGTCTGGTGGGCAGCGCAGGCGGCCCTCAGTTCGGGGGTCGGTGAGACGCTGGTAGTAGCAGGGGCGGTGGACCTGGCAGGAGCGCTTCCGGACGGGGTGTCTGTACTGCGCAACCCCGACTGGAAGACCGGTCAGGCGTCCTCGCTGCAGACTGCCGTCTGTGCCGCTCGCGACCTCGGCATCGAAGCGGTGGTCGTCGGCTTAGGGGACCAACCGCTCGTCGAGGCTCAAGCGTGGAGGAACGTGGCGGCCTCGTCGAGTCCCGTCGCAGTGGCGACCTACAATGGTGCCAGGCGCAACCCGGTCAAGCTGTCGTCATCGGTATGGCAGCTGCTTCCAACGTCGGGTGATGAAGGAGCGCGCAGTCTTATCCGGAGCCGTCCGGACCTCGTCGAGGAGGTCCCGTGCCCGGGTGAAGCAGCAGACATTGACACTAGAGAGGATCTGATCAGGTGGAGCTAAACAACGAATTCCGCGTAGCCGTGCCGGTGGCCGATGCATGGAAGGTCCTGACGGACGTCGAGAGGATCGCACCGATGCTGCCCGGCGCCCAGCTCCAAGAGGTCGAAGGCGACGAGTACCGCGGGGTTGTCAAGGTGAAGGTTGGCCCGATCACGGCCCAGTACAAAGGCACGGCAACCTTTGTCGAAAAGGACGAAGCGGCAGGACGGGTGGTTTTGAAGGCCACCGGACGTGACACCCGCGGGCAGGGCAACGCCAGCGCTCTGATCACGGCGACGATGACCCCGGACGGCGAGGGGACCAAGGTCAGCGTCGGCACTGAGCTCACCGTGACAGGAAAAGTTGCGCAGTTCGGCAGGGGAGTCCTCGCGGACGTCAGCTCGAAGCTGATCGGCCAGTTCGTGGACGCTCTCGAGGCCGACCTTGTGTCGGGTGGTACCGGCCCGGGCGTGTCAGCCGATGGCACCGGCCCGGGCGCGTCGGACGATGGCGCCGGAGACGGCGACGGGTCTAAAGGCGCACCTTCGACGCCTGGATCGGCGCCTGGCTCGGCGGCGAGTGAAGGTAGCGCAGAGCGTCCCGGACCCGCGTCATCGGATTCGACCGGCGCACGAAAGATCGACTCGCCGGAGGTGGAGCCGCTCGATCTCCTGTCAGTCGCAGGCGGTTCGACTATGAAGCGGTTCGCCCCGATCATCGTCGCAGCCGCCGCTGTGGTCGCGTTCGTTCTTCGTTTGTCGCGCCGCCGCCGGTCTGGCGGCGGCTCACGCTCCTGACGTTCGCTTCCGTGAGCCCGGCCGACAGGGCGGCGGTAACCCGGCTTCTCGGGCGTGACCCTCTCGGAGACTTCCGAGTCGTGGTGCGCGATTCCGCCGGGGACCCCGTGGTGATACACAACGCAGCGGTCCTGCGGGACGGAACGCCGATGCCGACCAGGTTCTGGCTGATCGGCTTCTCGGAGCGCCGGGCGGTCGATCGCCTGGAGGCGGCCGGCGGCGTTCGCCTGGCCCAGCAGTGCGTCGGGGCGGAAGCGATAGGACAGGCGCACCACCTCTACGCCGCGGAACGCGAGAAGGAGATTCCGGACAACTGGACGGGGCCTTTCCCGACTGGCGGCGTCGGAGGAACTCGCCGCGGGGTGAAATGCCTCCACGCCCACTACGCCTGGTATCTCGCCGGCGGCCCCGACCCCGTAGGAAGCTGGGTATCGAGACAACTCTCCGAAGAACTCGATGCGAGGGTGCCGGCCGGATGAGCGGTGCCACCGAGAGCGGTGCCACCTCGGGCGATGCGGTCGCGGCGATCGACTGCGGAACCAACTCGACCCGCCTCCTCGTGGCGGGAGCGGACGGAACGTCGCTCGAGCGGATCAACCGGATAACCCGCCTCGGTGAGAACGTAGACGAGACCGGCCGCCTCGGACGTGAAGCCATAGCGCGCACAATCGCAGTTCTCGAGGACTACCGAGGTGTCCTCGACGCTCACGGAGTGCTCAAATGCCGGATGACCGCGACGTCGGCAGCACGCGACGCGTCGAACAGGGACGAGTTCTTCGACGCGGCGGAGGCTGCTGTCGGAGTCAGACCTGAACTTCTCGATGGGATGGCGGAGGGGCAGCTCTCCTTCAGGGGGGCTTTGTCAGGCCTCCCCGAATCGGGCGGTCCGTGGCTGGTTGTCGACATCGGCGGTGGTTCGACCGAGCTGATAGTCGGGATTGATCTCGCCGCCGGCCCGACCGGGGTCATATCGATGGACGTGGGCTGCGTCAGGGTCACAGAGCGCTTTCTGACGTCGGACCCGCCGACCTCGACTCAGATCGACGAGGCAAGGCTCATGGTGCGATTCGAACTCACGAAGGCCCTCGACCAGGTGCCGCAACTCGAAGCTGGAAAGAAAATGGTGGGGGTCGCAGGCACGGTGGCGTGCCTCGCTGCGGTGGACCAGGAAATCGACGGCTCGGAACGTAGCCTGTTGCACCATTACCGGATAACCAGGCGCCGGGTAAACGAAATGTGCGCCCGCCTCGGCGCGCTCCCTGCTCGTGAGCGCCTTCTCGTTCCGGGCGTCGAGGAGGGTCGTGCGGACGTGATCGTCGGCGGCGCGATAGTACTCGCCGAGGTCATGGCGCGCTTCGGCTTCGAGGACTTCCTCACAAGCGAGAGCGACATCCTGGACGGGCTTGCTGCGAGTCTGCTCGAACGCGCGACATAAGCGGCCAGGGACCGGCCTCGGGAAGCCCCAGCTCACGAATGCGGCGGAGGCCGGAGACTTTGCCTACGATCTGACCATGGTGCTTACTGACCGCCTCCTCATGGGCCCGGGCCCCTCCAATCCTTATCCTGAGGCCACGGCGGCCTTTGTACGACCGATGCTCGGCCACCTCGACCCGGAGTTCATCACAGTCCTCGACGAGACGATCGAGAGACTCCGCTCCGTGTGGCAAACCTCGAACCAGCTGACCCTCCCAGTGTCGGGCACCGGCTCGGCGGGAATGGAGGCTGCCTTCGTCAACACGGTCGAGCCGGGGGACGCTGTCGTCATCGGGGTCAACGGACTTTTCGGTGAAAGAATGTGCGACGTGGCAAGGCGCTGTGGCGCGCAGGTCACGCGCGTCGACGCCCCCTGGGGCACACCCCTCGACGTCGAAGCCCTCCTCGGGGCTCACCCGAACCCGAAGCTCATAGCCCTCGTCCACGCCGAGACGAGCACAGGCGTGCGAAACGACGTCGATTCCGTCGCCGCAGGGAAAGGCGACG
>JAKCEB010000248.1 GCA_021838305.1 Actinomycetes bacterium | reverse complement strand
CGGGGGCCTCCACCGCCCGGGAGTGCCCGTAACCTCGACGGTCGTAGGCGACCACCTCGCAATCGGGCAGCTTCGCCATCAGACGCGTGAAGCTCGTGGCACGGTCCATAGCGCCGTGCACCATCACGACGCGCGCAGCACGGCCGGAGCCCACCGCGGCGATGCGGTGCAGGACCCGGATGCCTCCGATGTGGGTGCTGGCCGGCGGGGCCTTCGACGATTCGACGTGGTTCAAGTCGGTTCAGGTTTCTTTCAAAGCTCAGCGGGTGACCGGCTTGTAGCGGATCCTGTGCGGCTGGTCCGCGTCGCCGCCCAGCCGGCTTCGCCTTTCGGCCTCGTAGTCGGAGAAGTTACCTTCGAACCATCGGACCACCGAGTCGCCTTCGAAGGCTAAGACGTGCGTGGCGACACGGTCGAGGAACCAGCGGTCGTGGCTGATAACCACTGCGCATCCGGCGAAGCCGACGAGGGCGTCCTCGAGTGCTCGCAGCGTGTCGACGTCGAGGTCGTTGGTGGGCTCGTCGAGGAGGAGGAGGTTCGCTCCGGAGCGGAGGGTTTTGGCGAGATGGACCCTGTTACGTTCGCCGCCCGACAGCTCGCCGACGTTCTTCTGCTGGTCGGATCCTTTGAAGCCGAAGCTCGCGGCGTACGCTCGCCCGTGCAGCTCCCTCCCTCCGACCACGAGGCGGTCGGAGCCGTCGGCGACCTCCTCGAAGACCGTCTTGGCCGGGTCGAGCGTGGAGCGTGACTGGTCGACGTAGGCGAGCGTCACCGTCTCTCCTATACGCAGGCTTCCGGCGTCGGGGGTTTCGCTGCCGGCGATCATCCGGAACAGCGTCGTCTTGCCTGCCCCGTTCGCTCCGACGACCCCGACGATGCCGCCGGGCGGTAGCGAAAACGAAAGGTCCTCGAATAGCAGCCGACCCTCGAACCCTTTCGACAGGCTGTTCGCTTCGACCACGATGTCGCCGAGTCTCGGTCCGGGCGGAATGGTGATCTCGAGGCGTTCCGGTGTTCGTTGCCTCGCCGCCTCCTCGGCGGACGCAGCCAGCTCGAGGTAGGAGGTGACGCGGGCCTTGCTCTTGGCTTGGCGGGCGCGAGGAGACATGCGGATCCACTCGAGCTCACGTTCGAGGGTGCGTTGCTTCGCCTGGTCGGCCTTCTCCTCCTTGGCGAGGCGGGCTTGCTTTTGTTCGAGCCAGGAGGAGTAGTTGCCTTGCCACGGTATGCCCGCCCCTCGGTCGAGTTCGAGGATCCAGCCGGCGACGTTGTCGAGGAAGTACCGGTCGTGGGTGACGGCGACGACCGTCCCCGGGTAGTCGCGAAGTGTCCGCTCCAGCCAGGCGACCGACTCGGCGTCTAGGTGGTTGGTCGGCTCGTCCAAAAGCAGCAGGTCGGGGCTGGAGAGAAGCAGCCGGCACAGCGCCACCCTGCGCCGCTCCCCACCGGAAAGGTTGGCGACCATGGCGTCGGGGGCGGGAAGGCGCAGGGCGTCCATTGCGATGTCGAGGTGGCGGTCGAGTTCCCACGCGCCGAGCGCGTCGATGCGTTCACCCAGGTCGGCCTGCTCGGCCAGGAGCTTGTCGAAGTCGGCGTCCGGTTCGCCCATCGCGGCGCAGACCTCGTCGTAGCGTTTGAGGACGTCCTTGATGGGGGCGACGCCCATCGCGACGTTGCCGGCCACGTCGGTCGACTCGTCGAGCTCGGGCTCCTGGGCGAGGAACCCGACGCTGAAACTGGGTGTGAGCCGCGCCTCGCCGGTGAACCCGTCGTCGACGCCTGCCATGATTCGAAGAAGCGACGACTTGCCCGACCCGTTCGAGCCGATGACCCCGATCTTCGCCCCCGGGTAGAACGAAAGGTTGATCCCACGGAGGACTTCGCGGTCCGGCGGATAGAAGCGCCTCAGGTCGCGCATGGTGAAAATGAACTGGGCTGGCACCCACATAGTCTCGCGCGTGGACAGTCCCGTCGAGCCCCACCCAGCAGCGCACAGTCGACTAGGCTGGCCAGAGGTCAGACCAAGCTTGTCGGCGGCGAATCCGGCTAGCATCCGTTGTCGCATTTTCCAGGAGGCCAGCGAGATGAGTGCCACACAAACCCCAAGCGTCCTTCCCGGCGCGTCGTCTCCCGGAGGCGACAAGCGGTTCCTTCTGAGAAGCATCGATGCCGTCAAGGTCGCCGAGTCGGCTGACAGCGTTGACCTCGACGTGACGGCGGTCGCCTTTCACTCGCTCGGCCGTTCGCGGGGGATTATAACGGTCGAGTCTCCGCTGGCGCAGGGACTAGAGCACCTTCTTCCGAACGCCCCCGATTGGGCGGCCAGCGAGGACGGCGAGGACGGCGCGGCGGCGAAGATAGCGGAAGTCGACATTCGGCGTGGGTCCATCCGTGTACGTGCCGGCGGCCCCCGATGCCTGAGGGTGACGATCGTCTCGGGCGGAGGATGGACCGGCGCCGCTGACGGTGTCGACGACGGGATCGTCACGGATGCGAACCCGGGCGGCGCGGCAATAGACGTCCAGGAAACCCCCGATCATGTCGAAGTGACCGGCGAAGGTATCGGCCTGCGCCTGCATCGAAGGCCGTTCCGCCTCGAGGTGCTCGACGCTGACGGCGCAACGATTGCTAGAAGCGGCGGTGATCGCAGGCAGGTGGCAGGCTTCCCGATGGTTCCGGCTGTCGCGTTCGCGCCGGGTCGCGTCTCGATGACCATGGAGATAGCGCCAGGAGAGCTGTTCGCTGGACTCGGGGAGCAGTTCAGCTCGACCGTCCACAACGGACGCAGCTTCCAGCTGATCGCCGACGACGCGCTCGGCGCGGGTACCGGTCTCACCTACAAGGCCGTGCCGGTCATGCACTCCTCGGAGGGCTACAGCCTCTTCGTCAACACGCCCGGACCCATGTCCGTCGACGTCGGAAGTTCCTTCCCGGCGGTTCTCGAGTTGGTCAACGAGGAGGAGCGCCTCGACTGCTTCATCCTCGCGGCACCGACGCTCAAACAGCGCTTGAGCGACTACACCGCGATAACTGGCCGCATGTCGGTTCCGCCCCGCTGGGCGTTTGGCGTGTGGATGTCACGCTGCCGGTATCGCAGTCGTGTGGAGCTCGAGGAGATAGCAGCTCAGCTACGCCAACGCGACATGCCCTGCGACGTGTTGCACATAGACCCCGACTGGCTGGAGCGCGATCTGCTCAATTGCGACTTCGTGTGGAGCGACACCAAATACCCCGACCCGAAAGCGATGATCGCAAACCTCGGGTCGCAAGGGTTCCACATCTCTGTGTGGGAGCTCCCGTATCTCGACCCGCAGTCGCC
>JAKCEB010000247.1 GCA_021838305.1 Actinomycetes bacterium | reverse complement strand
CAGGGTTCATCCGCCGCCCCGCCCGTCGCACGATCGCAAACGCCGTGTCGAGTATCGGGATGCCGAGGATCAGGAACGGGATCAGCACCGGGGCAAAGAAGAAGAAGGTCCGCCCGCTGAAGTCCTGGTCGGTCTGCCCGACAACCGACATCGTCGAAGCAGCCATCAGAAGCCCGAGCAGGAGGGCTCCGGCGTCTCCCATGAAGATCCGGGCGGGGTGGAAGTTGTGCGGAAGGAAGCCGATGGTGATCCCCGCAGCCAAGGCGCTGAAGAGCGGACCGCTCCCCGGCTGTATCGTCCCCGCTTTTACCAACTGCTCCGAATAGAAGAAGAAGGCGACCGCAGCGATCGCGACGATCCCCGCCGCCAGACCGTCGAGCCCGTCTACGAGGTTGATGGAGTTCGCCATCCCCACTACCCACACCACGGTGAGGATCGGCACGAGCTCGTTCGACAGCACGACCGTCCCCACGAAAGGGGTGCGGAAGTAGAGCATGTTGACGCCGAAGAGGTACAGGGCGAGGCCGGCGAGGATCTGACCGGACAGCTTCGCCGGCGCCGACATGTCCCTCACGTCGTCGAAAGCGCCGACCGCGAAGATTATCGAAGCCGCCACCACAACCCCGAGCGGATCCGAGCTCCCCCGGAACAGCGAGCTGAGCCCCGGAAGCTGCGAAGCGACGACGATCGCCACCAGCAGCCCGACGTACATAGCCGTGCCGCCGAGCGTCGGGGTGGGTTTCTCGTGGACGCGCCGATCGTCTGGGGCTACAACGAAGGAGAAACGCAGCGCCAGGCGCCGGGCGACGAAAGTAGCGATCCAAGTTGTCGCGGCCGCGACCGCGGCAACAAGGCCGTAGTCGCCGTAGCCGCTGATCAGTCCCTCTCAGTCACGGGTAAGGCGTGAACTTCGAGCAGAGGATCCCGACCTGCTCGCGGACTTCGCCGCTGAGCGCCTCGTCGGCCGGGGAGCGCAGCACGGTAGCTATCAGCGTCGCTATCTGGGCCATCTCGGCCTCGGACATTCCAGCGGTTGTCACGGCGGGAGTGCCGATCCGCAGCCCCGAGGTGACAAAAGGCGAGCGGGGATCGCCGGGAACGGTGTTCTTATTAAGTGTGATGCCGCTGCGGTCGAGCGCTTCCTGGGCAACCTTACCGGTGAGGTCCGCGTCGAAAGTCCGAAGGTCGACGAGCATCAGGTGGTTGTCGGTCCCGCCGGACACGATCCGAAAACCCTCCGCAGCGAGCGCGCCCGCAAGGGCTCGGGCGTTGGCGACAATCTGAGCCGAGTAACGGGCGAACTCTGGCGTGGAGGCTTCCTTGAACGCGACGGCTTTGGCCGCGATCACATGCTCGAGCGGGCCGCCCTGCAACCCCGGGAAGACCGCCTTGTCGACAGCCGGGGCCAGCTCCTTCTTGCAGAGGATCGCGCCGCCCCTCGGACCGCGCAAAGTCTTGTGGGTCGTGAAAGTGACGATGTCGGCTATCCCGACCGGGTTCGGGTGGACGCCACCCGCAATCAGCCCCGCGATGTGCGCGGCGTCGAACATGAACAGCGCCCCGACGTCGTCCGCGACCCGCCGGAGAGGCTCGGGATCGATGACCCTCGGGTACGCCGTGGCACCCGCGACTATCAGCTTCGGACGGTGCTCCGCTGCAAGGGACGCCAGCTGGTCCAGGTCGAGCCGCTCATCGCTGGCGGTTACGCCGTAGGAGACGAAATTGTAGAACTGCCCGCTGACGTTGACGGGGGAGCCGTGCGTGAGGTGGCCGCCCTGGTCGAGGCGCATTCCGAGCACAGTGTCGCCCGGCTTGAGCACCGAGAGGTAGGCGGCGAGGTTGGCGTTCGCTCCCGAGTGTGGCTGGACGTTGGCGTGCTCGGCGCCGAAGAGGTCACACAGCCTGCGCCGGGCTAGGTCCTCGACCTCGTCGATGATCGAGTTGCCCCCGTAGTAGCGCTTGGACGGGTAGCCCTCCGAGTATTTGTTGGTGAGAACCGAGCCCGTCGCGGCGAGTACCGCCCTCGAGGCGAAGTTCTCGGACGCTATCAGTTGGAGCGTCGTGTTCTGGCGTTCCAATTCACGATCGAGGATGTCGAAAAGCTCACGGTCGTCGCTCACGACTCCATCGTAGATGCTGGCCACGGCGATGCTCGGCCGGTGCGACAGTATTGGAGAGTGTCGAATCGTGTACGGCTCGGTGTTGCCCTTCTCGTCGACGGATCCTCGGGATCGGAGATCGCCGGTCTGCGTCGCGGCCTAGGCGACCCGAGCCTAGGCACGATCCCCTCTCACATAACCCTCGTCCCGCCGGTGAACGTGCGAAGCGCCGAAGTGCCTGACGCGATGGCGGTGCTGCGCAACGCGGCCTCGAAAGTTGACGGGCCGATAAAACTGACGCTCGGGCCGCCCCGCACGTTCATGCCGGACAACCCGGTGGTCTACCTGGAGGTGGGGGGCGACCCGTCGGCGCTCAGCGATCTCGCCGAACTGCGCGACGCCGTCTTCGTGGCGCCATTGCAGCGAAAGCTTTCCTGGCCGTGGGTGCCCCACGTCACAGTCATGGACGGCGGCCGGCCCGAGGCTGTCGAGGAAGCCGCCCGAACCGTCGGAAGTTACGTGACCCGAGTCAGCTTCGAACGAGTGGTCCTCCTGGAGCTAGGCACCGACAGGCGGTGGGCGCCGCTCGGGGACGTGATGTTCGGCCGGCGCGCCCGGGTCGGTACGGGAGGTCTGGCGGTCGAGTTGACCCACTCGCGCCTTGCCGACCCGGAGCTGCGCGCTGCGGCCGAGCTATGCGCTGCGGCCGGCGTAGGCGAGACGGCAGCGGGCGAGGCGACGAGCCTGGCCGCGACTAGGACGGACCTCCTTCTGCCCCCTGCGTTCCTAACGGCCCGCCGGGAAGGAACCCTGGCCGGCGCTGCCGCTGCATGGGTGGACCGTCGCGGGCCTTCAGTTGTCGTCTGGGTGCCCAACGTTTCTCGCAGGCAGGGGATCGGGGCCATCCTGCTTGCGCATCTCGAAGCCAGATTGCGACGCGAAGGTTGGAAGTTTCCGCGCCTTAGAGGGCTCGGACCGGCAGGCTTCTACGAGCGCTGCGGCGCATGGACAGTGCCCGACGAAACTCTCAGTGACAGCCGGTACGCCGCCAGGGTCGACTGAAAACGGGTTAGCCCTCGGTTGGCCCGACTTACATGAACGGAACCGACGCGTACGCCGCCAGCTTTTGGAACTGGTGATGCGCGCTTACCCGCCGGACCGTCCCGGACTTCGACCGCATCACCAGCGAGTCGGTGATCGCCCCGCGCGAGTCGTAGCGGACCCCCCGGAGAAGCTCGCCGTCCGTGATGCCGGT
>JAKCEB010000038.1 GCA_021838305.1 Actinomycetes bacterium | reverse complement strand
GAAGCAGCGCGAGCCGCATTGTCCTGCGGCGAAATGGGCCGATACCTGCGAGCAATAGACAGTCCGCTGACGCTCCACCGTATGGTCTCGAACCTGCTCGGGGCGATCGGATTCACGACGTTTCGTATAAATCCAATTCCCGCTCAAGCCGCCAAGGAAGCTTGTCGGGCATCAAAATGACCGCTAGCCATCGCCGTCCGCCGGGACGCCGTAGGCTCGGAACATGGACCTTCCACGCCTTCGCCAGGTGGCCCTCGTCGCTCGCGAGCTGCAACCCGTTGCGGACGCCTTGCAGGAGGCTTTCGGCTGGGCGGAGCCCTTCCACGACCCGGGCGTGGGAGCGTTCGGTCTTCAGAACGCCGTCTTCTCGGCCGGAGACACCTTCGTCGAGGTCGTCTCGCCGGTCCGGGAGGGCACTACGGCCGGCCGCTACCTAGAGCGGCGGGGGGGCGACACTGGTTACATGGCGATATTCCAAGTCGCCGACGTCCGCTCCGCTCGGGAGCGAATCGCCGCAGCGGGCATCCGCGTCGTCTGGCAGGCCGACCTCGCCGATGTCGCCGGCACCCACCTCCACCCGAGGGACGTCCCCGGCGCTATCGTTTCCGTCGACTGGGCCGACCCCCCGGAATCGTGGCGCTGGGCAGGTCCGGCATGGACTGGTTCGCCGGCGCCGCACTCGCCAGGAGGCGTCTCGGCAATCTCCGTAGAGGTCAAAGAACCGCTCGCCGCGGCCCAGAGGTGGGCGCAAGCCCTCGGCCTCGAGGCTGACAGGGAGGGGGATGGAGCGACCGTCCGGCTGGTCAATAGCGGACAGATTTTGCGCTTCATGTCGCTACGCTCTGGGCGCGCAGAGGGGTTCACCGAGGTGACCCTGGCCGGCACCGCTCGGACCGGCGCCCACGAGATCGGCGGGGTCAGGTTCGTAGCGACTTGAACCTGCCGCGCTTCCGAGTGAGGCAACCCTCGCCTGATCGCTTCCTCTCACTTGACCGAGACCATCCCACAGTGTCACGAAAGTCTACATATCGTCTACAGTGTCAGGCATGGCTTCAGAGGGCACCACGACCGTCCGGGTTCGTCGGCCGGACTCCGAACGGCTCCAATCACTTGCGAGGGACCGCCAGACGACGGTCATCGAGGTGCTGCACTCCGCCATCGATGCCTTGGAGCGCCAAGAGTTCCTGCGTGGCCTGAACCAGGACTACCAGCGCCTACGAGATGACCCCGAGCGCTGGCAGGAGTACCTGGCCGAGCGCCAGGAGTGGGACCCCTTGGCTTGATCTGGCGAGGCGAGGTCTACGACGTCGACCTTGGCCAGCCGGTCGGACACGAGCCGGGGTTCAAACGGCCGGCGATCGTGGTCTCTGTCGACATCCTCAACAACGGGCCTGGCGCGTTGGTGGCCGTCACCCCCGTCACCTCGGCGGCCTACGGACTACGCAGCCATGTCGAACTTGACCCCGGGACTAGCGGGCTGGACCGTACCTGCTATGCCCGCTGCGACCAGCTCCGAGTGATCTCGACGGCTCGACTGGCGTCTCGGCGTGGCGTGATCAGCCCTGACCGACTGCGCTCGATCGACCAGGCGCTTCGGTTTGTCCTAGACCTCTGAGCACCCGTTTTGACCATCGTCAGCCTGACAGGACATACTGCGAGGAGCACGATGTCACAGTGTCAACGGGTCGGGCGGCGAACGGTCGGTGGCTAGCGGGAATGCGACATCGCTGGTCCCGGAGAAAGACTGTGCGTGTAATTGCACGAAAACTGTGCGATTACACGCACAGTCTTTCTCGATGGGGAGGACCCCGGAGGAAAAGTCAGTTCAGAGTCTTGACCCCGGCGGCGGATCGCAACCGCAACCGCAACCGCAACCGCCGTGACCTAGACCGGCATCACAGCGCGTGCCGCGACCACCAGCACGTCGGGAGGCTCCAAGTTCTAGCTAGGTGTCCCCGAGCGATGCCAAGGGGTCACGCCCCATGAAGGCGACAAGGCGCTCCCAGTCGTCGGCGTGGGCACGTGGCTTCACCTCCGGCCCGAATGGCGCTCCGGGCTCGACCATATCCCGGTACTGCGGTTTGATCATCGCCCGAGCCCCCTCGAGCGCTGGCAAGGCGAGCGACGGGTTCAATCTATGGATCTGGCCCGTGGCTTTGGCCAAGTCCCAGGCGTGTGTCGCCAGCTCCGCCACGTACATGGCCACCAGGGTCGCACCTGTGTACACCTCACCCCACGGCATTTGGAACGACGACGCCAAACCCGAGTCGTCCGCCCACGCCTCTTTCGCCTCTCCCGCTACACGCCGTAACTCGCCGGGAGCGTCGGAGAGCTCGCCGTGAGGCGACACATCTCCCGGTGGGGGCGACGCCCCCCGGCCGAGCGCAGCCGCACGACGACCCGCCTCGACAAGGTGGTCGATAAGGGCAGCCACGTCGTACTTGGGGCACGGCGTCGGATGGCCGAGCTGGGCGGTCCCGATACCTGAGATGATTGCCGCTGCGTTCTCGTAGGAATCGAAAAGCGAGCTTCTCATGTCAAAGTCTGCCACGCCGCTCCTATCTCCTTCGTTGCGACACGCAAACCATAGCGGTCGATAGCTTCATTGCAATATGGGCAGAGACCACCAATGACGGCCCGTGGAACGGTCATCTCGAACGACCTGCCCTTCGATCACTCAAGCCGCGCGGCTTGCGCGGTGCCACCAGTCAAAGCTCAGCGCGTAGCGCCGACAGGCCCCGGTAGACCTCGGCGAAGCTGGTGCTGAGCGGCGCCAGGCCTATTCTGATCCCATCGGGGTATCGGAAGTCGGGAATCACTCCAAGCTTCCAGAGGCGCTCGTTGACAGCCCGGAAGTCAGGGCGTCGAAGTGTCACGTGGCCTCCGCGTCGATCGGGATCACGTGGCGACGCCACTGCCACGCCTTCGGGCACGAGCCATGCGTCTGCCAACTCCAAGGCAAAAGAGGTGAGAGCGACCGACTTCCTTCTTACCGCTTCGATACCCGCTTCCTCGAGATGGCCTAACGCGACCCCAAGCGCCACCATCGACAGCACGTGAGGGGTCCCGCTCAACACCGACCTCATGCCCGCAGACGGCTCGTAGCCTGCGCCCATGGCAAACGGGTCGACGCTTCCGAGCCAGCCCCAGATCGGCTGGCGCAGCGCCGACTGGTGCTCTCGTCTCACATAAGCGAACGCAGGGGCGCCCGGACCGCCGTTTAGATACTTGTAGGTGCAGCCGGCTGCAAGGTCGACGCCCCATTCGTCGAGGCGTATCGGCACCGATCCCACCGAGTGGCTGACATCCCAAAGCACCAAGGCCCCCGCCTCGTGCGCTATCGCTGTGATGGCGGCTGCGTCGGCGATCCACGCGGAGCGGTAGGAGACATGGCTAGCGACTACCAGCGCCACGTCGCCGTCGACAGCCGTGGCAACCTGGTCGGGGGTCAGGCCAGCGCCCGGGTCTGTCTGCACCCAACGCAGCGTGCACCCTCGTTCTTCTGCGATCCCCTCGAGTAGGTAGCGGTCCGTCGGAAAATTGTCAGTGTCGACGACAATGCAACTTCTGCCCGGGCGCGCATCCAACGCCGCCCTCGCCAGCTTATAGAGAAGCACGCTCGTCGACTCTCCGACTATCACCTGCCCGGCGCCAGCTCCGAGGGCGGCCGCACCTATGCGGTCGCCGAGAGCTTCGGGCATGTTCATCCAGCTTTCGTCCCACCCCCGGATCAGGCGACCACCCCACTGCTCGCCTACGAAGTTGACCATCGCCTCGTTGACGCCTTTGGCGACTCGCCCGAGCGAGTTCCCGTCCAGGTAGGCGACGACGTCGGAGGGCAGCGGCTCGAAACGCTCCAACCATGCACGAAGCGGGTCGTCCGCATCAGCTCGCGCGGCCCGCTCCGCGAATCCGCCGTCGCCAAGACTTCCGGTGACGGTCCCGCTCAATTCCCTACCTCGCTTCGAAGAGCGTAAAGCTCGGGGAAGAAGCTCAGGTCGAGCGCGGCTCGCAGGAACCCGATACCGCTGGAGCCGCCGGTCCCGGTCTGGTCGCCGATAGTTCTGCGGACCGTCGAAAGGTGGCGGAAACGCCACAGCTGGAAGTTGTCCTCCACGTCGACGAGCGCCTCGCAGGTCTCGTAGGCCTCCCAGTCGCGTTTCGGATCACGGTAAAGGTCGGACATGACCCCTACAAGGTCGGGGACGAGCCGCCACGGCTCTGTCACGTCGCGACCGAGCACAGCGTCCGGGATCGGGTAGCCGCGCCTGGCCAGGTAGCGAAGGAACTCGTCGTAGAGCGTCGGCTCGCCGAGAAGCCCAGCAAGGAGCTCCTGCGCCTTGCGATCGTGGTCGAAGAGCGTGACCATTTGCGCCAACTTGTTGCCGAGGACGAACTCCACTGCCCGGTACTGCCACGACTGGAAACCGGAGGACGTCCCGAGCTGGCTCCGGAATTGCGCGTACTCCGTCGGGGTGAGCGTCGCAAGAACCGACCATTGCTCGCTCAGCTGGTGCTGGACGTGTTTGACCCTCGACAGGGCTTTGAGCGCGGGACCCACCGAATCCTCGATGAGACATGTCCGGGCGTAGAGCAATTCGTGCAGCACCAGCTTCAGCCACAACTCGGACGTCTGGTGCTGGATTATAAAGAGCAGCTCGTCGTGGTTGACCGGCCGGCTCAAAGGGTGCTGCGCCGCGAGAAGCTGATCCAGATGGAGGTATTCGCCGTAGGACATCTCGACGCGCAGGTTCGTTATTCCCGCTTCGATCGGCCGCTCGCTGCTCAACCCGCCCCCTTCGCCGTCACGCTTCGACGATAACCGGATTCGCGGAGCGCGACCCACGAGAGACACTGCTCAGCACTTGCGTGGCGACCGCTGCGAGCGTCGCAAGACCGAACGCCTTCACGAGGTTTCCACTCGGCAGGGTCACGGCCAGGGTGAACAGTGACGTGACCACCGCAAAGGATCCCCTCGTGACCCCGTAAAGGAAGTCGGAGACTTCGATCTCGCCGCCCTCTCGGTGGGTCAGCGCGCCCATCACGAACGTCAGGACAGGAAACGCGCTGACCAGTCCGGAAAGCTGCGATCCCAGGATTCCCGATATTCCGGTAAGGATCGCAGCGAAGAGCGCTGCGATGACCATCCTGATCGCCAAGCGGTAACGCAGTCGAATCAGCGAGCTTGCCTGTGCCGCCGAGCCGCCAGTAGCGCGGCGAGCGACGTTCGCCCGGGGCCACCAGCGAAGTGCGCCGAACAAGGCCGCGACCCCGACACCCAGACTTAATAGCGGCGACCACCTCGGCGTGGCGTAAAGGACAGCCACCGCAACGCCGAAGGCTCCAACGGAGGCGACGAGACTCGCCACCAAACCGGCCCGGCGCGCTACGGCGACATAGACCCATATGAGCAGAGCCTGAGCGACAGAAGCCTCCAGGCTCGAATCGGCGGCGGCGGCTGAGAACCGCGCTCCGTGCGCCAAACTCAGAAGCATGAGGAGCGGGAGGCTGGTTAGGGGAAGCCCGACGATCAAGCCGCCGATGCGTTGACCCCAGCGCTGTTGCACAAGGCTGCTCACCAATATCAAAGTGGGCGCCAACGACAGCTCGACGAATAGCAAGTTCACGTATGCCATGATCGGCCACAATCAGCCTCGAATGTCTCGCTCCTATGAGTCTGAAGGTACAATGACCGTGACTATCGAGGGTTTTTGGGAAAAAGGGCGATATATCCGTGGACGACATCGATCGGCAGTTGGTCCGTGTGCTCGTAGCTGACGGGCGGCTTACCTACCAGGAACTCGCGCGGATAGTCGTGTTGAGCGCCAACAGCACCGCGGACCGGGTCCGCCGGCTCCGCCAGAACGCCACGATCAGCGGCTACCACGCTGAGTTCAACCTTGCGAGCGTCGGATGCACCCTGCACGCGCTCACCGATATCAAGCTCAAAGAGCACGTCTCGCGGGAGGACTTCGAGAAGGCACTCGAAGCCGTCCCTCAGGTTTTGGGCGCGATCCACACGACCGGAGAGTTCGACTACCAGTTACGCATCGCCTGCACCGGAACCGCAGACCTGCAACGCCTGGTGGACACCGTGCGCCGCCTCGGGGCGAGAGAGGTGCAGTCGAGGATCGTGCTGGGCGAGCGCCGCTTCGACCCTACGCGCCTGCTCGGTTGACTTTTGCGGTCGCTTTGCCTGCTGCGCTCTGTCCGCCTCGACGCCTGCGGGGTGCTGCTCCCTGAGGGCGCTTGGTAGCGCGGCCACCGGAGCCGCTTCGGGGGCTTCGCTGCGACTCGACTGGCGCCGGTGCGGGCGGCCGCTCCGCCATGGTGGGTAGAGCGGACATGTCAGGCGAGGTGGTCGAGTGGTCGCCGTCCAGACTGCGTTGGAGAAGCCTGACCTCTTTTTCCACTTCATTGGTTACGAGACTGACGACGATGCCATCTGCACCAGCCCGCCCGGTACGCCCGGAGCGGTGAACGTAGTCCTTCGCGTCGCCCGGCGGGTCGAAGTGGACGACGCACGCCACACCGTCGACGTGTATTCCTCTGGCCGCCACATCTGTCGCAACTAGAGCGTCAACTCGCCCCTGACTGAAGTCGGCCAACGCCCGGTCACGCTGCGGCTGGGAACGACTCCCGTGCACCGCGGCCGCCTTCACGCCGGCCGCTTGAAGCCTTCGGGTCAGCCTGTCGGCGCCGTGACGGGTGCGACAGAACACGACCGTCGGCGATTGACGGGCGACGAGCTCAGCTGTGAGCCCTATGCGACGGTCGCGATCGGTGCGCCACCAAAGGTGGGTGACGTCGCCGGTGTCGACGTCGCTCGGAGCCGCTTCGAACATTCGCGGGTCGTGCAGATATCGCCGCACGACGACATCGACTGCGCCGTCGAGCGTCGCCGAGAAAAGCAGCATCTGGCGTTGCTGGTTGATCTTGTCGAGTAGCCGTTTGACGGACGGGAGGAAGCCCATGTCCGCCATCCGGTCGGCCTCGTCCAAGACAGCCCAACGCACGTCCGAAAGGTCGAGGTCGCCTTGGGCGATCAGGTCTTCGAGGCGCCCAGGGCATCCGATCAGCAGGTCGATGCCACGGCGCAGCGCCACTCTTTGAGGACCGTAGCCGACCCCGCCGTAAGCGACTCCGACCGACGCTCCGACAGAGCGGGCGAGGCCGGAAAGGACCGCCGCGACCTGCGAGGCAAGCTCGCGCGTCGGAAGCAGCACGAGTGCGAGCGGGCGTCCCGGACGCGCCGACGACTTCATCCCGGCAAGCCCGGCTAGAAGCGGCAGGCCGAACGCAAGCGTTTTACCGGACCCGGTGGGCGCCCTGCCGCAAATGTCGGCGCCGCTGAGAGCGTCGGGCAAGGTCGCTGCTTGGATAGGGAAAGGATCGGTTATTTTCTGAGCGGCGAGCGCCCTGACCAGGGCCTCGGGGAGACCGAGGTCGGCAAAGGTAAGGGAAGTGATTGTGTTCTCCATAGTTGGTCGGCTGACGTGAACGGGCGTTGTACCCAGCCGGTCCAACCGGCCCGCAACCGGGGAGGCGAACCGCTCCCGGGTAGCAATATCAATCCATGCTACCAGTTAGCGGCTTTCGCCCGGTCACATATGCGCCGCCACCCCCGATCACACCACTTGCGGGTCGCGGGAACTGTAATCTCCGTGAAATGGACCGGGGCCCGTCAAAGCAGTGCCTTCTGCGTCAGCCAACTCACGAAGCCGCGATGGCGGACGGGTAGCTCGACATGGAAATGCAGATCGCCAGCCAGAGTTCCTACGCCGGCTTGGTCGACCTCGACTGGTCGAAACCCCTCGGAAGGTGGAAGGACCCCCGCCTCGTGCGCATGGCGAGGGGCCGGTCGCGCCACATGGTGCGCTTCGTCGAGTTGGAGGGCCGGGTGTTCGCCGTAAAAGAGCTCGACGACCGCTTCGCGCTCAAAGAGTACGCAATGCTCAAGGAGATGGCCGACTCGTCGTTGCCGGTCGTTGACGTCGCGTGCGTCGTGGTGAATCGCGCCACCAAGGCCGGCGAGCATCTCGACGGGGCGGTCGTGACACGCTTTTTGGACTACGCGCTTCCCTACACGTATCTCCTGCGCCGCGACGGTTGGTCCACAAGTCAACGGCGCCTCATCGACGCTGCCGCAGTCCTGCTCGTCCAGTTGCACTTGGAGGGCTTTTGGTGGGGTGACTTCTCGCTGGCTAACGCACTGTTTCGCCGGGACGCCGGCGAGCTTCGGGCTTATCTCGTCGACGCCGAGACTGCTGAGCATCACCCGACGCTTTCAGACGGCCAACGGCGATACGACGTGGACATCGCGGTCGAGAACATGGCCGGTGGCCTAGCGGACCTTGTAGCAGCCGGCAAGGTGAGCACCGACACCGACCCGGTCGACGTGGCTTTGCAGCTCGCGGAACGCTACGAGGCGTTGTGGGCGGAAGTCACGTCGGAGGAGGAGTTTTCCTCCGACGAGCTGTGGCGCCTTGAGGACCGAGTCCGCCGCCTCAACGATCTCGGCTTCGACGCAAGCGAGCTTTCGGTCGTCTCGCTGGTCGGCAAGGACCGCATCCGTATCAGGCCCCTAGTCGTCGAGGAGGGCCACCACGGACGGCGCCTCGCACGCCTCACCGGTATATCGGTCCAGGAAAACCAGGCGCGCAGGCTCCTCAACGACCTCGACTTCTATAAGGCCGAGTTGGAGAGGGGCGGACGATCCGCCGTAAGCGAGGCGATCGCAGCCCATCGTTGGCTCACCGAGCGCTTCGAGCCGTTCCTCATGGCGATACCGCCGGACCTCCAGGGCCGCCTCGAACCCGCAGAGGCATACCACCAGTTCCTCGAGCACCGGTGGTTCCTGTCGGAGGCGGCCGGCCGGGATGTGAGCGACGGCGACGCAATGCGCTCGTTCTTCGACAGTGTGCTGCGACCCCGACCCGAAGAGCGGCTGCTCTTCGACGAGCCGACTACCGAGCTACCTATCACCTGGTTCCAGTCGGCCGAGATAGCGGACACTCCGGCGTCAGATACGCCGGCGTCGGAGACCCCGGCGTCGGAGCCGTCGGTTGGATCGTAGCTATTCAGGTTGTGTCATGCTACGCGTGTGAACGAGATAACCGTCTTCGGAGCCCCCTGGTGTCCTGACTGCCGGCGGGCCAAGGCCTTCCTCACTGCACGAAACGTCGGCTTCGACTGGGTGGACGTCGACAGTGACCCGGCGGGCCTCGCGAAGGTTCAAGAGATCCAATCGGGCGGCCGCACCATACCGACAATCCTGTTCTCGGATGGGTCGGTTCTGCTCGAACCGTCCGACGAGGAGCTGGCCGCGAAGTTGGGCATCCGCGTCGAGGCTGAGCGCGATTCCTACGACGTGGTGATCATCGGGGGCGGCCCAGCGGGCATCGCCGCATCGATCTACGCCGCGAGGGAGGGCATCGACTGCGTCGTGATCGACGCCGGGGGCCTCGGCGGAAACGCCGCAGTGACCGAGCGCATCGACAACTACCCCGGCTTTCCCGAAGGTATCGGCGGCCGGGAGCTGATGGATCGCTTCGTCACCCAGGCCCGTCGCTATGACGTCGAGCTAGTCAGCGCGGCACGAGTGCAAAGCGTCACCGGCGACTCGTCGAGTGACGATTTGGTGGTGCGATTGGCCAACGGCCAGGAACTCGTGGCGCACGCAGTTCTCGTCGCGACCGGCTCGACTTACCGCCGCCTCGGAATCCCCGGTGAGGAGGAGCTGATCGGTGCCGGTGTGCACTTCTGCGCCACCTGCGACGGTCCGTTCTACAAGGGATCCGACGAGGTGATGGTGGTCGGCGGAGGCAACTCGGCGCTCGAGGAAGGCCTGTTCCTCTCTCAGTTCGCGAAGCGGGTGAGGGTCGTCGAGCGGGGGCCGAAGCTGACGGCGTCCGCGCTCTTGCAGGACAAGATCCGGTCACATCCGAGCTTCGAAGTCCATACCGGTGTCGCGCTCGATGCTTTCGTCGGCGACGGGCGAGTCGAGCAGGTCCTGGCTACGAACACCGAAAGCGGTGAGAAGCTGATGTGGAGCCCGGCAGGCGTGTTCGTTTTCATCGGACTCGACCCGAACGCAGCGTTCCTATCGTCGACCGCCGACCTGGATCGCTGGGGGTTCATCGCCACCGACGAGGCCTACCGCACTTCCCTGCCCGGCCTTTACGCTGCGGGGGACGTCCGCTCCGGATCCACCAAACAGCTTGCGGCGGCTGTCGGCGAGGGCGTCGCTGCTCTGTTGTCGGTGCGGATGTACCTTCAGCAGCATCGCCACATCCCGCGAATTGATGTCAACGCCTGAAGCGGCTCGCCGCGAGGCCGGTCGCTTACCGCGGAGTCCTCGACGCTGGTCCTGAATTGCCGCAATTGACCGATACTGCTCGAAATAATGGGCCGTGGCCCGGGCGTGGCCAAGACTGTGCGTGTAATTGCACATTTTCCGTGCAATTACACGCACAGTCTTTCCCCGAGTCCCGTGGAGTCGCATTCCCGCGTGGGTCGGTGGGCGAAGGGGGACTTGAACCCCCACGTCCTTTCGGACACAGGAACCTGAATCCTGCGCGTCTGCCTATTCCGCCACTCGCCCGAGTGGGAGGCTTGATCATATACCAGCAGAGCCGGGGCGGAGGATGGCGAGCCTCCCGAGCGCCCAGACCACGGTACGCTACGGGTGGTCATGGGATTACAACACTTGGAACGCCGCTTGGAGCGAATGGTGGAAGGAGTCTTCGCTCGCGCGTTCCGTGGGACGCTTCAGCCGGTGGAAATCGGACGCAGGCTCACCCGGGAAATGGACCTCAGGCGCACAATTGCCCCGAAAGGAACACTTGCCCCTAACGAGTTCCGCATCGACATCGCACGGGCTGATCGCAACCGCTTCGCAGCGATAGAAGACGAACTGGTAGACGAGTTGGTCCTTCTTGCACGAGAACACGCTCAGATGGAGCGCTACAGCTTCCTCGGGCCGGTCACTGTCGACTTGGAGACCGACGACTCGTTTCCCGCGGGCAAGATTGCGGTGTTCGGCGAGTTCACTCCTAGCGAGGAGCCGAATCGGGCGCGATTGGTGCTCTCCGACGGGCGTGCGATAGTTCTCGGCGCATCTGCTCTCACCATAGGCCGACTCCCTGACTGCGGCGTCGTGCTGGCTGACTCGAACGTCAGTCGCTACCATGCGGAGATCCGCCCAGCTGCCGGTGGAGCTACGGGCCCTGACGCCGGCCGGTCTCGGCTGTCCGGACCGACGCTGTACGAGGTGGCCGATCTCGGCTCCACCAACGGGACACGTGTCAACGGGATGCTCATCACGGTACCGAGACTTCTAGACGACGGGGACCGCGTAACGGTAGGGGCTACGACGGTCGTCTTCGAGGCCGGTTAGGGCTTTCGTAGCAACGTGCCCGACCCGGTCCAGGCTCTGATCAAGTACGTCCTCCTGGCTCTGCTCTACCTGTTCATGCTTCGAGTCATCCGGGCCGTGTGGGTTGAAACGCGCCAGCCACAAGCTGCCCCCTCCATGAGCCCGGCGTCCCCGCCGACACCATACGGATCAAACCACCAGGCACCCGGCTCCCCGAAACCTCCCCCCGGACCGGAGAAGCTGGTCGGAGTTTCACCCGCCGAGGTAAAGAACCGGGAGTTCCCTCTCGGCGCCGAACTGACGGTCGGCAGGGCACCCGGCTGCGCCATTTTCCTCGAAGAAGACACCTTCGTTTCACAGCTTCACGCCAGAGTCTTCCGTCGTGACGACGGACTGTTCGTAGAAGACCTCGGATCCACCAACGGGACCTTTCTCAACGGGGTGAAGGTAACCGCCCCAGTGAAACTGTCGAAGGGCGACAAGGTGCAATTCGGCAAGTCGACACTAGAGGTTCGTAAGTAGTGGTTTCCCTCAGGCTCAAGGCCGGGTCGGCAACAGACGTAGGCCTTGTCCGCTCCAACAATCAGGACCAGTACCTGATGGCGGAACCGGTGTTTGCGGTCGCAGACGGGATGGGGGGCGCCGCAGCGGGAGAGGTCGCATCCTCAATCGCCGTCAGTACCCTGGGCGACGAGGTTTCTAGAAGGGCTGGCCCGCTCACCCAGGATCTGCTCGTCGAAGCCGCCCGGAGTGCAAACAGGGCTATTTGGCAGAAGTCGATCGCCCACTCGGAGATGAGAGGTATGGGCACGACCCTCGTGGCTGCCGCGTTGATCGACGACGACCGCCTGGCAGTCGTCAACGTGGGCGACTCCCGCCTGTATTCGATGCGGGGTGACGTCTTCCAACAAGTCACAGTCGACCACAACCTCGTCGCGGAGTTGGTCGCCGAAGGGCGAATCTCCAAGGAGGAAGGCCAGGTCCACCCTCGCCGGAACATCATGACAAGGGCGCTCGGAGTCGAGCCCGAGGTGGAGGTCGACGTCTTCGTGGAGGCGGCGAGACCGGGCGACCGATTCCTGCTTTGCAGTGACGGCCTGCCTCGCGAGCTGAGCGACGATCGCATCTCGGGGATATTGAGACGCCTGTCCGAGCCCTCTGCAGCCGCCAAGGAGCTCGTTCACGAAGCCAAACGCCACGGCGGCAACGACAACATCACAGTCGTAGTGCTCGACGTACACGAAGAAGAATCGCCACCTCACAGCTTCGAGGCAAGGGGCGTTGAAGTCTCTGGCGCAGTGCCACCAGCGGACAGCGCTGCGCTGCCAACACTCGGCGCCGCGCATCCAAGAGACAGCCTCACGCCGGCTGCCGGGCCGACCGCTACGGGACCGGACTCGGCAGACGAGAACACGAAGCTGCTTTCGGTACTCGACATCAACGCTCGTACACAAGCAAACGCCAGTCGCGAGCACCGCCCAAGTCAACGCAAAGCTTCGGTCGTGACCCTTCGCGTCGCCGCGTTCATAGCCGCCTTCATAGTGATAGTTGCGGCCGGGGCAGCAGGCGTTTGGTACTACGCCCGCTCCGCGTACTACGTCGGTATCCGGGGAAACGCTCTCGTCGTCTATCAGGGACGCCCCGGCGGCGTCCTTTGGATCGAGCCCACCTTGAACCACGTCTCGTCGGTAACGACCGGTCAGGTACTCCAGGCGAGTCTTCCCTCACTTCACTCGGGAGTCGAGGAGCCTACGGTCGCAGCCGCTGACAGCTTCATCGCAAATCTTGCGGCCCTCTACCAGAAGAGTCAGACAGCAGCGCTGCCGCCGCCGACCACGCCGACCGCCACAACCGCTCCTTCGACGTCTACGACATCGAATGCGCAGTCCCCGACCTCTACCTCTCCGACGACATCATGACCCCGCTACCCGCCCGGCGTCGTACAGAGCTGGGCTTGATCATCCTTGTCGTCCTGCTCACGGGTGGCTTCTACGCGTTGGCCGGGTTCGGCAAAGCAGGGAGTCTCCCAGCGAACATAGGCCCTCTCCTTGGGGCTCTGTTCGCTTTGCTGATCGTCGCCCACATCGCAATGCGCAAACTCGCTCCTCTCGCCGACCCGATCCTTCTGCCGCTGGCCGGTCTTCTCAACGGCATCGGATACGTGTTCATCGCCCGCCTGTCACCCCACGAGGCCCGGCTGCAGGCGATCTGGACCACACTCGGTATCGCGGTGTTCGTGGCGACCTTGATCATTGTCCGTCGAGCCCGAGACCTCGAACGCCTCCGATACCTCTTCGCCGTTGCCGGCATCGGACTGCTGTTGCTGCCGTTGGTTCCGGGTATCGGCGAGAACATCAACGGTGCCCGCCTTTGGATCCATGTCGGCGCACTCAACTTCCAGCCGGGTGAAGTCGCCAAGCTCGCACTCGCCATCTTCTTCGCTTCCGTGCTCGCCGAGCGCGCAGATCTCCTCAGCCGCGGGACCCGGCGCATCGGGCGTTTTCTGGTGCTCGACCCGCGTTATCTCGCGCCGATTGTCACCGCCTGGGCGCTGTCGTTGGTCATCTTCCTTGCGGAGAACGATCTCGGCTCCTCGTTCCTGTTCTTTGCCCTGTTTATCGGCATGCTTTGGGTTGCTACCGGAAGGACGCTCTATCTCGGGTTCGGAGCGGTCCTCTTCGGCGGTGGCTCATTGTTCGCCTTAAAGACGATCGGCCACGCTCGAACCAGGGTGCAGGGATGGCTTGACCCGTGGATACACGCTCAGTCATCCGGCTACCAGATCATCCAAGGCTGGTTCGCAATCGCGAACGGCGGACTCTTCGGGGTCGGCCCGGGACAAAGCGGTGCGGCCTCCATCCCCGAGGCTTCGACCGACATGATCTTCGTGGTTATCGCCGAGGAGCTTGGCCTGGTCGGCGCGACTGCCGTCCTCATCGGGTTCTTGCTCATGGTCGGATCGGGTCTTCGAATCGCCGTTCGCTGTGAACGGCCTTTCGAGAAACTTCTGGCAGCGGGACTGTCTCTAATCCTTGGGGTGCAGACGTTCGTTATCGTCGCTGGTGTCACCCGGCTGATCCCGCTTACCGGAATTACGCTGCCGTTCGTCTCATACGGTGGCTCGTCGCTGGTCTCCAACTACATCCTCTTGGCGCTGCTGCTGAGGCTTTCGCACGGAGCGGAAAGCCCTACGGAAATCGGTGCGCTCGTGGCATCTGATGGCCAGAGGCTCGTAGGGACTGCATGAACAGGCAAATTCGAGGGCTCGGACTCGCAATCAGCATCCTCTTCGTCGCGCTGTTTGTGCAGCTCAACTACCTTCAGGTGATTCACACCAAGAAACTCGCCGCGAGCCCGCTCAACCACGCGACGATAGTCAACTCCTACACACTCCCCCGCGGCGACATCATCTCGGCCGACGGCGTCACGCTGGCGACGTCCGTACCGACAAACGACCAACTCAAATATCTGCGCAAGTACCCGACCGGATCCTTGTTCGAAGGCGTCACAGGGTACTACTCCTACATCTACGGCTCGGACGGCGCGGAGGCGTATTACAACAATGTTCTGACCGGCAAGAGCAGCCCGTTCAAGTTCCCCACGTCAATCAATGGTTTCAAGAAGTTCCTGACCAAGTCGAACAACACGCAATCCATAACGCTCACGCTGCTTGACAAGTTGCAGAAGGTCGCCCAGAGTGGTCTGGCCGGCCGTGATGGGTCCGTGGTCGCACTCGATCCGAAGACGGGCGCAGTCCTTGCGATGTATTCGAATCCGACGTTCGATCCGAACGGGCTTGTGAGCCACAATCCGACAGCAGTGCAGGCGAGCTACAAGGCAATCACCGCCCTTACCGGCGGGCCGCTCGCCACCGCGTCATACCGTCAGATCTTCTTCCCCGGCTCGTCTTTCAAGATCGTGACGGCGTCTGCGGTCTACGACCACAAACCCGCCCTCGCCTCGAAAACCTTGCCGACCCTCACCAATCTGAGCCTCCCCGACACCACGACGAAATTGCACAACTTCGCCGGCGAATCGTGCGGAGGGCAGATCCTGGCGCTGTTCACGGTTTCCTGCGACACCGGCTTCGCGCAGATCGGCCTCGATCTCGGCGCCGCGAATCTCTCCGCGGAGGCGAGTTCGTTCGGCTTCGACCAGGTTCCGCCTATCGACCTACCGTTCCCTGCGAAATCCAACTTCCCCGCCGCCTCGAGCTTCGCGGCGAACCTGCCTACACTCGCCTACTCGGCGATCGGCCAGGAGAACGTCGAAGCTAGCCCCCTCGAAATGGCGCTGGTCGGCTCTGCGATCGCCGACGGCGGCCAGATCATGAAACCGCACATCCTCCAGTCGGTGACCAACTCCCAGAACCAGGTTGTGGAGACCTACAAACCCGCCAAATGGCTCCAGGCGACGTCAAGCTCGACCGCCGCACAGGTTACGAAGCTGATGATCTCCGTCGTCTCGTCCGCCAATGGGACAGGAGGCGCAGCCCGGATCCCCGGGATACAGGTTGCGGCGAAGACCGGCACTGCGCAAACCGGGACGCACCACACCGACGACTGGTTCGTGGCGTTCGCCCCTGCCAACGACCCGCGGATCGTCGTGTCGGTCGTGTTGCCTAATCAGGGTAACCTCGTGTCCGACCAAGGGGGCACTCTTGCGGCCCCGATAGCCAAATCCATCATCGAAAGCTACCTTTCGACCACCTCCTCGGGGCAGTCACCTTCCACGACGTCGGGCAGTGCGAGTTCGAGCGCCCCGACGACCGGATCGACCAGCCCGACTGTAGGGTGAGAGGGCCAAGTGACTGAATCTCCCACCGTGTTCAGCGACAGATACGAACTTGTCAACCACATAGCGCGCGGGGGAATGGCCCAGGTATACCTGGCGCGAGATCTGCTCCTCGACCGGCCTGTCGCGCTAAAGGCGCTTTTCCCCGAGCTGTCGGTGGACCAGTCCTTCGTCGAACGGTTTCGCCGTGAGGCGAAGGCCGCGGCGAACCTGACGCACCCGAATATCGTCTCGATCTACGACTGGGGTCAGGGCGCTAACACGTATTTCATCGTGATGGAGTACGTCGACGGGCCGACGCTGTCGGCGATGTTGCGGGAGAACGGTCCCCTAGTCCCCGAGCACGCCGCCTCGATCGCTGCGAGCGTCGCTGCGGGCCTCGACTTCGCGCACCGCAGGGGGGTGATTCACAGGGACGTGAAGTCGGGGAACGTCCTCGTCGACTCCCGAGGCCAGGTCAAGGTAGCGGATTTCGGGATAGCGAGAGCCGTGGGAACCTCCGAGGATCTGACCCAGACAGGCTCTGTAATGGGTACCGCCACCTACTTCTCGCCCGAGCAGGCGCAGGGCTACCCGGTGGACGCCCGCAGCGACGTCTACTCGCTAGGGGTGGTCCTCTACGAGGCCGTTGCCGGCAGGGCCCCTTTCACCGGCGACAGTCCGGTTTCGATCGCCTACAAGCACGTCAAGGAAGCCCCCGTCCCGCCTTCCCAGGTGAAGCGGTCGGTTCCTGCTGCTCTCGAAGCGATAATCATGAAGGCGCTCGCGAAGAACCCCGCCGACCGCTACCAGACAGCGGAGCAGATGCGTTCCGACCTTCTGCGCTATGCGAGCGGACAACGCCCTTTGGCCCCCGTACTCGCTTCTACTGGGGTGCTGCCGATGGCGAGCGCCGAGCCGACGTTGACTCAGGCGCGCACCGCCGCAAACACGACAGGCCTGCTGCCGGCGACCGCGGTCGAGACCGCGCCGCCGCGCAACGGTTCTCGCGCGGGCCTCTACACGGCAATGGCGCTCCTCCTTGTGCTCCTCGCCGTCGGCGGCTACCTCGGTGGTCGAAAGGCAGGGCTGTTCGGGTCGTCGGTCAAGACGCTGGCGGTCCCGTCGGGGCTGGCGGGCCAAACCGCGGCGGCCGCCCAGTCCGAGCTGTCGGCGAAGGGGTTCACCAACGTCAGGCAGACGCCCGTAACGAGTTCCACGGTAAAAAAGGGATTGGTTGTCTCGACTAGCCCTCCCTCTGGAACGTCGATCCTCGCGAACGCGTTGCTCACCTTGAACGTGAGTAGCGGTCCACGACAAATTTTCGTCCCCAAAGTCGTCGGCCAACCAGCTAACGCAGCG
>JAKCEB010000037.1 GCA_021838305.1 Actinomycetes bacterium | reverse complement strand
GCCATCGCCGTCGGAAAAGAGGTGAAAGCATGCGGCGACTCGGGATACACCCGGACTTCCACGTCGTTACCCGCGGCCGACAGGCGGACGGCCATGGCGAGGCTGTCCTCGAGCAGGATGTCGAGCGCGCCCACGACGAGCAGGGTCGGCGGGAGGCCAGTGAGCTTCCCGTAGAGCGGAGAAATATCGGGGTTGGTACGGTCGGCCACGTGCCCCGCATAGGCCTTGACGAACCACTCGTCGGCATAGGCACGCCCGCCCGGCGAATGCCCGCTCAGGTCGAAGGCGCCGAACTGCAGGACGGCACCGACGAACGGGTGTAGGTGGCCTCGGTCACGCAGGCGGAGGAGTGTTGTCATGGCGAGGTTCGCGCCTGCCGACGCTCCACCGATCATGAGACGAGTGGTACCGAACAATGTTTCTGCCTGCTCGACGAGCCAGAGAGCGGCCGTCTCGCAGTCGTCGGGAGCAGCCGGCCATGGGTGCTCGGGCGCGAGGCGGTAGTCGACGCTCACGGCTGCCACCCCGAGGGCGTCGACCAAAAGTGCGTTGCGGGTGTCGCTTCGTGCTGCCGAGTCCATGTAGAAGCCTCCGCCGTGGATCTGGAGGTAGACGGCACGGGCCTGGCCCTCGCTTGGCGTGATCACCCTTACAGGGACCTCGCGTCGGCCGGCGCCGGCGATGCGCTCGACGGTCCTTGGTTCGGGCGGCCTGTGGCTCAACTGGCTCCGAGCCGCTCTCAGACCTTCGGGAGTAGATAGGTCAGGCTTGGGCTGGTTGCCCCCACCTGGCAGTGCGGCGGCGTTGAACCTTCGGCTCTCCTCGACAAGATCGACCGTTGCGTCGTCAATCAGATGCGACAGTCCGACTTTCATAATGTCCTTCCGGGTTGGGGGCGGCGCTGGCGGGGCGCGAACGGGCCCTACCGGCAGCTGCTGCGCTTCCTCAAGCGTATTCGGTTTCGCTCAGCTCGATCTTCCCTCTCGAAGCGGATTGTCTCGCAGCGGTCTCGGCTACGTAGTGGCGACGCCACTGTGCTTCGATTGCGGGATCATCCTCGGTTCAGGCGTCATTTCCTTTCGATGTCGTCTTTGAGCTGGTGGAGGATGCGGGAGAAGAAGCTACTGAGCGTCTCTGAGGAAAGTCGGCGTTTGTCGGTGTTGGAGCTCCAGGTGATCGTGGCGGCGCACGGACCGTCGGCGTCCACCGAGATCGTCGCCGAAGTTGCGGCGGAGACGCTGCCGGTTTGCGTGTCGGCTTCGCCCGCGAGGACGTAGGTATAGGAGCGAGCATCCTGGTCGTGTCGCAGCAAACGGTGCCGCACCTCGTGACCTCCCAACTCGAACGTGCGCAGATCGCCGTCCAAAAGAACCGGCGTTGCGCCCGCTATCCACTTGAGGTCACCAAAGTCGCCGACGATGCGCCACACCTCGTCAGCCGGTTTCGAGATCCGAACATGGACGGTAACATCTGGTGCTGAAGCAGGCGTTCCGGAACAGCTAGCGTTCTTTTTGGTTGACCTCTGTAGTCGTGCTAGTTGATCGGCCCAGCCGGTGCAGTGCTTGTCAAGCTGTGAGCCTGCCAGTCCCCGGTGGGTGAGCACTACGATGGTTTCCTCGCCCTCGGGGGTGAGGACCACTTCGACGGTCGAGCTTCCAGCCGGCAACGTCCGGTCGCCGGCCACGCCCCAAGTGAACACCACCCGGTGGGGCGGGTCGACTAGAAGGTATGTGCCTTGAAGGCTGACAGTTCCTATTTCGAGATAGAAACGGCCTCCCGGTCGTGGTTCGATCTCGGCCTGCTCTGCGATCCAAGTCATGAGCAGGCTCGGATCGGTGAAGTAGGAAAAAACGACAGTCGGCGACGCATGGACGCGTTCCGTGGCGACGACGATTCCGTCGCGAATCTCGGCGCTCATAGTTCCTCCTTGATCTGGTCAGGGTGAGCGGACTCCACAGCTTGTTTGAGGCGGCGAAGCGCGTCGGGCCAGAACTCGGCGAGTAGGTCTCGTACCGGCTCCAGCGCTTCCCCTCGAAGCGCGTACAGCCGACGGGCACCTTCGCGGCGTTCGGTGAGAAGGCCCGCCTCTTTCAGCACCCCGAGGTGCTGACTGACGGCCTGCTGGGTCAGCCGGAAGCAGGCGGCTATCCGGCCTGCCGGCAACTCGGTGTGCTGCACCAGACGCAGGATCTGGCGGCGATGCGGGTCAGCAAGCGCCCGTAGCACGGCGTCGGGTGCTGCGGGCTTCGCATTCAAGCTCCCCGTCATCTGAATAGCGGGCTCCTCGCCTAAGTTGCACAGGTACTAGGTTGTACAAGAATAGTGTTGTAAGAATACAGAATCATAGGCCGAGCGTCAAGGGGTTTTCCTCTTCCCACTCGATGCCGACAACGACGCGGTAATACCCGGGCCCGCGGTGGCTCTTCGTCGCAAGGACGTCTTGGCATATACCTCAGAGCATCGTGCGCTGTTCACCGGTGCTCACGACGACTCGCGAGCCGGCAGGGTACGCCAGGTGAACGAAGACGATCTGAAGAGGCTGGACGGGTCTCCGAGCGCGCCCGGGAATGGTACGGCGCAATGTGAACTGTGAACTGTAACGAGGAGGGAGGTTCGACCTGCTTTGTGGCGTGATTGGTTGGATTGGTATGAGCGCGATCGTGGATCAGAATGGGCTTAATGGACGAAGGAGGGAGCGTCAGCCGATGACCGAGATCCGCTGCATCGGGTGCGGGGTGCTGGTCCCTGACGTCGCGGGGCCCCGTCATGCCTACATGTTGTCAGCGCCGGGCTGTTGGCAGCGCTACTGCTCGCTTGAAGATTGGAAGGGCGAGCTTTCAGGTGCGGAGTCGATTGGTGTCGTCCAGGATCTCGTTGACAGCTTCGCCGTGCAGCACGCTGCGAGCACGGACCGCCGGAATACTCAGTCGGTGGCAGTGCACTTGATGAGCCTGTGCGCTGGGTTGGAGGGTCGGGTTCCTGGAAGCGAACGTCGGCGACGAATCGGGCGGTGGGTGCGGAGCGTGTACCCGGTCCTCGATCCTGCTCCGGGTACCTTTGCGGTCACGATTTCTGACGTCGCCGCCGCGCCACTGGTTGTGCGTCGAACAACGGTCGAGCGGCTGGCGCAGGTGTCATGGTCGGCGTGGTCGGCGCATCATGACACGGTGCGCCTATGGCTGGACGCCGCACAATGACTGGGTAGGCCGTTACCGTCATCAACTTTGGTGTCGTCGGATGACCGGCGTTTGGCAGGCGAATCAGTTCCTGCGACCGGTGACGGCGACGGCGATACCGAGGCCGATAAGGCCGGCCCCTGACGCCCCGCCTACCAGCTCGACGCGCCGTGGCGAGCGGGCCAGCTAGCGACTAGCGGTGCCAGCACCGATCGCCCAACAGCTGTCGAGCACCAGGACGATTGCCGGCATGACGAGTCCGAAGACGTGTGAGGTTCTTGGGGTTGGCCCCACCACGGCCCCGTCATTGGAGTGAGGCACACTCCAGATTCTCGTCGAGGCCTGGGCCAGCTTGACGCACAGTGGCAGTCACCGCGCAAGACCGAGTCGAGGAGGATTGACAATCCACCGCACCGTGACATACGATCACCAAGTGATCGGATCACCCAGTGAGCAGCAGGTCGGATATCTCGAGCGGACGTCGCTGGCTGAGCAGGCGGCGCAGGAGCTCGTTTCTCTGATCCGTAGCCGCGGCCTGAGACCTGGGGACGCGATGCCGTCGTCACGAGAGATGGCCGCCGGCATGGGAATTAACATGACGACGCTTCGCGAAGCCCTCCGTCGTCTCGAAGGTACGGGAACTGTCGAGCTTCGACATGGTTCCGGCACCTATGTCGGGCCGAACGTCGACCGGACGGTCATGGCGAATCCCACGGGCCCAGCGCCGACCGGCATGCTGGCTGTCGAGCTGATCGACGCGAGGCTGGCTATCGAACCACAGATCGCCGCATTCGCGGCCGAGAACCGCACCACAGAACATCTGGAGAGACTCGAAATGGCGCTCGAATCCGCCATGGCCGCGTCGGGGACGAGGCCGCAGCTAGGTCGCACTCGGCCCGTGATGAACTTCCATCGCGAGCTCGCAGCGGCCACCGGCAATCAGATCCTCTTCGAGGTCATTGACTCGCTTCTTACCAGACGCCGTCAGGAGCAGGTGGCGATTCGAAACGCCTTTAGTGACCGAGAAAGGGACCTCGAGCAGCACAAAGCGCTATTGGTGGCAGTGACCCGAGGCAAGTCGGTGCAGGCCTCTCAGCTGATGCATTCGCACCTCCTGACGATACGGGAGGTCGCAGTCGAACATTTCAACAGACCACCATACGAGGAAGGTGCCGATGGCAAACAATCCTGAAGCTGCTGGCAGCCACCGCTACGCAGCGATGACGTGGCAGGAGTTGCACGACGCAAGCCAGGACGCCCGCGTGGTCGTCATCCCGGTCGGGTCGTGCGAGCAGCACGGGCCGGCCCTGGCGCTGGAGACCGATACCGTCCGAGCAGTCGGGCTTGCGGCCATCCTGGCCGAACGGCTGTCGCCCCGCTTGTTGGTGGCGCCTGCGCTCCCGGTTGGGGTATCGGAGCACCACATGGGCTTTCCCGGTACGCTCACGCTGTCCCCGTCGACGTTCATCCAGGTCCTCTTTGAGATCCTCGAGAGCCTCCGCCGTCACGGTTGGAGCAAAGTGTTCATTCTCAACGGCCATGGTGGCAATGACGCCGCCTTGGGTGTCCTCTCGACGCGGGTGATGCGCGAACTACCTGGACTAGCCTTGGCGTGGTCGGGAATCAGTCCATTGGTCACCGACATTTCAGCCAAGTACGCACCGAGCAGCCTTCGTGGTCACAGCTGCGAGATCGAGACGTCGCAGACGATGTTCCTGTCACCGGACTCGGTACGCGAAACTCGACTCGAGGCCGGTACGTCTGACCGCTCGCAATTGACCGGCATAGCGGCACTCTCACGTTCCAATAAGGCAATCCACTTGCCGCTTCCATACGACCGGGTGACGCCATCTGGAGCGCTCGGCGATGCGAGATCATCATCGCGGGAACTAGGAGAACTTCTCATAGAGACAGCAGCCGATCGACTGGCCGACTTTCTTGAAGCGTTCGCTAACGAGACCTTGGTCTCAGAATGAGGGGAAATAGACAATGAAAAGACAACTTGGCACATACCACAAGATGATGAAGGTGGGTACAACAGCCCTGATGATGGGACTCGCTCTGACGGCATGTGGATCCTCGAGTAGCTCAGCGAATCCCGACGGGACTCTCAACAAGGGCCAACTCGTGATTGCCTACCGGAGTGACGATAAGCCGGCCTCGTACATCTCAAACAATCAGGCTGCTGGTTATGCCATTGAATTAATGAAGTCGATTGCCGCTCAGCTCCATCTGACACCGAAGTTTGTCGACGTTGCCTTCAACTCCATCCTGCCCGGCGTGCAGAATCATCAATACGACACGTCGATCGGGGTCTTGGCGACACCTGCCCGCCAGAAGCAGGTCGGTTTCACGACACCGAGTGATTTCACGTTCGCGCAGTTAATTTCCAAAAAGTCTGCCGAGATCGCGACCATTTCAGATTCTGCGGGCAAGACTGTTGCCATCACTTCGGGGAGTGCCCTGATTCCACTTCTGGAGGCGAAAGTCCCGACCGTAAAAGTCAAAGAATTCCCGAAGATCCCAGCGAGCGCCAACGCATTAGAAATCGGTCAGGTCCAAGGCCTGTTCACTGGCCCGCTGACGACGAAGCAGTTGTTGAGCCAGTACCCCGACTTGACCGCAACTCAGACTATAGCGATCGGCTTTGACGCGCTGCCGTACCCGAAGACAGATGCCGCGCTTGGGAAAGCTCTCAACTCAGCACTCGCAACAGTGATGAAGAACGGTACTTACACGAAGGAGTTCAAGCAGTTCGAGCCCGGTAAGACTCTTCCTTCTCAACTACTGTCGCAATACCCGGGAATGCCGCAGGCTTAAGTCGCAGTCGACACTATGGGAACGATCCACCGGATAGTCCACACATTCTTCAACGTCAGCATCCTCGCCAAGACGTTCCCGGAGCTTCTCACAGTTGGTCTGCGGAACACGGCTCTGCTGTCGTTGGCGGCAATGGTCGTTGGCCTCGTCGTCGGGCTCGTGATCGCAATGCTGCTGCTGTCACAGCACAAGTCGGCGAGGATCGCGGGGCGGGTGTATGTGGATCTGTTCCGGGGTCTGCCGCATATAGTGAGCATCTACTTGATCGGCCAGGGTCTGCCGCTCGCGGGGATAGCGCTTTTCGGAGGCAACACGTACGCCTACGCCGCCCTTGCGATTGGGATTGTGGAGGGCGCGTACATGAGCGAGGTGTTCCGCTCAGGGATCCGAGGGTTGGACGTGGGTCAGATGGAAGCCGCTCGAAGCATCGGAATGTCGCACATGCAAGCGATGGTCCACGTCATCCTGCCGCAGGCTGCGCGCAACATCCTGCCGGCGTTGACAGGCCAGCTCATCTTGGTAGTGAAGAACACTGCGCTTGTGTTCCTGCTGGGCTTGAGCGCCAACCAGCGTGAGCTTTTTGCGATAGCACAGGACGCTTCCTCAAACGATGCCTCACTCACCCCGTTGGTCGCGTCAGGGGTCTTGTACCTGGCTATCACCGTACCGTTGACGTATCTGGTCAGTGCCCTCGACCATCGACTCGGGCGCGCCAGGGGCCAGGTCCGCCAAGCGGTGGTCCCTGACCCTGCTGACCCTGACCTAGCTGCAGCGGGCGCTCCATGACCGGCGGTCCTTTCGCGTCGGGGCGGCCCGGGATTCGTGTCATCGACGTCCGCAAGGCTATTGGAGCCGTCGAGATCCTGCGCGGTGTCACCTTCGAAGCGCCGAGCGGCAGCGCTACGTGCGTCATCGGCCCTTCGGGATCAGGCAAGTCGACGCTCCTTCGGTGCATAAACCGCTTGGAGACGATAGACACCGGCCGGATCCTCGTAGGTGAAGTTGAAGTGAGTGACCCGGACGTAAAACTGGATCGGCTGCGGGCGGGAATCGGGATGGTTTCGCAGAAGTTCAACTTGTTCCCTCACGTCAGCGTCCTGGACAACGTATCGATCGGCCCACGTGTAGTGCTTGGCCACCCGGCCGACCAGGCACGAGACGATGCCTTACTCCAGCTCGAAAAGGTCGGTCTGCGCGACCTTGCGCAGCGTAGACCGTCGAGTCTTTCCGGAGGTCAGCAGCAGCGCGTTGCGATCGCACGAGCTTTGGCTATGCAGCCGGCTGTCGTGTTATTCGACGAGCCGACCTCCGCCCTGGACCCTGAGCTCGGGTTCGAGGTTCTCGAAGTGATGGCTGAGTTGGCTGGGGCGGGCATGACTCTTCTCGTAGTCACCCACGAGCTTCGCTTTGCAGCGCACGTGGCCTCCCATGTCGTGTTCCTGGACCAGGGCGTCGTCGGTGACGAGGGGCCGCCAGATCGGGTGTTCGGCTCCCCCGCTTGCGACCGTCTTGCCGCGTTCGTCCGAAGGGTGGGCGGCATCGTCGAATTGCGATAGCTGTTCGTGAGGTAGCCGGGCATTGCGAGGCGGCGGGTGTACTGCGAGCTGTAGGTGGATCCGTCTCGCCGGTATGCAAGTCTCGATAAGGCGCTTGGGGCGATACGCTAGTCCCGAGAGTTGATGCGCTCCCTCAGGATTCGCTCGACAGCATCGGGGTCGTCGGGTGTAATCATCGGAACGACACGTTTGCCGACGTCGATTTCAAGGGCCGTCTGCTTGCCAGGTCGTTTCGTGTCCAGGTTCCAGTAGTGGACGAAGTCACCGGAACCCCAGATGCGCCACTTGCCCGTGAGCCCTGTGAGCGGACATCTTTCTACACCCCGAATGACGGAGTACGGAATAGTCTTCGCCGCTCCCCATAGGTAGTAGACCCGGATGATGAGACTACTGTCGTCACAGGCAATCCGGCCGTCGTCGTAGAGCATTGTGCCGTGTCCGCGCGCCACGTCAGGCGACTCCGGCAGCGTGTGCTGCTGAATCCCGGTCGTCGAAGCGCTCAATCTCGATGATCTCATTGTCGCGCACGACGTAAACGTGAAAGAGCATTCGCTCTTGTGAATTTCCCTCGGTACCTAGTAACTGCACGGAGATGCCGCACAGAATCCCTTTCGTTCCCGCGCTGAGCTCGGCAATATCTGCTTCTGCTCCTTCGGCTATCACACGCTGGAAAGTTGCGACCACGTCGGATCGACTCCGACATCGCCTCGGGTGGTTATCGTCACCCCAGCGGACATCGTCGCTAAGAAGGGCTCCGAATGCATCGAGGTCCCGTTCGACGAATGCGACTCGAACCCGGGCCGCCAGGTCTGGCATGTCGTTGGACGTTTCTTGCACAGGCTCCTATTTTAGGCGCAGGCAGGCGTGCTCTATGCTGATTTTGCGTGATACCGCCTGACGTGGCCTTCCTCGTGGGATTGGAGTTCTTTAGTGGCACCGTTCGCCGAATCGGCGCGTCCGACTGGGGGCGTCCCTCACCCTGCGAGGGTTGGAGCGCCCTCGACGTGCTTGGCCACGTCGGTGCGGCCGTGGAGTTCGGAACTCTGCTGCTAACGGATGCCGGACCGGTCTGGTCGCCAGCGGACCCTCCGGGTGATGCTGTAAAGGGTGAACCTGTGGTGTGGTGGGACGCACTCGTCGAGCCTGCCCGGCGCGCTGTGGCGGGAGTGGATCTGACGAAGGTGGTCGACTCGGCGATGGGACCCCGGACGATCGGCGAAGGGCTGTCGTTCCCGGCCCTGGACCTCTATGTCCACGCTTGGGATCTTGCTCGAAGTGTCGGCGACGAGGTGGAACTGCCGGCTGAGGCCATCGACTTCGCCCGTTCGGTGATCGAACCTCTTCCCGAGGTGGCGGTCCGAAACGAGCGAGTCTTCGCTCCGCCGACGTTCGCGCCGATCGACGCGTCGAGCTCGCTGGCGTTTATCGCCTGGACCGGCCGCGATCCACGGTGGGCGCCGGCAGTGGGCCGATAAGCGGATCAGTTCGCCCTCTCGCGGAACCAGGCCCGCGCCAGAGCGGCCTCACCGGAAACCGTCAGAAATGGTCAGGATCGCGTGAGCTCTAGCGGATCTTGACCAAATCTGACGGTTCGTACTGCTTTGGAAAGCACTCGACCGGGCTGAGCAATGGTTGGATAGCAATCTGGCAGCTCCCGCAGCTCTGGCAGCGGTTGGGTCCAGGATCGCGAACGTTGCGTGTTAACGCATGAAGCTGCATCTATCAGGGCTTTGAATAGGGCCAGGTCATCGCCCGCCTCAGGGTGCCACTGGACGCCAACGAGGAAATTGCGGTCGGGGTCTTCGAGAGCCTCTATGACGCCGTCGTCGGCCCACGCGGTTGCGACGAGACCATCGCCGATCCGATCGGCGCCTTGGTGGTGGTGGATGTCAACTTCCAGCCCGCTGGCGCTGGTGATCGCTGCCAGCCGACTGTTGACCGTGAGCTCAACCCTGTGGCGCACGTATCCTTGGCCCGCCGGGGCGTGTCGCCGAGTACCGGGACGGTCGGGAAGGTGCTGGATCAGCGAGCCACCTCGAAGCACGTTGAGCAGCTGCAGCCCCCTACAGATAGCGAGGACCGGGATGTCCCTCTCGAATGATACCGCGCATCACCTGTCCAGTGCTACGAGTCGGAGGAGCGGCTGATCCTAAGCCACTCCTTCGTTGCAGCTCCAGCCCAATGCTGATGACGTTCCTGGAACAACTGTGCGGCCTCAACGCCCTTCCAGCCTGAAGGCAGCAACTCGGCAGGCAGCGACGGATCCCGCCACGGGAAGCGGCGCCATGCGTGGACCAGCTCGATGACACGCACGAGCGGGTCGGTCGCAGCACCGGAGCGAAACTGGTCGACGAAGGCTTCGTATTCGGCTTCGATCCCCGGCAAGTCCCATGCCTGTGCCACCATCGAGGCCACGGGCATTGCGCCTCGGTGCTCGGCGACGAACACTTGCGCAGTGTTGGTGACACCCGTCCGTGACAGCACGTCCTCGACCGAGTGGAGGCGTGACGTGTTGGTGCCAATCCAGATTCCTGGCGAAGGACTGCCCAGGCCGGATCTGCTCAAACCGGTCCGCAGCAGGTGGCGCCCGGAGCGGTCCGTCTCAGGGACGGAGGCGAGAACGATAAGCCATCTACCGTCCCAGGAGCCGGCGTAGCCGGTGAATCCGTAGATACGCTCGGTGCCCTCGACAAGAAGCTGCTCACCTGCCGGTGTCAAACGCCAGCGGGTACGCCGCCCGACCCGGTCCGCCTCTATCCACCCGGCCGCCGCCGACCGGGCCAGCGCTTGGCGTACCGTGCCTTGTTCGATGTCAAAACGTGAGAGGACTTCGAGGAAGGTCTGTGTCCACGCCATTCCGCCGTTTGGAAGGACAAACTCGCCCATCACGGTGAGCAGCAGCCGCCTCGCATTGTCTGCTCCGACCGCATGGCGACGCAGAACGCTGCTGGCGCGGGCGGATTCGCTACTGGCGCGGGCGGACTCACCGCTGGTGTGAGCGGAGACTCTGCTGCTCAAGCGCTGTCCTCTAGGAACGCAACGATCGAATCGAGTACGACCTGCGGGTGGCTGGCGTGAGGCGCGTGTCCGCCCGAGCTGAGTACCAGCTCCTCGTAGCGGCCCGGCAGTCGAGCCTTTATCCTGGAGATTTGCTCGAGCGTCCCGTACTCGTCGTCGGCTGCCTGAATCGCGAGCACAGGCGCAGTTATGTGTTCAACGAACTCCTCGATGTTCCAGGCCCTGAACTCCTCCGACAGCCAAATGTCATTCCAGCCTCTAAAGGTCGCTACCGGGTCACGGTGATGGCGGCCCATCCGTTTCACGAGGTCCGTCGTATCGAAGCGCTCCCGCGCAGCTCGAATCCCGACGAGCGAGCGGTCCTCTACTACCACGTGAGGCGCGATTGCGACAATTGCACTGACTGGATGACCGGAGCCGGCGTGGAGCAGCGCAATCGACGCACCGTCGCTATGGCCGACTAGTACCGGGTCATCGAGCGAGAGGTGTTCCAGCAAGGAAGGGAGCACGACGAGCGCCTCGTCGTGCATATAGCCGACCGTTCGTGAGCGTGTCGTCGGTTCAGAGAAGCCGTACCCGTGACGGGACCACGCTATGACGGTGCGCCGGGTGCCTTTATGGACGTCCACCGGGAAGCTTCGCCACAGGCGCGCCGAACCGAGCCCCTCGTGTAGGAGTACCACCGGCGCGAGCGATGCGTCACCGCTCCAAGCGAGTACTTCCACGGAGCCGCCATCGAGCTCGACGGTCAGCTCCCGGTATCCGGTCACTCGCTCGGGGCGAGGTTTGTCGCAGCCGGCGGCATTTCACCTTCGAGGCGGGTCCGCAGGGCGAAGCGTTGGATTTTGCCCGTTGCTGTCTTCGGCAGCGAGTCGACCACGAAGATTTCGCGTGGCCTTTTGAACGACGCCAGACGCTGTTTGCAGTGGGCGATCAGGGTGGCGGTGTCAATCTGGTGACCTGCAGCTGCGACGACAAAAGCAACGGTAGTTTCGAGACCTTCGGCGCTGCGGCCGCCGACGACAGCCGCCTCCAGGACGCCGGGGTGCTCTATGAGCGCCGCCTCCACCTCGGCGGGGGAGACCCAGATGCCTCCCGTCTTGATCATGTCGCTGTTACGGCCGACGAAGAAGTAGTAGCCCTCCTCGTCGCGCCGGTAGACGTCCCCAGTTCGACACCAGGAGTCGAGGAACGTCGTCTTATTGGTTTCCGGGCGCGCCCAATAGCCTTGAGTTACCGACGGGCCTCGCACCCAAAGCGCTCCCCGTGCGTCCGCCGTGCGGATCTCGTCGCCCTGATCGTCGGTGAGGCGAACCTCGTAGCCGTCGACGACCCGGCCGGTCGAGCCGGGCCGGACATCACCAGGGTGGTTGGAGATGAAGATGTGAAGTGCCTCGGTGGATCCGATCCCGTCGAGCATCTCCACCCCGAAGCGATCCTTGAAGCGACGGTAGACCTCCGCTGGAAGCGTCTCTCCCGCGGTGACCGTTGCCCGAAGCGAGGCGAAAGTGTCAGCCGGTACTGCGGAATCCACGAGTGCTGCGCAGAACCCGGGAGGGGAGAAGAACAGCGTCGGCCGGTGTCGCACGGCCATATCCGCCACGATCGCCGGGGTGGGTGGGCGAGGATCGATGACGGCAGAGGCGCCGACCGACAGAGGGAAAAACAAGCAGTTTCCGAGGCCGAACGCGAAGAACAGCTTTGCCACCGAGTAGCACACGTCGTCCGGGCCGATCGCGAGGACCGAACGGGCATAGGTGTCGGTTACACCTTTGATGTCGCCATGCGTGTGAACTGCGCCTTTCGGCTGGCCCGTCGTCCCTGAAGTGTAGAGCCAGAAGCCAGGCGTGTGATAGTCAGTCGGCGCCGACGGGATTTCACGACTGTCTGCGAAATTCGACCACAAGAGGACCCCAGACATGTCGTGCCGGCTGTCGTCATGTGCTGTTCCAAGTGGGTGAGCACCCAACTCTGTGTCGACGAGCACCCCAATGCAGGCGGCGGAGCCGGTACCGGCTGTAGAGTCCGCTGCCGAAAGGGCGGCACGCATGTGGGCTTCGAGTGGTCTCGATGCGATCACAACTCGAGGGATTGCGTCGGCTGCTATCACCGCGACGTCGTGTGGGCGAAGCATTGTCGACACAGGGACGGCGACGGCACCGACGCGCATAGCGCCCAGGTACAACGCGGGGAAGGCTGGTTCGTCTAGTACGAGCATGAGCACCCGGTCACCCGGTTCAACGCCCAGCTCATGGAGCATGCGGGCCGCCCGCCAGGTTTCACTCGCCAAAGTGGAATACGTGACCGCCAAATCCGAACAGCGGTAGGCAATCCGGTCGCCGAGCCCGGCGTTCAGGTGCCGGTCGACGAGCCAAGCCGGCGCGTTGAAGGTTTCCCCCATCGCCAGGTCAGACTCTGACGTAGTTGAAGTCGACGGGCTTTTGGTGGATTCCCGCCGACGGCGGGGAGATCCAGCCGGCCATCTTTCCTGGTTCGCTGACCGCCTGCATGAGCGATCGGACGTGCTGTTTGTCTGCGTCGGTCGGAAGCCATGTCGTGGCCCGTCGATCCCATTCGTCCCGGCCGACGATTCGGCCGTCGGGGGTTACGGGCGCTCCGGCGAACGCCCCGACCGACCGGTGGAAACCGAGGTGGGGGAGCACCAGGCGTTCACCGGCCGCCTCAAGTGTCCGGTTCCAGCGGTCGACTCCTTTTTGGCAGTCGGAGATGTAGTCGTGCTGCAAAGTCGTGTTGAGCGCGGACAGGGCTGGCAGTGGGCGAGTAGTTATCTCTGCGTCCACGATGCACGGGACGTCCACGAGACTCGAGTGCAAAAGGTGGTCGTCGTCGCGGTCGGCTTCCTGGTAGCGCCCCTTCAGCCCTGCTGCGAAGTAGTTGGCAGCGTTGGTCGAGGTCTCCGCCCCGAACAGGTCGAGGGACACACTGTAATGAAGGTTCAGGTAACGCTGCAGGGTGTCGATGTTGATACCACCGAATGGAGCCACGTTCGCAGTGTCGTGCTGGCGCATCAGATCCACTGTTCGCTGCACCACTCGGCCGATGCCTGCCGCACCGACGAACATGTGGTACGCCTCCTCTTTCAACATGAACTGGCATGAACGCGCAAGCGGGTCGAAACCGCTCTCGGCTAGCGACGCCAACTGGAATTTGCCGTCCCGGTCGGTGAAATAGGTGAAGAAGAAAAATGACAGCCAATCCGGCGTAGGTTCGTTGAACGCGCCAAGTATTCGGGGGTTGTCAGGTGAACCGGAGTGCCGCCCGAGGAGCATGTCCGCCTCGTCGCGCCCGTCGCGCCCGAAGTAGGCGTGGAGGAGGTAGACCATGGCCCACAGGTGACGGGCCTCTTCGACGTTGACCTGGAAGAGGTTGCGCATGTCGTAAAGGCTCGGGGCGCTCAGGCAAAGGTGGCGCTGCTGCTCGACCGACGCCGGCTCGGTGTCGCCCTGCACTACGATCAGTCGGCGCAGATCAGAGCGGAATTCACCGGGTACCTCCTCCCACACCGGTCTCCCGCGACTCTCGCCGAAACTTATCGTTCGGCCGTCTTCTGCGTCTGCGAGGAAGATTCCCCAGCGGTACTCGGGCATCTTCACGTAATCGAAGTTCGCCCAACCGTCGCGGCCGACGGACACCGCCGTGCGAAGAAACACGTCATGATCCTGGTGTTCTACCGGGCCGAGCTCCTTCCACCATTCGAGGAAGCGCGGCTGCCAACTTTCGAGTGCACGCTGCAACTTGCGGTCCGAGGCGAGACCGACGTTATTCGGGATCTTCTGGTCGAGGTCGACAGCCGTCATTTTCACACGCGCTTTCGGTCGTAGGTCGGACGCGAACCCGTGCCGTAGCGCCGGAGCGCCCCGTCCGGTCCGGATGCGTTCGGTCGTAGGAATATCCAGTTCTGCCATGTAGAAAGACGCCCGAAGATCTTGGACTCCATCGTCTCGGGACCGACGAACCGGAGGTTCGCTTCCATGCCGGTGAGGGCGTCAGGGGAGAATGATGAGCGTTCTTCGAGGGTCATGCGCACCTCGTCGTCCCAGTCCAGCTCGTCTAAGGCGAACGTGACAAGCCCGAGACTCGCGCATTCCTCGCCCGACAACGGCTTTCCAGTGAGCTCGACAACCGTCCGCAGGTCGTCGTCGTGTCCCCAGTAGCGCGCTTCCAGGCGGCTGAGGCCGTTGCCCATAGGGAAATGCGTTTGGTTCGCGGAGGTCAGCGTCAGGCTAGGGGGTGGGTCTAACCCCTCGCCCGGGGAACCATCGAAGATGAAGCTGCGATCGGCGGCGAGGACCAACTCGGCGAGAGTGCCGGCGAAGCAGCTGCCCGGCTCGACGAGGGTGACCACAGTGCGCGCTGAGGTGTCGAGGCGCTTGAAGGTGCGTTTCCAGTAGGCCCGGATTTCCCTTACGAGCCAGTGCGCGCTGTGGCTGTCCAAGACGTCTTCCACCGCTAGGACTGCGGAGGGGTCTCCGCTCGAGTGGAACACCCACGTAGCGATCTCCGGCTCGTTGAAGCGGAGATGCAGTACCGCATCATCGATCTCCCGGCAGAGCCGCAGGATCCAGGCGGAGTCGCCTTTTTCGAGCAGCTGTGCCCCCGATGCCGGCTCGTCGTGGGCGGGGCCGCGGACGTGGAAGTGCGCGACCGAAAGACTGCGGTCGAACTCGACGTCGAGTGAGGAATAGCTGATACGGGGCCCGCCTATTTCGCGAGTCAGGGGGTTCAAAGTCACGCCGGGGCCGCCGGGCCGGTCCGAGCGAGCGGCCGCTTCCGACGCCCGCGTCCTGACCGTCTCCTCGAAAATCGAGGGCGCTGCGAGGAGATCCACCAGGCCCCAAGAGAGAGCCTGGTCGCCTTTGACCCCTTCAGCTCTGGTAGCGAAGAGGTCGGCCAGGTCTCGTCGGACGTGGCGTTTGTCGATCACCCGTGAAAGGCCGCCGGTACCCGGTAGCACGGCGAGAAGGGGCAGTTCGGGTAGCGACACGACCGACGACCGGTCGTCGACGAGGACGATCTCCTCGCATGCGAGCGCCAGCTCGTACCCCCCGCCGGCAGCGGTGCCATTTACGGCTGCTATCCAAGTCTGGTGAGAGACCTCCGTGGCGTCCTCGATGCCGAGACGGGTCTCGTTGGTGAACTTGCAGAAGTTCACCTTGTGTTCGTGGGTGGACCCGGCGAGCATCTGGATGTTCGCTCCAGCGCAGAAGACCCTCTCCGGCCCGCCGGTCAACACGACGGCACCAACCTCAGGGTGTCCGAAGCGAAGACGTTGCGTTATGTCGTAGAGCTCGATGTCCACGCTCAAGTCGTAGGAGTTGAGCTTGAGCTGGTATTCGTGGCTCTGACCGCCCTCAGGCGCCACATCGAGAGTCACCCTCGCAACATCACCGTCAATGTCCACGCGCCAATGCCGGTAACGGTCGGCGTTTGTGCGAAAGTCAATCGGACCAAGTTGACGACCCTCATTGGACATGAAGCTGTCTCTCCCTCCCTCCTTCGCCGTCAACATTCTACAATGCTGGGGTCGTAGCGTCAAGAGAATGTCAAATATGAGCACTCTCGGGTCGCAGTTCGGCGTACGCAGGTTTGCCTCTGCCGAACTTGTGGGTATCCGACAAGGGTTATGGCTATCGCAACGATCAATCCCGCCACCGGTGAAACGCTCAAAGAGTTTGACGAACTCAGCGAGGACGAAATTGAGCGACGGCTCGCGCTCGGGGCCTCGGCGTTTGCGAGCTACAGGCGCACTTCTTTCTCCGAACGGGCCGCTTGGATGAATGTAGCGGCGACGATCTTGGAGATAGAAGCGGAGGATGTCGCCGAGTTGATGACGACAGAGATGGGCAAGACAGTTGCTTCGGCGCGCGAGGAGGTACACAAATGTGCCTCTGCTTGTCGATACTTTGCCCGACACGCAGAAGCCTTCCTCGCAGACGAGCCGGCCGACGCCAAGGCGGCTGGAGCGTCACAGGCGTTCGTGCGATACCAACCAATCGGCCCGGTACTTGCGATAATGCCGTGGAACTTCCCACTGTGGCAGGCGATGCGTTTCGCAGCGCCGTCCCTCATGGCCGGAAACGTCGGGCTGCTCAAGCACGCCTCTAACGTTCCCCAGACCGCCCTCTACCTGCAGGGTCTATTCGAGCGGGCCGGCTTTCCGAAGGGCGCCTTCCAGACACTCCTCATCGGCTCCGGAAAGATCGATGCGATACTGAAGGATCCTAGAGTCGTGGCGGTTACGCTGACCGGGTCTGGGCCGGCAGGCGCTGCGGTCGCCTCGACAGCCGGGTCGCATGTCAAGAAGGCCGTCTTGGAGCTGGGAGGAAGCGATCCTTTCATCGTCATGCCGTCCGCCGACATCGAGCGCGCAGCCGACGTCGCTACGACAGCGCGACTTCTCAACAACGGGCAGTCCTGCATCAACGCGAAGCGGTTCATAGTCCACGAAGCGGTCTACGAACGCTTCGAACGGCGATTTGTGGAATCAATGTCGTCCAAGATCGTAGGGAACCCCTTGGACGAGAGTACCGACGTGGGGCCGCTCGCCTCCGAGCAGCAGGTCCTCGACGTCACGGAGTTGGTCGACGACGCCGTCAAGAAGGGCGCTACGCTCCTGTGCGGAGGCAAGGCTCTTGGAGGGGCCGGCTGGTACTTTCCTCCGACGATCCTCGCGGACGTCACCCCTGACATGCGGGTGCACGGCGAAGAAGTGTTCGGGCCGGTCGCGATCCTCTACCGGGTGAAGGGAATAGAGGAAGCTATAGCGCTGGCCAACGCCACCCAGTTCGGCCTCGGGTCGAACGTGTGGACCGAGGACGAGACTGAACGGAAACATTTCTTGGACGACATAGAGGCCGGGATGCTCTTCTTCAACGGAAACACGACGTCGTATCCAGAACTTCCGTTCGGCGGCATCAAGAACTCGGGATACGGCCGAGAGCTGTCGTCGCACGGCATCAAAGAATTCTGCAACG
>JAKCEB010000036.1 GCA_021838305.1 Actinomycetes bacterium | reverse complement strand
CGGCTGACGCCCTAGTTTCGGGCGGCACGTCCTTGCAGCAGTAACCGCCTTCCAGCGGCGCCCACGGGTTGCCGGGGTATACTATGAGAAGCCGCCTTCATGGAGGTGGCCGAACGGGCGTGGGTAGCTCCTGTCTACTGCAGGACGCCCGCGCTTTTGTATTGCAGGCCAGTTGACCCCGTAGCTGCGCTCCCGCAGCGACGATCCAGTTGTCACGAGTCCCGAAAGGAGGAAGGGAAGGAAAAATGGGCGTTTCACCCGAAGACATCGCTGCCCTAGTCGAACCGTCTCTTTCCTCCTCAGGCCTCCATCTGTGGGACATTGAAATGACCCGAGACACCCTCCGAATCTTTATTGATGTGGACGGCGGGATCGATCTCGACTCCCTGTCGAGCGCAGCTAGAGGCGTGATCGCCCCTATCCTCGACGCGCATCCCGACCTTACCCCGGAGGGCAGCTTCCACCTCGAAGTGTCAAGCCCGGGAATTGAACGCAAGCTGCGGCGGCCTGAGCATTTCGATCGTTACGTCGGGACAGAGATCGCCCTCAAGACCAGGTTGGAGATATCCGGAAGCCGTAGGCACAGAGGGATCTTGGTGGCGGCTGGCCCTGACGGCGTGCGCCTCGAGGCAGGCAGCCCGCCCGTCGAGATGCTCTTCGAATACGACGACATCGACTGGGCTCGCACGGTCGCTTCGTGGAACACCACGACGAAGCCCCATTCGACCGTATCCACCGAGGCGAAGGAAACCGCGCAATGAAAAGTGAATCGACCATCGATTTTCTCGATGCACTACAGCAGATCGCGAAAGACAAGGGGATAAGCGTCGACACGCTTCTCGACGCCCTCGCCAACGCTCTGCTGGCCGCCTACAAGCGGATGGCGGACTCCGAGGAGTTCGCATCGGTGACGATCGATCCGGATACGGGTGATATCCGCGTGTACGGCCAGGAGCTCGACGACGACGACAACGTGATTCGGGAGTGGGATGTGACCCCGAAGGATTTCGGCCGGATCGCTGCTCAAACCGCGAAGCAGGTAATGACGCAGCGCATCCGTGAGGCTGAGCGCGACCTCAAATACGAGGAGTACGCGGGTCGTGAAGGCGACATCGTGACCGGCATCATCCAGCAGAGCGACAACCGCTACACGCTGCTCGACTTGGGCAAAGTCGAGGCGCTACTTCCGCAGGCAGAGCAGGTCCCATACGAGCGCTACGAGCACGGCGCAAGGCTCAAGGCCTACATCGTCGAGGTCCGAAAGACCGCCAAAGGACCCCAGATCGTTGTCAGCAGGACCCATCCGGGATTGATAAAGCGGCTTTTCGAGCTGGAAGTACCCGAGATATCAAGCGGTGTCGTCGAGATCAAGGCGGCGGCTCGTGAGCCGGGCCATCGTACGAAGATCGCCGTGTGGTCAAATGACTCGAACGTGGATCCCGTGGGCGCGTGTGTCGGTGCCCGTGGAGCGCGCGTGCGCATGGTCACTAACGAACTTCGCGGCGAGAAAGTCGATATCGTGCCTTATTCAGACGAACCGCGCGAGTTCGTCATGCGAGCGCTGCAGCCGGCGAAGGTCAAAGAGGTTCATCTCGACGATGTGAGCGGCACTGCCACGGTCGTTGTGCACGACTTCCAACTCTCCCTCGCCATCGGCAAGGAAGGTCAGAACGCTCGGCTAGCGGCGCGCCTCACGGGCTGGCGTATCGACATCAAGAGCGAGACTCAGATCGCCGACGAGAAAGCCTTCGCCGAGCAGGAGTGGGCGGAAGGCGAATGGGTCGAGACTGAGTCCGGCGAGATGGTGTGGCAGCCCGCTGAGGGAGGAGAGGCCGTGTCGGCCGAGCAGTGGTCGATGTCGGCCGACGAGTCCGCCGGTTCGGATACGGGCGCGGAGGGTGGCGGATCTGCCGAGGGAGAAGATGCAGGCGGTGCGTCATAGCCGCCGTTGCCGTTCCGGTCGGCAGGAACTTTCGGCGGAGTGGGAGTCGATGCCCGAGACCACGCCGGGACATGAGACTATATACGTGTATGTACGACCACGATGTGGCGATGGAAGGCTCCGAAACGGAGACTTTTCAAGCGAGCTGCTTCGGAGATCGCTTGAAACATCGAGAAGGGACTGACTGACCAACTTGGCCAAAAAGATTCGGGTGTACGAGCTAGGACGAGAGCTCGGCCTGACCAATAAGGAAGCTCTGGACCTTTGCATACAGCTTGGCATCGGGGTCAAGAGCCATTCCTCGAGTATCGAGGACCAGCAAGCAGACCGGGTCCGCCGCAAGGCGGATCGTGATGGCCTCCGCCGTCCCGTCGGGTCTGTCAGCGCCGACGGCGAGCCCGTCGCGAACGTTGCGGCGACAGCGGTGACGACCGAGGCAACCAAAGCGGCTGAGCGTGACGGAGAGGCCGAGCATGCCGGAGAGGCCGAGCATGCCGGCCCTGCAAGCGCGCAAAGCGCCGCGCCCGGCACTCGCGAGGAGCGCATCCACGCGCCCGAGGAGAAGCCAGCTTCTTCGACGACTTTTCGTTCGGAGGCCAATGGTGCCCCCGTGATAGCGGCGTCGCCTGCCGACCGCGTGTCGGGTGCCGGTTCGCCCGCGAGTTCAAGCGCCGACCCGGAACGTCCCTCAGTGGTCGCACCGGTCGAGCGCCATCCCGGCCCGCCGAGCGACGGCCCACACGTCAAGGCAGACGTGCCAGCCGAGCCGGTCGCTCCTTTGCCCGCAGTAGCCTCTCACGCCGCAACGGATTCGCCTCAGAGCGCTGAAAGGCCAAGTACCGTTTCGGGGGAGCATCGAGCCACCGCCAGACCCGGTGCGGATCGCGTGAGTCACGACGAGGGCCGTAACCGTGGCGGAGCGTCGGCGGGGATTCGCGAGGAGCCGCAGCTTCGACCCCGAAGTTCTGCTCCCCAGCCGGCCCCTCCTCGCGTGGCGAGTGTTCCGCGCCCGCCGCAGCGTCCCCACGCCCCTGCGACCGATCCGGTTCCGACCGGCGGCCGTCCGGGCGTTGCGGCCTCAGCGGACCAAGTTACGCAGCTGCCGTCCCCGGCGAGCGCGGATAGCGGTGATTCCAAGCAGAGCGCCCCGATGCTGTCCTCTACGGGAAAGCCGATACCCCCTCCGCCTGGAGTGCGCCGTCCGCCCCTGTCGGCATCAGGAAAACCCATCCCACCGCCGCCCGGTCGTCAGCCGCAGAGCCGGCCGGGACCCTCGGGAGGCCGCCCGTCCGGCGCGCCCGGTACGTCGAGGCCCCCGATGGGTGGCGGAACACGCGCAGGCGGGATGCGCCCGGGTGTGCCCGGCAGCGCGCCCGCGGGCGCCTGGAACCGTCCAGGCGGAGGTGTCCCAGGTGCGCGACCAGGCCAGGGCGGTGGAGGTCCCGGCGGGGGTCCCGGCGGAGGTCCCGGAGGACCTTCGCGCAGCGGGGCGTTCGGCAACAGGGGTCGCCCCCAAGGCCGTCGGCCGAAGCGTCGCTCGCGGCGCAACATCGAAGAGCTGGAAGCTCAGGAGATAACCCATTACACGCCGTCCAACGCTGCGATCCCGGACGGCGAGGTCATAGTCGAGCGCGGAGCGACGGCCCAGGAGTTAGGCCCGAAGCTGAACCGCTCTGGGGCCGATGTGGTCCGCTTTCTCTTCGAGCAGGGCGAGATGGTCATGACCACACAATCCCTTTCCGACGAGATGATCGAGCTTTTCGCAGCTGAGATCGGCGCGACGGTACGGCTGGTGGACCCTGGAGAGGAGAAAGAAGCCGAGCTCCAGGCGAAGTACTTCGACGACGACGAGGATAACGAAGAAGACCTTCAGCCGCGCCCTCCCGTCGTAACTGTGATGGGTCACGTCGACCACGGCAAGACCCTCCTGCTCGACCGCATCCGAGCTGCAAACGTCGTCGCCGGTGAAGCCGGTGGGATCACCCAGCACATCGGCGCCTACCAGGTCGATTACCAGGGTCACTTGCTGACCTTCATCGACACGCCGGGACACGAGGCGTTCACCGCTATGAGAGCGCGTGGCGCCGAAGTGACGGACATCGTCATCCTGGTCGTCGCGGCCGACGACGGGATGATGCCGCAGACCGTGGAAGCACTCAACCACGCCAAAGCCGCAGACGTTCCGATCATCGTTGCGATCAACAAGATCGACCGGGCCAACGCCGATCCCAACCGCGTGATGCAGCAGCTTTCCGAGCAGGGTTTGGTCCCCGAATCCTGGGGTGGCGACACGATCATGGTCGAGATCTCAGCTCTTCAGAGCTTCGGTATCGACGATCTGCTCGAACAGGTGCTTGTGGTCGCCGAGCTGGAAGAGCTCGGAGCAAACCCCGACGGCAGGGCTAAAGGTATCGTCCTCGAAGCGAATCTCGATCCTGGCAAGGGGCCGGTTGCGACAGTTATCGTCCAGTCCGGGACTCTCCGCCTGAGCGATCCGATCGTGGCGGGAGCGGCGTGGGGTCGGGTGAAGGCGCTTCTCGACGAGAACGGCGCAAACACCAAGGAGGCCGGACCGTCTACGCCGGTGCAGGTCCTCGGGTTTGGCAGCGTGCCCTCGGCAGGCGACGAGTTCCGCGTCACCGACAAGGCGAAGACAGCGCGCGACATCGGCGAGCAGCGTGAGCAGCGCTTCAGGGCGGCGGACCTGCGCCGTTCGTCGTCTGCGACTGGCACCGGAGCGAAGCTCGAGGACATCTTCGAGCAGATCCAGCGCGGCGAGACGGCGACGCTCAACCTGGTTCTCAAAGCAGACACCCAAGGCTCGCTCGAGGCGGTTACTGAGAGCCTGCGCAAGCTCGAACGCGACGAGGTGAAGCTCTCGTTCATACACCGGGCGGTAGGAGGCATAACAGAAAACGACGTAACCCTCGCGCAGGCGTCGAATGCGACGATCCTCGGGTTTAACGTTCGTCCGGATCGGGGTTCACGTGACCTCGCCGAACACCACGACGTTGAAATAAGAACATATGAGATTATTTATAAGCTCATTGAGGATATCGAAAGTGCGATGGTCGGCATGCTGGCCCCCGAGTACGAGGAAGTCGTGACGGGCGAGGCCGAGGTCCGCGAGATCTTCCGAGTCCCGAGAGTCGGAGCGATCGCTGGCTGTTACATCCGCCACGGACGGATCACGCGTGGATCGAAAGTGCGCTTCCTCAGGGACGGCGTGATCATCTGGAAGGGCGCGATCACGTCCCTCAAGCGCTTCAAGGACGACGCCCGCGAGGTCAACGAGGGATTCGAGTGCGGTGTCGGCCTGTCCAACAATCAGGATCTGCGCGAGGGTGACATCATCGAAACCTTCGAGGACAGGGAGATTCCTAGGGAACTGTCCAGGCTTTAAGGCAGCGGAACCGGAGCGAAGTGCATACGGCAACGCTCACGCTCGAACTGCGCCTTCGTGGTGTAAGTTCGCTCAAGGAGAAGCGGTCAGTGGTGCGGCCCGTCGTGGAGGGAGCGCGGCGGCGTTTCAACGTCGCGGCTGCGGAAGTGTCGCACCAAGACAGCTGGCAGCGTGCCGCGGTCGGCTTCGCTTGCGTGTCCGGCACACGCTCGCACGCCGTGCAGGTGATCGACTCGGTCGAGCGATTCGTTTGGTCGTTCCCAGAAGTGGAAGTTCTGTCGACGATCCGGCGCGTGTGCGACTCTGAAGAGGAGCTCTGATGAAAAACAAGCGATCAACGAAGAGCCGTTATCCCCGTTCGGAGCGCGGGTACGCGCGGACCGCCCGGCTAAACGAGGTACTTCGGGAGGTTCTCGCCGACAAACTGGAACGCATAGAAAGCGACAGCGAGCATCTAGGCATGCTCACAGTGACAGCGGTCGAGTGCGACCCCGACCTGCGCCACGCGACCGTGCTGCTGTCGTCGATGAGCGAAGCCGACAAGGCGGCGCTCGAATTAGCGAGGGTCGAGCTGCAGGCGGCTATCGCAGGCCAGCTGCAGCTGCGTCGCACTCCGAGGCTTCGCTTTGTCGCAGACCCCGCAGTCGCGGCGGGTTTGCGCATCGAGGAGATCCTCAGCCATCTTCCTCCGAGCGCAGAGGAGGTTTACGAGGCGGATCGGACTGTTGAATCCGGCGTTGAACCGCCGGGCGGAGCCGAGGGTGCTTGACGGCCTGGTCGTGGTGGACAAACCGCCGGGCATGACAAGTCACGACGTGGTGGGCCGCTGCCGGCGCATCTTCGCGCAGCGTAGGGTGGGCCACGCCGGAACGCTGGACCCGGACGCTACCGGGGTCCTCGTAGTCGCACTTGGACGCGCCACGCGCCTGATGCGCTTCATGGCGGGGCTTGGTAAGTGCTACACCACCGAGATCGTCCTCGGGGAGGCGACGTCCACTCTTGATGCATCGGGGGATCCCACGGCGACCTGGGACATGTCCGGCGTGACTTTTGACCAGGCCGAGGCGGCCGCGAAGGCGCTGACGGGTCAGATCCTTCAGGTCCCCCCGATGGTTTCAGCGCTCAAAGTCGGCGGACGGCGGCTGTACGAGCTGGCCCGTGAAGGCGTCGAGGTCGAGCGGGCCGCACGGCCCGTGACGATCGATCGCTTCGACGTCACGCTCACATCTCGAGGGCCTCACGGTCCGGTGCTGCAGGCTCACGTTTGCTGTTCGACCGGCACCTACATCCGGGTCCTTGCCGACGACCTGGGGCAGCTTCTCGGCGGGGGCGCGCACGTGCGTAACCTCCGCCGTACGTCTGTCGGGCCGTGGGGCCTCGACGTGGCGGTGCCGCTCGAAGAAGTCGACTCCGACGCGCTGCTCGAGATGCCCGACGTGCTCCCGTGGCTGGAGGCGGTCCACGTCGACGCCGAGGTGGAACGCAAAGTGCGAAGCGGCCGCCGTGTCAGCTTGGACGACCTCGCAGTCACGGGTGCCGGGCCTTGGCGCCTGCTCGGGGAGGGAGGATCACTGCTGGCGGTGTACCTACCTGGGGACGCGGAGGATGCCGTTGCGGGAGTGGTCATCGAGGCCGCAGGTTGAGGCGCCCGGCTCGGGGGCCGGCCACGGTCCACAAAAGCTGTCGAACTAACCTCGCCTGACGTGGAGGTCCTGCACTACCCAGGGGAGAGCCGGGCGCCGGTGTCGTGCGCCGTGACGATCGGTGCGTATGACGGCGTCCACACAGGTCACCGGCTCGTCATCGACCGTGTCAAGAGGGTGGCGGCCGAACAGGGGCTCGCTTCGGCTGTCGTCACCTTCGACCGTCACCCGGCTTCGGTGGTGCGTCCCGAGTCAGCGCCGAAGCTCCTAACCGACATGGAGCAGAAACTGGAGCTGCTCGGCCGGACGGGGGTCGACTACGTGCTTTTGGTGCGCTTCGACGAGGAGCGGGCGGGCGAACCCGCCGAGCGTTTCGTCGACGAGGTCCTCGTCGGCGTGCTCGACGCGAAAGCGGTGGTCGTGGGTCACGACTTCCATTTCGGCCACGACCGGACCGGGAGTGTCACCCTGCTCGGCGAGATGGGCTCCCGGCTCGGCTTCGACGTCACCGGGCTCAGATTGTTCAGCGGCGGCCTCGGGCGGGCTCCGATCTCGTCGACTCGGATCAGGGCCCTGCTCGCCGAGGGATCGGTGAGTGAGGCCGCCTCCCTCCTCGGGCGCCCCCACCAGGTTCGAGGGGTCGTGTCAGGGGGCGACAAGAGGGGACGCGAGCTCGGTTTCCCGACTGCGAACGTAGCGGCCGGCGACTTCATAGCGGTCCCCGGCGACGGCGTTTACGCCGGTTGGTACCAGCGCGGTGACGGGGTGCGACTTCCGAGCGCCATCTCCGTCGGGAGACGACCCACCTATTACGAGGATCACGGACAGCGCCTATTAGAGGCGCACCTGCTCGACTTCGAAGGTGACCTCTACGGCGAACCGGCCAGGGTCGAGTTCGTCGCGCACCTACGTTCGCAGGCGCGCTTCGAGTCATCCCTGGCTCTTATCGAGCAAATGCAGCGTGACGTCGTAACGACGCGCGAGGTGCTCGGCCGGACCGGCCCCGGTTCGACTTAGGGGTAGATGACGGCCGTCCGCCGAGGAGTGCTACCATGAGAAGCACTACCGTTCGGTTCGGACGCGCCCCAATCTCAAGTCGACTCGTCAGCGAGTGGGCGGAACGGGCGCAGCTGAGGTCCCGAACGGTTGGTGCGCCATCGTCGACGATGCCAAGGAATACTCATTCATGCCAGACAAAACCGCAACAATAGCGACCTATCGTACCCACGACACCGACACGGGCTCGCCCGAGGTGCAGGTCGCTATCCTGAGCGAGCGTATCGCCCACCTTACGGAGCATCTGAAGATGCACAAGGGCGACCACCACACCCGGCGGGGCCTCATGAAGCTTATTGGTCGTCGGCGCCGACTCCTCGACTACGTTCGGGAGAACGACGTCGAGCGCTACCGAAGCCTGATTTCGAGACTCGGCTTGCGTCGCTAGGCGACACCGTCCACCCAGCGAGCGGCCTACGGAGGCCAGCTGCCAGTCGACGGTTTCCCGGCCGAGGGGTCGGGCGATCGTCGACTGGGAACTGGTCATAGGGTTGCTCCCAGTAAAGAAAGGAGCGACCATATGGTCGCTAACCCTGACCAAACCATATCCGTGTCCGTCCCTGTGAGCAGCACCGACAAGGTGCTCTCCTTCGAGACGGGGCTCCTCGCCCCGCAAAGCCAGGGGGCGGTGGTTGCACGGCTCGGCGACACCCTCGTCCTCGCAACCGCCAACGCCGCAACGTCCGTGCGTGAAGGGATCGACTTCTTCCCTCTCACCGTGGACGTCGAGGAAAAAATGTACGCGGCCGGCAAGATACCCGGCTCCTTTTTCCGTCGTGAGGGACGTCCGTCCGACACGGCGATCCTGACCGCTCGGCTCATCGACCGGCCGCTCCGGCCGAGCTTCGCCGACGGTTACCGCAACGAAACCCAGGTTGTGCTCACCGTGCTCGGCGCGGACCTGGAGAACCCCCACGACGTGCTTGCCATCAACGCGGCGAGCGCGGCCTTGATGATCTCCGGTATCCCATTCGAGGGTCCGATAGGCGCTGTGAGAGTGGCGTTCAGCGCCGAGGGTGTCTGGATCCCGCACCCGAGCTACCAGGACGGTGACGAGTCCGCGTTCGAGCTCGTCGTCGCAGGAAGGCAGCTCGACGACGGCGACATCGCCGTCATGATGGTCGAAGCTGGCGGTACGGCAGCATCTTGGGAGCTTTACGAGTCCGGTGCGCCGAAGGTGACGGAAGCGGTCATCGCGGACGGCCTGGAGTCCGCCAAGACCTGGATTCGCGAGAGCATCGAAGCTCAGCGCGAGCTGGTCGCGAAGGCGGGTTCCCGGGACCCTCTCGACTACGTCCCGCAGCGCGACTACGGCGACGACGTCGCTGCGCGAGTCGCTGCGATAGGCACGGAGCGCGTGCAGGCAGCCACGACCATCACCGCCCGGGCAGAGCGTGACAACGCGACCTCCGCGGCAGCCAAGTCGATCTCGGCGGAGCTCGGCGAGGAGTTCGCCGGGCGCGAGGGTGAGATCAAGTCCGCGGTGCGGTCTCTCACCAAGAAGCTCGTACGTGAGCGCATAGCGTCGCAGGGCGTCAGGATCGACGGCCGGACGACAGATCAGATAAGGCCGCTCACTGCGATGGTCGGTCTCATCCCGACGGCGCACGGATCAGGGCTTTTCCAGCGGGGCGAGACTCAGGTCCTCAACATCACGACCCTCGGCATGCCGCGCATGGATCAGCTTCTCGACACGATCGGCGTCGACGACAAGAAGCGCTACATGCACCACTACAACATGCCGCCGTACGCGAACGGAGAGACCGGCCGCGTCGGAAGCCCGAAGCGACGCGAGATCGGACACGGCCTGCTGGCGGAGCGGGCTCTCCTGCCGGTCGTGCCTCCGGTCGAGGAGTTCCCGTACGCGCTCAGGCTCGTCTCCGAGGTCCTCTCCTCGAACGGTTCGACGTCCATGGCGTCGGTGTGCTCGTCCAGCCTCTCGCTCATGGATGCGGGCGTCCCGCTCAAAGCGCCGGTCGCCGGTATCGCAATGGGCCTCGTCAAGGTCGACGACAAATATGTGACGCTGACCGACATCCTCGGCGCGGAGGATGCGTTCGGTGACATGGACTTCAAGGTCGCCGGCACCGCAGACTTCGTGACTGCACTGCAGCTCGACACGAAGATCGACGGTTTGCCGGCTTCCGTGCTAGGCGAAGCTCTACGTCAGGCTTACACGGCGCGAATCGAGATCCTTGCGGTGATGGAGAAGGCGATAGCCGCCCCGCGTAGCGAGGTGCGGGCCAGTGCGCCGAAGATCGTCAGCATCGAGATCCCCATCGACAAGATCGGAGAGGTGATCGGCCCGAAGGGCAAGGTGATCAACGCCCTACAGCAGGAGACCGGCGCTGACATAGCGGTCGACGACGACGGGATGGTCGGAACTGTCACCATCGGAGCGCGTGACGGGGCGGCCGTCGCCGAAGCCCGGCGGAGGATCGAGATGATCCTCGACCCGCCGAAGGCGGAGGTGGGCGCCGTTTATCGCGGCAGGGTCGTCAATGTCACCAAGTTCGGGGCTTTCGTCAACATCCTGCCCGGACGCGACGGCTTGGTTCACATCTCCAAGCTTGGCCGCGGCAAGCGGGTCGAGCGCGTCGAGGACGTCGTCGACCTCGGCGACGAGATTGAGGTCAGGGTGGACGACATCGACCCTCAGGGGAAGGTGTCCCTGTCTGTAGCCGGTGAACCGGCTGACGCAGCGCCTGTCTCGGCCGACCGTCAACGCGACAACGACAGCGGCAGCGAGGAAGCTTCAGCGACCGTTTCGTTCGAGGCAAGCTGGGAGGCGGAGGCTGCGGCCACTTTCGGCGACTTGGGCCCCGAGAGCCCGGGTGGGCTGGTTGAGGCGGACTCGTCGAGGTCACCGAGGCGTAACCCTCGCCGCCGGCGGAGTTGACGCAGCCGGCGTGAGCCATCGCTCTACCACTCTCCCTGAAGGCCTCACCGTGGTCACCGAGCGGATGTCCGAAATCCGCTCGGTGAGCATCGGTTTCTGGGTGGGAACAGGTTCAGTGGACGAAGCGCCCGAACTTGCAGGCGCGTCGCACTTCCTCGAACATCTGCTCTTCAAGGGGACGGCGCAGCGCAGCGCGCGCAGTATCGCGTTGGCGGTCGAATCGGTCGGTGGTGACATGAACGCGTTCACCACCAAGGAGTACACGACCTTCTATGTGAGGCTGCTCGCCGACGACGTGGCGATGGGCCTCGAGCTCATGTCGGACATCGTGTGGGCGCCAGCGCTTCGCCCTGACGAATTCGAGACGGAGCGCAGGGTGATCCTCGAGGAGATCCTCATGCATTCCGACGAGCCGTCGGATCAGGTCCACGACCTGCTTGCTGACGCACTCTTCCCTGGGCATCCCCTCGGAAGGGAGGTTCTCGGCGACCCCGAAACCGTCAACGCCATGACCGTCGACGACGTGGCTGCCTTCCACTCGCTGCACTACCGTCCCGGCAACATCGTCGTAGCTGTCGCCGGCAACGTCGAGCACGACGAGGTGGTGGAACTGGTCGGATCGCGCGTTGGCAGCGCGGGCGGCAAGCCGCCGACGCGGAGTGCTCCAAGCGCTCCTGCGCTGGCGCGACGCGACCTCGAACGCGACACCGAACAGGCGCATCTGGCGGTCGCGGTCCCGGGACCTGACAGGGACGACGAAGACCGTCACAGCCTCGCGGTGGTCGAGCACGTGCTCGGCGGCGGGATGGCGAGTCGACTCTTCCAGTCGGTGCGAGAGGAGCGCGGCCTCGCCTACTCGGTCTACGCCTACCGGTTGGGTTTCGAAGGTGCTGGGGCGCTTGCTGTCTACGCCGGCAGCTCGCCGTCGCGTAGCGGCGAGGTGCTCGACCTCGTCATGGCCGAACTCGACCGCATGGCGGCCAGTGGCATCACCGACGAGGAGCTCGCCTCCGCTAAAGGCCACATGCGTGGCTCGCTGGCGCTCGGCCTCGAGGATTCCGGGGCCAGGATGAGCCGCCTCGGCCACGCACAGCTGGTCCACGGTCGCGTGAAGTCACTCGATGAAGTCGAGAAAAAGATCGAGGAGCTGACCTTGGAGGAGGTCAACGAGTCCGCCCGGCGGTGGCTGAACGGCCCCCGCACTGTCGCTTCGATCGGGCCTTCCAAGCCGTGAACGTCGCTGTGATCGGAGCTGCCGGGCGGATGGGGGCAGCGGTCTGCGAGGCGGTGACCGGTTCCTCCGACCTCGAACTGGTCGCAGCCGTCGACCCCGCCTGGGCCGCCGGCCGCGACGCCGGCTCCGGCGCGGAGCTGCCCGGTGTGGCTGTCGAAAGCGGGGACATTGCTTGCGTCGCAGAGGCCGGCGCGGTAGTCGCAGTCGACTTCACGGTTGCGGCGGCGGCCCTGGAGAGTGCAGCCTGGTGCGCCGCGAACGGCGTAAACATGGTGATCGGCACGACCGGGCTCGGCGAGGCCGGCCTTGGCCGACTTTCGGAGCTGTTTCCCCCTGACGGAGCTCTCGGCTGCGTGATCGCGGCGAACTTCGCTATCGGGGCGGTGCTGATGATGCGCTTCGCGGAGATGGCATCCCCGTGGTTCGACACCGCAGAGATCATCGAACTACATCACGACGCCAAGGTGGATGCGCCGTCGGGCACGGCCCTAGCGACCGCAGAGCGGATGGCCGCCGCGTCGCAGGAGTGGAGCCCGGACCCGACTGAGGCCGAAGTTCTCGGGGGTGCCCGCGGAGGACGCGGGCCGAGCGGAATCCGAATCCACTCCGTTCGGATGAGGGGAATGGTCGCTCACCAGGAAGTCCTCCTCGGAACATCGGGGCAGACCCTCACCATCCGCCACGACTCCATCGACAGGGGCTCGTTCATGCCGGGTGTGCTCGCCGCAGTCAGATTCGTGGTGTCGCGGCCGGGCGTCACGGTGGGCCTGGAACCGGTCCTATTCAGGTAGGCCGCGAACACACTCGCTGCGTCGCGTCATCGCGCTCAGGCTCCCGGACGGCGATACTGCCATGGCTGAGTAAAGTTGGCTTATGACCGACAACGCCAGGTTCGGTGCCGTGGGCACCGCTATGGTCACCCCGTTCGACTCGGACCTCCGTCTCGACCTCGCGGCTGCGGCTGAGCTTGCGAAGTGGTTGTGCTCGCACGGCAGTGATTTTCTGGTGGTATCAGGCACGACCGGCGAGTCCCCGACGCTGAGCGACGACGAGAAGGCCGAACTTTGGCGTGCTGTTTCGTCGGCGGTGGACGTTCCGGTGCTTGCAGGCACTTCGACTTCCGACACGGCGCATTCGGTGGCTTTGACACGCGAGGCGCTGCGTTGCGGGGTTAGCGGCATTCTGGCTGTCACGCCCTACTACAGCCGGCCCTCACAAGCCGGAATTGAGGCACACTTCCGGGCTGTGGCGGCTGCAGCCGGCGACCTGCCCGTCGTGCTCTACGACATCCCCGTTCGGACCGGGCGGAAAATCGCTCCGGACGTGATCTCGAGGCTCGCCGACGAAGGTGTGATTGCAGGAGTCAAAGACGCCACCGCCAACCCGGCGGCTACCGCGGAGCTGATAGCCCGCTGCCCTTCCGGCTTCGACGTCTACAGCGGCAATGACGCCGACACCCTCGCCCTTCTGGCGCTCGGAGCTGTCGGCGTGATCTCAGTGGAGTCGCACTGGGCGGGAGAGCTCGTCGGGGAGATGGCGGCAGCATTTTTCAAAGGCGACGTCGACCTGGCAAGGTCGATAAACGCACGCCTGATCGCCTCGCATCGTTTCCAGTCGAGTGACGAGACGCCAAACCCGATCCCGGCGAAAGCGGCTATGCGCGCGCTCGGGCATGCGGTCGGACAATGCAGGCCGCCGGTGGGAGACGCGCCAGTGCACCTCGACGCGGCGGCGACTAGGCTGATCGAGTCGCTTCGTGGCTGATCCGGTCCGTGTCGTCTTCCTGGGCGGTCTCGGTGAGATAGGACGCAACTGCGCCTGCGTCGAGGTGTCAGGCCGGATCATGTTGTTGGATTGCGGCCTCATGTTCCCAGACGACGACATGCCCGGGATCGACCTCGTCCTGCCCGACTTCTCCTATCTGCGGGACAACTCCGAGCGCATCGAGGGCGCCATCATCACTCACGGCCACGAGGACCACTGCGGGGGCCTCAGCTATCTGCTGCGTGAACTGTCATTTCCTATCTACGGTTCCGCTCTCAGCCTCGGTTTGGCCCGAAGCAGGATCGAGGAGGCAGGGCTGCTCGATCGCACAGACCTGGTCGTCGTGCGCGACGGCGAGCGCCGCCAGATCGGTCCCTTCGATGTCGAGTTCATACCGGTAACCCACTCGGTGCCGCACGGCTTCGCCACGGCGTTCCACACGCCAAAAGGCGTCATACTGCACTCCGGGGACTTCAAGATCGACCTCACCCCCGTCGACGGCAGAGCGACCGACTTGGCGCGAATCGGCGCACTTGCGGACGGGCCCGGCGTGCGACTGCTCCTGGCGGACTCCACCAACGCGGAGGAGGAAGGCCACACGGTGAGCGAGAGCAAGGTCGGTGGCGTCCTTGCCAACCTTTTCGCGACCAACCGGGACAAGCGGATGGTCGTCGCCTGCTTTGCGAGCCACATCCACCGGGTCCAGCAGATAGCCAACGCCGCCATAGCGAACGGCCGGACGATAGCGACCCTCGGCCGTTCGATGGCACGAAACGTCGCCCTCGCACGCTCCATGGGTCTGCTCGACATTGCAGACGAGAGCCTCGTCGACATCGAAGCAATCAAAGACCTCGACCCTCGCCGGGTGTGCGTCATCTGCACAGGATCGCAGGGGGAGCCGATGTCGGCGCTGTCTTTGATGGCCTCCGGCGACAACAAATGGATCCGGGTCGGCGACGGCGACCTCGTAGTCCTCTCGTCGCATGCGATTCCCGGTAACGAGACCAACGTCGGTAAGGTAATCGACGGTCTCATGCGCCTCGGAGCTGACGTAGTGCATTCCGGGATTGCCGACGTGCACGTGAGCGGTCACGCGAAACGCGACGAGCTTCGGATACTTCTCTCGCTGGCCCGACCGCACTGCTTCGTCCCCGTCCACGGCGAGTTCCGCCATTTGAGCCACCACGCGAAGCTGGCGGTAGAGATGGGGGTCGCCCCCGAGAGGATCCTGCTCGCCGAGGACGGAGACGTCGTGGAGTTGGGCGACGACGGGATCGATTTCGCCGGGGAAGTTCCCGCCGGCTACCTCTACGTGGACGGGATCGTCGGCGACGTCGGCCATGGAGTGCTCCGCGACCGGAAAGTGCTGGCCGAGGAAGGCGTCGTAGTCGTCGTAGTCGCAGTGGACGCCAAGACAGGCGACATTCTCGGCGCTCCCGAGGTGATCTCCCGCGGTTGGGTGCACACGCCAGACGCCGAAGCCCTTCTCGAGGAGGCCGGCAGGGCGGTGCTCGACGCACTCGAAGGCGTATCGTCGTCGGGTCCAGCAGACGTCGAGGCGATTCGCCGACGCGCACGCGGGGCGCTCGGACGGTTCGTCTCGCAGCGAACCCGACGCAGGCCGATGATCGTTCCGGTAGTCACCGAGGTCTGATACACGAAGTCGGGGATGGGCGGTGTTAAAGTCGACTTGCCGTGACAACTGCAACCCGCCGTCCGCCGCGGCGGCGACCACCTAGCCGGAAGCCGGCAAAGTCCCGTACTTCTTCACGCGTAGCGCCCGGCGCGGCGTCGCCTTTGCGACCGCCTAAGTTGTCCCGGCTGATAGGTCGCCAGGCCGACGACGTGTGGGGCCTCGTCCTCCTGCTCGTCGCTGCTCTGTCAGGGTTGGCGATCTTCGCCGGTAACGTCGCCGGTCCTGCGGGAGCCGCGCTCGGTAACGCGGCGGCCGACGGCTTCGGCTGGGCTCGGATAACGCTGCCGTTCCTCGTCGCAGCGGTCGGCTGGGTGCTCATCCGAGAGGTGCACCCCCGACGCACCCGACCTGGCCCTCCGCCCAGCCCTCCTCCTGGGGAACCGGCAGTGCGCGCCCCGGTGCGGGTCGCAGTCGGGGCTGTGATCGTGGTTACCGTAGGCGCGGCGATCATGGATCTAGCTTCGCCGGTCGCGCGCTGGAACGGTAACGTCGCCGCGCTTCGCTCATCGGGCGGCCTCGTCGGTATGGGCGTGGCCGGCCCTCTTCGCGCCGGCCTAGGATCTGCCGGGAGCGCCTTGGTGCTCGCTGTCATGGCGGTCATCGGCCTGTTGATCACTACCGGGACTCCAGCAAGGAGCGCCATCGGGCTGCTCGCGATGCTTGTCGGGGTCGCTGGCCATGGTGCAAGCGCAGCGGGAAAGTGGATCGCCAGCGTGCCCGGCCGCTCCCGGCGCCTGCAGGCCCACGATCGACACCCGAGTGGCCCGGCCGTCAAGGCGTCGCTCTACGACGCCGAAAGCGACGGCGCAGTCGATGCCCCGGGACGCAAATCGAGGAGAGCGAAAGTCGCCAACCCCGCCGATGGCGACCATGCGCCGATCGATCTCACGGAGCCGAAGCGGGACGTCCCGATAAATCTTCCCCCATCACAGCCGGTCTCGGAGGACCCCGAACAGCTTTCGATCAATCTGGGGCCTGCAGCGGAGCCGGGAACTTGGCGGCTCCCGCCTGTCGCCCTACTCAAGCGCTCGAAGGCGACCGAGATAGACCGCAAGCAGATCGAGGCGGCCGGCCGTACTCTCGAGGAGGCGCTTGCGGCCCACGGGGTCGAGACCCGGCTTGTCGGCATGACCGTCGGTCCGACCGTCACCCGCTACGAGCTGGAACTTGGAGCCGGGGTGAAGGTGGCAAAGGTCACGAACCTCCAGCGTGACATCGCCTACGCGATGGCGGCGGCTGACGTGCGGATACTGGCGCCCATCCCCGGAAAGTCGGCGATCGGAGTAGAAGTTCCTAACCGTCAGCGCCAGCTGGTCGCGGTCGGAGACATACTGTCGTCCGCCGAGGCGAAACGGGCGACTCATCCCTTGGAGGTCGCGATGGGCCGCGATATCGCAGGCCGGCCCGTCTTGGAGAACCTTGCCACGATGCCGCACATCCTGATCGCCGGAGCCACCGGCGCCGGGAAGTCGTCGTGTATCAACTCGCTCATCACGTCCATCCTGGTGAGGGCGACACCCGACCAGGTCAGGCTCATCCTCGTCGACCCGAAACGGGTGGAGCTCGGCCAGTACAACAACTTGCCGCACCTGTTGACGGGCGTCGTGACGAACCCGAAGAAGGCAGCGAACGCTTTGGCGTGGGCGGTCCACGAGATGGAGCGACGCTACGACCTGCTGGCGGAGGTAGGGGTCCGGGACATCACCGGCTACAACGACGCCTTCGACAGGGGCGACCTCCAAGCTGGTGGGGCGGGGGGCCTCAACGCAAGCGGCGACCCGGTCGCCCGCTACGAACGCCTGCCTTTCATCCTCGTGGTAGTCGACGAGCTGAACGACTTGATGATGGTCGCCGCACGAGACGTGGAGGAGTCCATCTGCCGCATTGCCCAAATGGCGCGTGCCGTCGGGATCCACCTCGTCATTGCGACCCAGAGGCCTTCGGTGGACGTGATCACCGGGGTGATCAAAGCGAACGTGCCGTCGCGCCTCGCTTTCGCTGTGTCGTCGCTTGCTGA
>JAKCEB010000246.1 GCA_021838305.1 Actinomycetes bacterium | reverse complement strand
TCGGGATAGCAACGCGAAACGACCTCGATCAGATGCACGACGCTTGGCAGGACTGGGCGCAGTCCCCTGACGGTGTGTTCGTGGTTGTTCACGTCGAGGTCCTCGCTCGGCCGTAGATGCGAAGCGAACGATTCGACATCGTCGTCGTCGGCTCAGGGCCGGCGGGTTCCGCTGCAGCGATCACAGCCGCCAGGGCCGGCCGGCGGGTGGCTGTCATCGACAAGGCTACCTTTCCCCGGGACAAGTGCTGCGGTGACGGTCTGACCGCGGGGGCGCTGCGGGCGCTCGAAGGGCTCGGCCTGGACCCGGCGAACGTGAAATCGTGGGAGCCCGCAAGCCGGGCGGTGGTGGACGCGCCCGGGATGGACCTTCTAGAGCTTGCGTTGCCGGGAGACGGCCTATTCGCCGTGACTGCCCGTCGATACGACCTCGACTCTGCGCTCGTCGACCTCGCCCGCAGCTACGGCGCCACGGTCTTCGAAGGTCAGTCGGTCACCGCCGTCCGGTCGTGTCTCGGCGGCTCAGCCGTCGAAGTCGAAAGCACGTCGGGCGTATCCGGTGCATCCGGGGCCTCTGGCGTACCCGGCGCATCCGGGTTGAAGCTGACCGCCTCCTACGTGATCGCCTCCGACGGGGCGTGGTCGCCGGTGCGCAAACTCCTCGGTCTCGCCGAGCCGGGATATCTGGGAGAGTGGCAGGCAGGCCGAGAGTACATCGCCGACGCCGGACCTTTGTCCCGGGACCTCTGGGTGTTCTTCGAGGCGGACATGCTGCCGGGCTACGCGTGGTCTTTTCCCCTGCCCGACGGGACGGTCAACGTCGGATACGGAGTGCTGCGCCGCCCCCGCTCGAGGTCAGCGTCGTCGCCGGCGTCACCGGGTAGTAGTGGGCACGGTATGCTTCGCGGGCAGCGAATCGACTGGGCCGATAGGCCCCGGATCGCGGCCGTGCTCGGCCCCGCTGCGCGGCCTACCGGCCCGTGGAAATCCTGGCCGATACCGGCGCGTCTCGGCGGAACACCGCTCGCCGGGCTGGAAGGCAGGGTCCTATTCTGCGGTGACGCCGCTGGAGCGTGCGATCCCATGACGGGCGAAGGCATCGCGCAGGCCCTCGAGACCGCGGCTTTGGCCGTCGGCTGCGTCCTCCAGGCCGGTCCGTCACGCCCGGACGCGGCAGCCCGACGCTACAAGCGCCGCGTCCGCTTCGGTATGCAGGTCGACCACATGCTTTCACGCGTTTGCTCGGAGGTTCTCACACACCCGCATGGGCCGGCAAAGGCGCTGTCGATGGTCCCTCGCAGACCGTCGGCTACTGGTCGATTCGCTCGCTGGATGTTCGAGGACTACCCGAGGGCGATCTTTCTCACCCCGCAGCGCTGGAGGCCGGGAACGCTCGGCAGGCCCGGAGCTTTTCGGCCCTGACGCCGGTTTGGACCGCTGGATCCTACACGGCTACCGTATCCGCCTGTGTCTGAAATAGGTTTCGATGGAAAAGTTGCGATAGTTACCGGCGCCGGCGGAGGGCTCGGGCGCGAGCACGCCCTGCTTCTCGCCGCCCGAGGTGCGAGGGTGCTAGTCAATGACGTGGGTGGATCCGTCAATGGCGAGGGATCCGACAAGGGACCTGCCGACCACGTCGTTGCGGAGATCGTCGGTGCCGGCGGTGAAGCTGTTGCTGACAGTCACAGTGTCGCGACCGCTGAAGGAGGCGCGGCGATTGTCGAGCACGCCGTCGAAGCGTTTGGACGGATCGATATCGTTGTCAACAATGCCGGCATCTTGCGCGACAAAACTTTTCACAATCTGACGCCCGAGCTGCTGGAACCGGTACTCGACGTGCACCTGAAGGGTGCGTTCTACGTGACGCAGCCGGCCTGGGTGAGGATGCGCGAGCAAGGCTACGGGCGAGTCATCAGCACGACTTCTCAATCTGGGGTCCTCGGCAACTTCGGCCAGGCGAACTACGGGGCGGCGAAGATGGGCCTAGTCGGCTTCACCCGGGTATTGGCACAAGAAGGCGCCAAGTACAACATCAAGGTCAACGCGATCGCACCACTCGCAAGGACGCGCATGACCGAGGACCTAATGGGAGACGCCGTCAAGAAGTTGCGTCCTGAACTGGTCTCACCGGTCGTGGCGTGGCTTGCAAGCGAGGAGTGCTCCGTCACCGGAGAGGTGTTCACCGTCGCCGCGGGACGCGTAGGGAGGTTCTTCGTGGGAATGACGCCCGGCTACTTCAATCCGGCGCTCAGCGTCGAGGACGTGCGCGACCACCTCGACGAGATCCGCGACGAGACCGGATACCTCGTACCGGCGAACGCTGGTGAGGAGACGAAGTTCCTCTTCGACATGGTTTCCAGCTTCGAAGTGGGGTGAGGGACCGGGGGCGGGTTGGGTTCTACGAGCCGAATTCGTCCGTGTCGTCATTGAGCAGGTGTAGTAGTACCGACGGTGCTACCGTGTTGGTGTGGCTGTGGTGAAGCGATCCGTCTCCATCGATGCTGAAGTCGCGGCGGCAGCGGAAGCCGCGGCCAGCGAGGACGGGGTGCCCTTCAGCGCCTGGCTGTCCGAAGCGGCTCGTCGGCAGCTTCTCGTACGCGAGGGTCTGCGTGGAGTCGCCGAGTGGGAGACCGACGCTGGTCCTCTCTCGGCAGATGAACTGGCCGCGGGAGAGGTCTTGCTCGATCGTCTGCTCTCTGGCGCCCCTCACGAGGCGGTGCGAACGGCATGAGCAGCGACGGGCTGACCTACGACACGGGGGCGCTGGTGGCCGCCGAGCGCGATGACCGGATCATGTGGTCACTGCATCGCGCTGCCCTCCGACGAGGCTTGCCCCCAACGGTGCCGGCCGCTGTGCTCGCCGAGGGCTGGCGAGGCGGTCCGCAAGCGAAGCTGTCCAGGCTGTTGAAGGGCTGTGACGTCGAGGATCTCACCAAGACCCAGGCCCGAGCAGTCGGCGCCCTGGCCGCTCGAGCCCGCCACGATGACATCGTCGATGTGTCCGCGGCCGAGGGTGCCCTCCGCCGCAACCACGCGGTGGTCACCTCGAACGCTAGCCACATCCGCAAGGTCGCCGCCGCTGCAGGCGCCAACCTCACCATCCACAGCGTCTGACGTCTCGGGCGACGGGGACTGGAGGGTTGAAGCCGAAGAGTGACATCCCTATTCACGAGCCTTCAGTCGGACGGGACATTAGGCGCCTGCGCTGAACACGTCGCTCAGCAGGGATGGCACTGCGACGTCAAGCTGATCGAAGGTGGCGCTCGTCGGATCGCGGTCCGGCCTCCAGCGCAGAAACCGGGCTGTGTGGCGAAGCCGGCCGCCTTGAAGCTGCTCGAACTCCGCCTCGACGACCAGATCCGGCCGTAGCGCCTCGAAACTCGTGTCCTTGCCGGCGT
>JAKCEB010000035.1:6547-17679 GCA_021838305.1 Actinomycetes bacterium | reverse complement strand
ACGACATCCTGAAGAGGTAAATGCCATGACAGTTGCTAGAATCGAACCCCTCGTAGACCGTGTTTCGCGAACCGAGCAGGCGTATATCGCGCTTCGCGAGGCCCTTCTGTCTGGGGTGTTCGCCCCCGGCGCACAGCTACGGGAAGCAGACGTCGCCGAACAGCTCAACGTGTCGAAGACCCCGGTTCGCGAGGCTATGTCAAGTCTTCGTGCCAAGGGACTCCTGGTTCCAGGTCCGAAGCGGGGAATCCTTGTTGCGCGTATCGATGCTGAAACCGTGCGCGAGATCCACGAGGTGCGAGCAGTTCTAGAACCAGAGGCATTCCGTCTCGCCGTACCCTACCTCGACTCGGACCTCGTGCGCCTGGCCCACGAGCACCTCGACGAAGCGGCGCGCCACGGTTCCTGTCATGACCTAGGAGCGATGAGCCGTGCGAACCGTGACTTCCATGAGCTTCTGTACGAGAGATGTCCTAACAACACGATGAAGTTCCTCCTAAACGACATGCGGGACCAGCTGCAGTTCGCTGCCGTCAGTGGCTGGAGAGGCACAGCCTCGTCGTGGGAGTACGAGCGCGAGGAGCACATCGCGATGCTCGAAGCGGCCGCCGGCGGCGATGGCGAGCTGGCCGCGCAGCTCTGCAAGCAGCACATCGAGCGGGCTGCAGTAAAGATTCTTGCGGCGGCAGCCGTTGCCGAGGAACCGCGATCCGAAATGCTTCGTTGACGAGCGTTTCCTACGACACGAGTGAAGCCGAGTTGGCGGCGATCTGCAAACGTGCCAGCGCTGCAGCAGATCCCCTTCGAAGCGTCGACCGGCAACTCCGGGCTGTAGCTCTCCAGAATGCTGCTGAGGCACTTGAGTCCCGATGCGACGATCTAGTCGAGATTGCCGGAGCTGAGACACGCCTCGGTGAAGCCCGACTCAATCGCGAATTGGCGCGGACCAGCTACCAGCTTCGACATTTCGCTCGTGTCGTGGATGACGCCGAGTATCTAGAATTCCGCCACGATGAGCCTTCGGACACCGCGATGGGTGCCCAACCCGACCTCCGTCGGTATCTCGTTGCTGTCGGACCTGTCGCGGTGTTTGGGGCCGGCAATTTTCCCTTCGCGTTCTCGGTGCCTGGTGGTGACACGGTGGCTGCTGTCGCTGCGGGCTGCCCTGCTGTCGTCAAAATACATCCGGACCATCCCCAGACTTCGATCGAGTGCGGCGCGCTGCTGATCGACGCATTCGTATGCGCAGGGTTGCCAGCCGACACGTTGCAGCTCGTCGGTGGTTTCAAGGCTGGCCGCGATCTGGTAGTCGACCCGGCTATCAAAGCTGTTGCTTTTACCGGCTCGCCAGGTGGGGGCCGGGCGCTGATGAAAGCGATCTCCGAACGCGAAGAGCCAATTCCGTTCTTCGGAGAGCTCGGCAGCGTCAACCCGGTGATCGTCCTCAAGGGAGCGGCGTCAGCGCGCGCAGGGGAGATCGGCATAGGCCTTGCCGGATCGGGCACCGTCGACAACGGTCAACTTTGCACCCAGCCACAACTCGTATACGTCCCGCGGGAGATCGGCGATCCAGTGGTAGACGAGATGGTGAGAGTATTTGCCGGACTAGAGCCGCAGGCCTTCTTGACCGATGCTGGCGCTGCTCGTTTCGCAGCCAATGTCGGAAGACTTTGTAGGGACTCGCGAATAATCCCGCTCACGCCGCTCCCTTCGTCGTCAAAGTGTGCGCCAACTCTGCTCACAACATCGTGCACGAATTTTCCTGTCGAGATCTACGACGAGGTCTTCGGGCCGTTGCAGATCATCGTTCGCTACGAAAGTGACGATGACCTCCTTGCAGCCCTACGTGCACTACCCGGATCGCTCACAGCGACTCTTCACGCCGAGGACACCGATCGTCATTTGGCGCTTCGGGTGTTGTCCGCCATCGATTCGAAAGTCGGCCGGCTTATATTTAATGGCTATCCGACCGGGGTCATGGTTGCTGCAGCACAGACCCACGGGGGCCCATGGCCTTCCTCCAACTCGCAGCATTCGTCCGTCGGAGCGACTTCTATAAGGCGTTTCCTGCGGCCGATCACCTACCAAGCGGCCCCTTCGTGGGCGCTGCCTGCGGATCTAGCCGGCTGAACTCGACTCCTGGAGGTATACACATGCAACGCACACATCTCACAACACGTATTCGCAATGGCGACCTCGTAGTGGGTTGCGCCCACGTCATACGTGACGAGGCTGTCACGGAGGGACTTCGTGCTGTCGACGTCGACTTCCTTCTGGTCGATATGCAGCATGTCGCGATCGGCTTAGAGTCGCTCCAGCAGATTCTTGTGGCCTTGCAACCAAGCGATGTAGCAGTCTTGGTACGGGTCCCTTCCAACGATGCCGTCCTAATCGGGCAGGTCCTGGATCTCGGAGCAACAGGGGTAATTGTTCCTATGGTCAACACTGCCGGTCACGCAATCCGCGCTCTGGCCGCTGCCATGTATCCGCCTGTCGGAACGAGGAGTTGGGGCCCTCGCCGTGTTGCATCGTTTCATGGTGATGCGCTCGACTATGCGCGTTCTGCAAACGACAATACGGCGGTTATCGTTCAGATCGAGACCGCCGAGGCGGTAGCGAACGTGGACGAGATCTTGACGTCGGGGGGCATTACGGGAGTAATGGTAGGCCCTGCAGATCTTGCCATCTCTATGGGTCACATGTTCGATCGGGAGGATCAGGAGGTCCATCGTGCGATACAACGTGTGTTCGAGCGCTGCCAGGTTCATGGTGTGGCCGGGGGAATTTTCACCAACGATACGGATCGTGCGCAGCATTGGATCTCGATGGGGGCGACGATCCTTAACTGCTCTTCAGACGCCACTTTTGTCGCAGACGGCTTTCGCAGAGTCGCCGCAGCCCTGAAGGCACCGACGCGAGCCGGCTAGAAGTCTACTTTCAGCTTGAGGGGTCGACATGACCGTCCTCGCCTTCATGCATGTCACGGGCCGGACCTGCGCGCACGGCGTTCCACATCGTTGGGGCGCTCCGAGGGAACGGTCAAGAGACGTGGCGCCGACTACGGGTCACATAGGCGAACCGGGGACAAGCCCTTGACATACCCCGATATATCAGATATCGTATCGGAAACGCTGAACTTAGGGAGAGGCTGTGCCAGCGACTACGGGCAACGACACGGTGCAGTTGCGCTAGATCGTGCCTGGGGGACTGCCGCAGGCGTTAGAGATAGGCGGAATGCTGGTGGACCGTCAGTCTGGATGTCGCTCTCCCAGAGGCGTATCCCCTGGTGAAACGAAGTGCCCTCTCCAGGGCGAAGGTAAGTGCAGACAACCAAACAGAGAGATAGATAGATCCAACCAACTAGAAGGAGACACAGATGACGAGCGATTCTGATCTGATACCTCAAAGGAATGTCAGTCGCAGAGACTTCATGCGCTATACCAGCATGCTCGGGGTTGCGGCTGCCGCTACGGCGGCGCTTGGTGCGTGCGGGACGAGCAGCTCTAAGGGCACCTCCGCAGCAACGACCGCGACGACACTATCGGGGTCGTCGAGTTCGACTTCAGCCGCTAGTGCGGTTCCGACTGGTGCTATCACCGCGGGACTCGCCTACAACTTGGACACGAACTTCGACCCAATCTCGGCTTCGGGTGCCGCTGCTCTTGCCTTGAACATGCATGTGTTCGAAGGCCTCGTGGACATGGACCTGCCGACGCGGACTCCCTACAATACCTTGGCGCAGTCTCTCACCGAGACCGCTCCAACGACCTGGACGGCGAAACTCAGGAGCGGCGCAACGTTCCACGATGGGACGCCGGTTACAGCCGACGACGTCGTCTTCAGCTACACCCGCATCCTCGATCCGACGAACAACTCGACCCTGAGCGAGTTTCTGCCTTTCATCAAGTCTGTTACTGCCACCGCAAATGATACCGTCGAGTTCCAGCTGAACTACCCATTCCGCCTGTTCCCATCTCGAGTTACCTGTGTCAAGATCGTTCCGAAGGCAGCGGTAACGGCTGACCCCACCGGTTTCGCGTTGAAGCCTATAGGTTCAGGACCGTTTAAGGTGACTTCGGCGACGCCGCAGGTGTCGTACATCCTGAGCGCATTCCAGCCATACAATGGTCCGAAGCCGGCCAAAGTTGCTACCCTCACCTTCCTTCCGATAACGAGTGCTTCGGCTCGAGTGACCGCTCTGCAGTCCAACCGGGTACAAGCTATCGAGGCCGCCCCACCAGTTGACGTTCCAACCCTTAAGACGACTGACACTGTGCAATCGGTCGAGAGTTTCGACCTGATGTTCATGATGTTCAACTGCAAGATGAAGCCGTTTGATGATCCTCGCGTTCGCCAAGCACTGCACTACGCCCTAAATGTGCCGCAGATAATTCAGACCGGCCTGTTGGGCTACGGGACTCCTGCAACGAGTTTCATGCCCACTACCAGCGCCTACTACCAGCGAGCAGCGAAGGTCTACGCGTACGACCCAGCCAAAGCCAAGAGCTTGCTCGCTGCGGCAGGCGTGAGCAACCTCCAGATCACGCTTCTCAGCAGCACAGTGAACTTCATTGCAGCGTGCGCACCGATTGTCAAGGAGAACTGGGACGCCATAGGCGTCAACACAACCATCAAGCTCGGCGGCTCAGGAGGGCTTTACAAGAACTACGTCGACAAGGGAAACTACCAAGTGATGGTCGCTCCTGGGGACCCATCGGTCTGGGGTCCGGACGACCCGGACCTGCTTATGCGGTGGTGGTATGTGGGCCAATGGCCGCAACGCCGCTACTACTGGAACACCACTCCGCAAGCCCAGCAACTCGTCTCCATCTTGAACCAGGGTGCCCAAGCGACGACCAGCAGCGCGCAAAAAGCTCTCTGGAAGCAGGCCTTTGACCTTCTCTCCGAGGAGGTACCGCTCTACCCGTTGTTCCATGCGAACCTCGCGACGGCATGGAATGCGAAGAAGCTGGTCGGGTTTCGACCGATCACGACTACCGGTCTCGACTTCATCGGAGTCGGAATCAATTAGGATGAGGCGGATGCGGGTGGGTCTAGCAGCCCATCAGAAGGTGGCTCGATGCGGCTAGTCCTCCGGATGTCTGTTCGCAGGCTGATCCTGCTAGTCCCACTCGTCTTCGTCGTTGCGTTCTTGGTGTTCGTAGTTAGTAAGTTCGCCCCGAATGACCCGGCATACAATGCTCTCGGGACGGGTGCGTCGCCAGCAGCCCGACACGCATGGATAATCGCGCACGGGTTGAACCGTCCGATACCAGTTCAGTACCTGAGTTTCTTGTGGCATGCACTGCACGGTAACCTCGGCGTAACCGAAGACACGAACCAGCCGGTACTTCAAGTCGTCGGTCTGGCGCTACCTGTCACTTTGGAGCTCACGGCGTTCGGGTTGGCAATCGCGATAGCCGTCGCGGGATTACTAGGCATCACAGGAGCGCTCTATCGAGATAGGTGGCCTGATCAGATCGTTCGGGCGCTGTCCATGATCGGCCTCGCTACGCCTTCATTCTGGCTCGGGATCGAGATGATTCAGCTCTTCGCGCTGCACCTTCACTGGTTCCCTTCAGGAGGCTACGTGCCTCCCAGCCAGTCTGTCGCCGGGTGGCTGAGGAGCCTAGCACTACCTGCTTTGGCGCTCGGAATTCCGGTCGGGGCATCGCTCGGGCGGGTCCTCCGGACATCACTGGTAGAGGAACTCGACAGGGACTACGTGCGGACCGCCGTTGGCAACGGACTGCCCCGAGTTGTCGTGCTGGCCAGGAACGTTCTTCGTAATGCACTGGTCACACCCGTCACGATCCTCGGCATAACAATCGGTACGCTGATTGGCGGAGCGCTCGTCATCGAGACGATATTCGACCTGCCCGGTATGGGCAAGCTCCTACTGCACGGTGTAACTTACGGCGATGCAGGACTGGTAGAGGGAATTGTGCTGACCGTCGCCGTAGCTTTCGTCATCACTAACCTCTTGGTCGACATACTGCTTATGATCCTGCGACCAACGATGCGATCATCATGAACATCCAGTTAAAACGGAGGCGTTTCCAGGGAGCTCGACCCTTACGCCAGCGGTTCCGATCCCTCCCGCTTCGCGCAAGAGCCGCTGCAGGCTTCATGTTGTTCGTCACTGTCATTGGCGTCTTCGCCAACGTGGTGACGAGATACAACCCGCTACTCACCTATACGCCAGTTCTTGGTCCGTCAAGGCATTACTGGTTCGGTACAGACATTCTCGGGCGAGACATCTTCTCGAGGCTGATCTTGGGCACACGAGATTCTTTGATCATCGGCTTCGGATCCACTGTCCTCGCACTCATTGTCGCTATTGTCCTTGGGAGTATTGCGGCAACCTCGTCGAAGATGATCGATGAGACGATTATGCGAGCGTGCGACGTGGTCATGACCTTTCCTGGTATCGCACTCGCTTCCGTCCTGGTAACCGCTTTCGGCAATGGCCTGCTTGTGTTGGTGTGCACAATCGCCTTTTTGTACCTCCCTATCCTGACTCGCGTTGTGCGAGCTAACGTCATGGCTCAATACAGCGAGGATTACGTCCGGGCTGAAACTGTTATCGGTGCCGGGAAATGGCATATCCTGCGCCGTCACGTCGCGGTGAACTGTTCCGCCCCGATCTTGGTGGTCTGTACGTTGATGGTCGCGAACGCTATCGTCTTCGAGGCGAGCCTGTCGTTTATCGGGGCTGGGGTACAGCCTCCAGCCCCGTCGTGGGGCAACATCTTGGCGTCCGGTCGGAACCTGATCATCGCAGGAGGCTGGTGGGCGACGCTCTTCCCCGGAGCGCTTCTGTTGCTGACGGTCTTATCGCTCAACATTCTCGCCGAGAATATCTCGGACTTCAGGACTACTCGACGCGAGACTGCGATCGAGGACGGGGTAACAAATATCGCGAGCGTCGTGGATCGCGAGTACGAGCCTGCAGATGTCTCTCTGGCTCTTGTGGTCGCCGGTCAACGCCTAGCGGCTAGGGCTCGCCCCATGCCGGGTGGCGAGCCGTTACTCGAAGTCGAGGACCTCACTGTTCGATTTCCAGCTCTGCATGCAGGTAAGGCCGTCGTAGATTCTGTCGGCTTCGATATTAAGCCCGGTGAAGTGTTGGGAGTCGCCGGCGAAAGCGGCTGCGGCAAGACGTTGCTCGGACTAGCGATAATGGGGCTGACCCCACGCTCGTGCGAAATCACCGGACATATCCGCTACCGCGGTGCCGACGTGTCCTCGATGGGACGCGCCAGACGCCGTTTGCTCGGCCACGAGATCTCGATGGTCTATCAGGATGCACTCTCATCGCTCAATCCGAGCATGACTATCAAGGCTCAGCTATCACAGGTAGTTCGCCGCGGAGGCAGGGACTCACCGACGGAACTACTCGAAATGGTAGGACTCGACGCTTCCAGGACTTTACGCAGCTTTCCACACGAGCTTTCAGGTGGCCAGAGGCAGCGAGTGCTAATCGCCATGTCCCTGTCGCGACGTCCACGACTGCTTCTGGCTGACGAACCGACAACCGCTCTTGATGTGACCGTACAAGGACAGATTATGGACCTGCTTCTTCGACTGCGTGCCGAACGTGGATTCGCGCTCATGATGGTGTCACATGACCTAGCGCTCCTCGCAGACGTCAGCGACAGGCTCCTCATCATGTACGGGGGTCAGCTCGTCGAGATCGGTCCCACTTCCACGCTGGTTGGCTCCGCTGCGCACCATTACACGAGGGGATTGCTTGGCGCAGTTGTGTCGATTGATTCGTCAGGCTCACGCTTCGCCGAGATAGCGGGAAACGTGCCCTCTCCTGCCGACTTCGTGGACGGTTGCCGGTTCTCTGGGAGATGTCAGGCTGCTTCGAGTACCTGCTTCTCCACGATACCGACGAGGGCGTTTCTTGGAGACTCCCACGAGGCGGCGTGCCACCATCCGGTTTTGATGGCAGGCGTCATAGCCAGCTCGGAACCGAGCGAGATGAATTCCGAGGTAGGACTGTGACGGAGCCCATTGTCGAGCTAAGTAGCGTGGTCGTGGAGTTCGCGATCGCGGGTCGAGGCCTATTGACAAAGGATTCCCTACGCGCGCTAAGAGGGGTGAGCCTGCAGATCGCCGCTGGCGAGACTCTCGGGATCGTAGGGGAGTCAGGATGCGGGAAGTCCACCCTCGCTCGTGTCCTCGTGGGTCTGCAAGCCCCGACGTCTGGGTCTGTTCATTTGAAGGGCGAGGAAATATATCGACTCGGGAGCCGCAGGCGGAGGCGATACGTCGGAACGAACGTAGGATTGGTCTTTCAGGACCCGGCTACGGCACTGAACGGTAGGTTGCCAGTTCACAGGATTCTACGTGACCCGCTGGATGTCCATCGACGTGGGAGTCCACCCGAACGCGACCGGCGCGTGAAGGATCTCTTGGATCTCGTCGGGTTGCCGCCCAGCGCCGCAGATATGGCACCGAGACAGCTCTCGGGCGGTCAACGCCAACGAGTGGCTATCGCGCGGGCCTTAGCCTTGGAGCCGAGCGTTATCGTCGCCGACGAACCCACGTCGGCGCTCGACGTTTCTGTTCGGGCGCAGATACTCAACCTTCTCCTGGATCTGAAGGCCGAGATGAACATGACGATCGTGTTCATCTCGCACGACATACAGACTGTACGCCGAATCTCTGACAGGATCGTAACCATGTACCTTGGCTATATCGTCGAGGAGTTGCCGCAGGCGACGTTGCCGCATGGCATCGCCCACCCCTACACTAAGGCGCTCTTTTCGGCAACACCGAGCCTGCTTGATCCGGGTGACCCGATCATTCTTGGCGGATCCTTTCCGTCAGCGGTCCGCCCCCCGGCCGGTTGCCCCTTCGACTCCAGGTGCTGGCGCTCCACATCTGAGTGTAGCGGTGAGGTCCCAGCTCTTCGCTCGCAATCCGAGGTCGACGGACACCTATATCGTTGTTTGCATCCCCTCGAATCCAAAAGCTATTAAGACTCTGCCGAGGCTTTGTCACCACTAGAGTTACGGAGCTAGCTCCCGAGTCGTCGAACCGGCAGAGTCGACAAGAGCCAGCGAGGCGGCGGTGACGATATCGTGCACCGAATCGGCGACCTCCCGCCGTATCGCGGGCTCCAGGAGCGAAGCCGCCTTGACCGATTCGATGCTCACCGAAACCACCCCTGGTTCCTCCCTGGACGTCTCCCCCCCAGCCTTGGCGAAAACCGCCCGCATCGCCGCGTTGTCGTCGAGGACGTGAGCGATGAGACGGTCCACGCCGCCCTGCTCGGCGGCGACGCCGATAGCGCCGAGAAGCACGGTCCCGAGGCCACGACCCTGATTCCCGTCGGTGGTAGTGAACGCGATTTCCGCTTGGCCGCGCACAGCGGTGCGTACATACCGTGCTGTAGCCATCCCCGCGCCGGTTGTGGAGTCAATCGCCACCCACGCGAAGTGGTCCACGAAGTCGATGTCAACCAGGTAGTCGATCAGCTTCTGCGACGGCGGTGTCGGACTGAAGAACCGGCGCCTGAGCGACTCTGCCGACAAGTTGCGGATAGCGTACGTCAGGTTCGCACGGTCACTCGGCAGGAGTGGTCGTAGTAGAGCGCTTTGCCCGTCGCGCAACGTCACGCGAATCGGCCGGCAGTCCTCCGCCAGCCTTCTGCTCGCCAGTGCCTGTATCCGCTGGCGCGCCGACTCGATTTCGATGAGCACTTCGAGGGCACCTGGGCCACCGGAGGCAAGCACGCAATCCTGCAAAGTACGGATGGTTGCACTACGCGGAGCGTCGCGAAGCAGTGAGAGCTCGCCGAGGATCGCTCCTTGTGATGCGACCGCGATGCGACGCTCGCCCATCGCTTTCGACACTGTCACTTCGAGTGTCCCGGCTATGACGCCCCAGAATCGGTCGCCTTTGTCTCCCTGGCGGCTCAACTCGAACCCCGCTGGGACTGTCTCTATCGACATCAACGACGCCAGAACAGCGACCTCGTCACTAGTCGCTTCACTCAATATGTCCAGGCTGGCGAGCGCCGCCGAGGGATCCTGCGGCATTCGCCTACCTGCCTGTTACTGCGGCGGCCCGCTCGGAAGCGTCACGGAGGCGGTGGTACTCTGCCCGGTCGGCGTCGTCCACCCAATGCTGACGTGGTCCCCCGGGTGCAGTTGGGAGATCAGATTCGTCAGCGACGCCGGGGAAGTGACGCTCGCTCCGTTGATCGACGTGATGACGTCGTTTGCAGCCAAGCCGGCGCCCGCCGCCGCGCCGTTCGCGATGACGCCGGCCACTTGGGCGCCGACGACACCCGCCGCGGTTGTCGCCGTGTTGACCTCGACGCCGAGGAATGCCGTGGCACCGATATGGACTGTCGTGCTTCCGTGACCAGCGCGGATCTGCGACGCTATGGACATCGCCTCGTTGATTGGAATGGCGAAGCCCTCGTTACCCTGAGTCTGGAACGAGAATCCCGTCGAGGCTGCGGTGTCCATGCCGATCACCTGTCCAGCCGAATCGATCAGCGCGCCGCCAGAGTCGCCGGGTTGTATTGCAGCGTTTGTTTGGATCAAGTTGGAGAGCTTCTCGCTCGTCCCGTTCCCCGCATCTTGCGCGGTGATGGACTGACCTAGGGCGGTCACCTGCCCGGCGGCGCTACTTGGCGTGCCGCCGACTCCGCCGGCGTTGCCGAGGCCAATCACCGAGTCGCCGACTTTCACATTTCCAGAGTTGGCTATCGAGGCCGCCTGTAGGCCGGATGCGCCGACGAGTTTGATGACGGCAACATCGCGGAAGCGGTCGTAGCCGACGACAGTCGCCTGGTAAGTGCGGCCATTGGCCACGTCGACCACCTTGATGGCGGTCTCACCTTCGATGACGTGGTTGTTGGTCAAGATGTAGCCGTTGGATGTGAGCACGATGCCCGTTCCTGCTGCCGCAGCCTGCTGATAGGAGAGCTGGGTGTCGATATCCACCAGCCATTTGCTTGCCGTCGCAGCAACCCCGCTCAAAGCAGGATTCGTCGAGCCGGAACCAGAGCCGAGCCCCGTGCCTCCGCTGAATGGATTGAATGTGCTTCCGCCCGAGGAGCCGGAACCCGATCCTGTACCGGCGCCGCCTGACGCCCCTGTCCCGCC
>JAKCEB010000035.1:0-6447 GCA_021838305.1 Actinomycetes bacterium | reverse complement strand
CCTGTCCCGCCTGACGATCCGGTGCCACCGGAGCTTCCCGATGGCGTCTGACCGAGCGCTGTCTGGCTCGCCGAAGTCCATACCCCGTGGCCGATGCCGAGGCCTACCAGAAGGCCGACCGCAAGGAGGAGAGCGGTGACGACGCTCGGAAGGCTTCGCCGCGGCCTCGCGCGTCCCCAACCCCCGGACCAGCCACCGGGCGCGTACGGCCCTGGCGGGTTTCCTCCGGGGGGGTAGGCACCTTGGCCGAATCCGCCAGGCTGGTAACCACCTTGGGGATATCCGCCGGGAGGGCCCCCGTAGCCGCCCTGGGGGTAGCCACCCTGCGAATAGCCGCCAGGCGGGTATGCGCCCTGCTGGTAGGGGTTACCGGGGCCGGCATAGCCGCCCGGTGGATAGCCGCCAGGCTGATAGCCGCCCTGTCCGTAGCCGCCCGGCGCTCCCTGCTGCGGTTGTGCGCTCCGGCCGTCGCCGGCGCTCCAGCCGCGGTCCCACTCGGGGGGTGGCGGCGGGGGAGTCCAAGACCCCCCAGTGTGGGTCCACTGCTCGGCGCTCGGTCGCTCTTCCGGCTGGGTGTCTCTTGGGTGCTCAGGATCGTACATGGTCTCCCACCAAGGTAGGTCAGGACTTGACGATAAAGGTTACGTTCCCGTACCTGAGCGGGAGATGAGACAGACCTAATTTGCGCGCCACGTCATCGGGGCTCTGAAGCCAGTGACGGCAGCCCGAAGGAAGGTGAGACGGCGTACATCCCGTTGACCCATGTAGGCCTGCCGCGAAGAATGGTAGATTATTGCCATGCGCACTACCATCGATTCCTCAGGGCGCCTAGTGGTACCCAAGTCGCTCAGAGACGCCCTCGGCTTGCTCGGTGGCGAGGACGTCGAGATCCGCGCCTGCGACGGCCATCTCGAAGTGGAGCCTGTCCTGAGCCCGATGCATCTCGAGCAACGTGACGGTGGGGTCGTAGCAGTTCCTGACGTCGAACTACCCCCCCTAACATCGGCCCTCGTGCGAGAAGCACTCGAACAGACCCGAAGTTGATCGCCGTTGACTCGAGTATTGTCGTCGCCGCCTTCGCCTCATGGCACGAGCTTCACGAAGGCGCCCGGCTAATCCTCGACGGTCGCCCTGCGGCGATCGGTCACGTTATAGTCGAATCGTATTCGGTGCTCACAAGGCTGCCGCCGCCACACCGTGCTGCGCCTCTTCTCGTGCGCGACTTCCTCGCTCAGCGCTTTCTTGACCCCTATCTGGTGCTCTCAGGCGAGCGGCTGCATGACCTCCTACCCGACATTATCGATGCCGGGGTGAAGGGCGGCGCTTCCTACGACGCGCTCATCGCATTGACCGCTCGGGAGTACGGCGCCGAACTTCTAAGCGCTGATCGCCGCGCAAAGATGACCTACGACGTACTGGGCGTTCGTAGCAGGCTTATTTGAAAGACGGAGCCGTCAGCTTCGAAGTTCTCTAAACGGACGGGTCTTGTCGTCGCTCGGCTCCTTCGGGAGTCCGAGCACTCGTTCGGCAAGGATGTTGTGCTGGATCTCGTCGGTACCCCCGTAGATCTGCGGGCCCTGCGCGAACAGCGCCATCTCCGTCAGCGGCGAGGCGAGACTCCCGCCTGGAAGGCCCTGCAGGGAGGCCGCGCCAGAGGGGTTGTAGGAGTGGAGCATGCCACGCGGCCCCGCGATGCTCAGTCCGAGGTCACGCGACAGCCTGAGGATGATGCTCATCGACAGCTTTGCCATGTTCCCGACACCGGCCAGGTCGGATCCGCCGGCACGCAGCGCCTTCTGGCGAAGCGTCATGTAACGCCCTATCTCGGTGAGCACGTGCAGCTGCGCGAGACCCTGGCGTACCGTCGGGTCTGAAGTCGCCCCGAACTCGGACGCCAGACCACGGACGAGTGCTGCGGCGCCACCGACCCCGCCGGGTCCCCCGGATCCGCCTCGCGCACGCGACGCAACGAGGTCGCCGACGCGTTTGGTCAGGTCTCCGGCTATCGAACCCGGAACGGCCGTGCTGGCGCCCCCAGACCCGCCTCCTGCGCCGAGGCCGGCACGCTCGAAGGCGAGGGTCGTGTTAGCGACCGCCCAACCGTTACCCACGCCGCCGATGACCGCAGAATCCGGCACCCTCGCCTCGGTAAGGAAAACCTCGTTGAAGAGGGCCCGCCCGGTCATCTCGCGCAGCGGGCGCACCTCGACGCCGGGCTGCTTCATGTCGAAGGCGAAGTAGGTGATCCCCTGGTGCTTGGGCACGTCGGGGTTTGTCCGCGCTAGCAGCATGCCCATGTCCGCAACTTGGCCACCCGACGTCCACACTTTCTGGCCGGTCACGATCCACTCGTCGCCGTCCCGCTCCGCTCGGCATTGCAGGCCCGCAAGGTCGGATCCGGCCGCGGGTTCGCTGAAGAGTTGACACCACGACTCCTGACCGGCGACGATCGCGCGGATGTAGCGGCGCGCCTGCTCCTCTGTGCCATGCGTTGCGATGGTCGGCGCTGCCAGCAGGAGTCCGAGGCCGCCGGGAGCCGGCAGCGCACCGAAGTCCGCGATGGTCTTCTGCGCCGCTACCGCCTCCGCCCGGGAAAGGCCGAGCCCGTAGCGATCCTTGGGCAGCGTCGGAGCAGCCCACCCGGAGAGGCCGAGACGCTCCCACCACTCGCCGACAGTCAGGTCCGGATCCCAGTTGAGCTCCAGCCACTCGTCGAGGTCAGTTACGGTTCCGGTATCGGTCAACGTGGACATGCGGGACTCCTTGTGTGTTCGGCAGGAAAACCGTGCTCTGATACTAGATGTAGGGAGGTCGATTTGTGAGGTCCGTTACCGATCCGGTCTTGGCGAGCATCGTTGAGCGCCGTCCCCTCGACGACCGCGAGTCTTCAAGCCGAGACTTCACCATCGAGGCGCTCCGGCGCCTCGACCGGCCGTACGACCGCGATGCCGACCCAACGCACGTGACCGGCTCCGCTTTGGTCATCGGACCTCGGGGGGTGCTTCTACATCGCCACAAAAAGCTGGGCATTTGGCTGCAACCGGGCGGTCACGTGGACAGCGGGGAGTCGCCGTGGGAGGCGGCACGGAGGGAGGCGGGGGAGGAGACCGGACTCACCTTCGCGCCTTGGCCGGACATTCCGCAGCTGATCCACATGGATGTGCATTCCGGCGGGGGAGGGCACATCCACCTGGATCTGCGCTACCTGCTTGCTACCGACGGCGACGACGAACCTTCACCCGAACCCGGCGAAAGCCCCGAAGTGCGGTGGTTCTCCTGGGACGAGGCCGTACTCGTCGCAGATCCCGGCCTCAAAGGGCTAATCCTGGCTACGCATCCCCGGGAGAACGATGCGGCATCCGGGGAGCGACGCGCTTCTAGCGTTCCGGGCGAAGGGGGCGCAGGAGAACCTCCTGGCTGACGGTGGCGAGATGAACTCCATTCCGGTCGAACACGTGCCCTGCCGCTAGCCCCCTCGGCACCCCGACTCCCTCGCATCGAAAGTCGTGGAGCTGCCAGCCCGTCTCGGGTATCCGCTGGTGGAACCAGATCGCGTGGTCGAGGCTGGTGCCGTTCCAATGCCTGCCTTCGAGCCCGTCGCCGGCTTGCTGAGCGGAGCGGACGCAGTCGGTCGCGAGGTCGTCGGACAGGTAGGCGACGGCGGCAGCAGCGTGAACCCAGCCTTGGCCGGCGGCGTCACGAACTTTCAGCCATGCCGTGGCGCGCCCGCCCTCGTCGTGGAGCATGCGCCGCTCCATCATGTAACCCCATCCGGACTCCTCGAGGCCCTCAGGTCCGACCGTCTCGGGCATGGGGTGTGTCTGCAGGTATCGCTCTGCCTGGTCCACCTGGAACGAGGCCGACATGTGCAGGATTGCCCCGCTCGACTGCGACGCGACGACTGCCCTGGTTACGAAGCTCCGCCCGTTGCGCAACCGGTCCACGTCGAAGCGGATCGGTTGGCTGGCGTCGCCGCGCCGGATGAAATACGCGTGCAGCGAGTGGATGACGTACTCTTCGTCGACTGTCGCGGCTGCAGCGACTAGAGACTGGGCGACTATCTGGCCGCCGAACAGGCCGCCCCAGGGGTAGCGGGGGCCCCCGCCGACGTAGGAGTCGGGACCCCGGCGGTCGAGTTGCATCATCTCCGAGAATTTCATGTTGTCGGAGACTCGATCGTGCGCACTCCGTCAGTCCTTGGTTGCGACCTGGTTGGGCGTGACGTGCATCACCGGCTCGAATCTCGCCACTTCCACGTCGACGGCCGCTTTGGTAAAAGTAGCGGCGAGTTGCTTGCGGCATGCTTCGCATGGACCGAAGAAGCGTTCGGCTACTTGCGCTGCACATCTCGGGCACACGAAGTCCGAACTGCCGCCGACCTCGTCGGGGTCGCTGCTTGTCATACCCGGCTGAGTCATACCCGGCGTTGTCATATCCGGCGCACAATAGTGTGGGTTGTGCTCAGTGCAGACCCAAAGCGGCCGAGCAAGCCGGCCACTGGCCCCACCCGGACGCAGCTTCGAGCTTCTGTGCGGCAGCGTCCTGCGTTGACGGCGCTGCAAGGTCGGGCCGACCGGCGAAACCCAGGTCACTCCAGGTCTGCTGAGTGAACTGATAGGCGCCGTAGAAACCGTTGCCGGTGTCGGCGCGGTAGTTGCCGCCCGATTCGCAGTTTCGAAGCTCCGCCCAGATCCCTCCGGCGCTCGACGAGGACGCGCCACTCGAAGGTGGCGCGACAGGCGATCCTGTGCCGGGCGGCGCGGACGTTCCGGTTTGCACCGAAGCGACGACGGGAGCGACGACCCTTTCGAGACCGTTGCCCAGGGGGAGTCCCTGGGTGGAGGACGGAGCCGCCCTGGTGGCGGCTTGCTGTGCCGCTGATTGCGCGACGGTCGCAGCCAAGTCCTGGCGAAGCGCGGCAAGCTGTACGTCCACCTGTGAGGCTTGGGCGACAGCAGCAGCCTTCGCTGCTCCCGCTTCGCCAACCGCGGCGTTCGCCGCCGCCAGGTCATGCCCGAGAACTTTCTGAGCAGCCGAAACTTGTGACTCCATGAGCGTGAAGTTCTGAAGCGCCTGCGTCACGTTGCCAGCGACGACGCTCAGGTAGGTGGTGCGCAGGGTAGCGCCCAGGGCACCGGAGGAATTCGACACCTGCGGTGCTCCGAGCTCGCCGACGTAGCCGGCGAGGGCTGCGTTGCGAAGTGCCGCACGAGCCGCTTTCGCGTCCGCGGAGATCTTCGCGAGAGCCGAAGTATCGGTCGCGACCTCCTGGGAGAGCACCTGTGCTGCTGTCGTATCCTGCTCGTAGGCGACGGTCGCCGCGTACACTTTCGCTGCGCCCGCCGTCACCTGCGAAGTGAGCGCCGCGATTTGTCCACTCAATGAGCTGGCACCTGACGCTGCTGCCTTACCGGTCAGGAGCATGAAAGGCGCGCCGAGGACGACAAGTGCCACGCCTGAGCGGGCAAGTGTCCTCATCGCGCGACGCCGCCGAGCGCGTAAAGCAGCAGCGGCGGCTCGCACAAGCATGGGCAAGCTCGGTGTTATGGCACCGATACTACCGGCAGTGACAGGCGCAAAGCCAGGCCGTACGCGTGCGCCATGGACTAGACATGACGAGTCAGGCTGAGGCTGATCGCGGAAGGTGGCGGATGACACAGGTAAAAGACGATCTCGAGGTGTCGCTCGGCGACGATCATGTAGCGGAGGTGAGGATATGCCGGCCGCCTAACAACTTCTTCGACGCTGCCCTGATCAGATCCCTCGCTGACACGTACGACCGGTTGGCTGCCGGGACCTGCCGGGCGATCGTGTTGTGCTCGCAGGGCAAGCACTTCTGTGCAGGCGCTGACTTTCACGGCGAAAGCGACGCTGACGCGCTCCCCGAGGACGGCGCCGAGGCGCTCTATAGGGAGGCGCTCCGGCTTTTCCGTTCCGAGATCCCGGTCGTCGCCGCCGTACAGGGCGCCGCTGTCGGCGGAGGTCTCGGGCTGGCCTGCTCGGCCGACTTCCGCGTGGCGTCCCCCGAAGCTCGATTCTCGGCGAATTTTGCCCGGCTCGGGTTCCATCAGGGTTTCGGGTTGAGCGTCTCGCTGCCCGGAATCGTCGGCCAGCAAGCCGCGCTCGAGATGCTCTACACCGGGTCCCGCCTAAATGGCGAGCAGGCGCGCAGCATCGGGCTCTGCGATCGTCTGGTTCCCCCAGCGGACCTAGACGGAGCTGCGCGCCTCCTCGCGGCCGAGATCGCCGCTTCGGCACCGCTCGCCGTCAGGTCGATCAGGCGGACCATGCGTTCCGAGCTCGCCGATCGGGTCGAAATAGCCCTCGACCGGGAGGATTCGGAGCAGATCCGGCTGCGGCAGACCAGTGATTTTTCCGAGGGAACCGCCGCGAGCCTGCAGCGCCGAGCTCCACAGTTCACTGCCCATTGACCGCCCGCGGCGCGTG
>JAKCEB010000034.1 GCA_021838305.1 Actinomycetes bacterium | reverse complement strand
GTCGACCAGAACCACCGACGCCCCGGAGTGATCGACGATGTACTGCACCTCCTCGGAGGTCAAGCGGTAATTCACAGGCACCAGAACACGTCCGTAGCCGCTCACACCGAAGTAGGAGATCATGAACTTGGCTGCATTCGGACTGACTATCGCGACCCTGTCGCCCTGTCCGACGCCCATCGCTTCGAGGTGGAGCGCCATCCCCCTCGCTCTCGACTCGAAGTTCGAATAGGTGAGCTCGCCGAGCGGAGCCGCTGCCGAAGGGTCGTCGACTATCGCCACCCGCTGCGGGTAGACGGTCGCTGCCCGATCGAGGAAGTCGTTGACATTGAGCGCTACCAGCACGATCTCTCCTACCCGTCGTCGCTTGGGGCCGCTCGGAACACGCGGCCCTTGGTACGGCCAAGTTTGCCACAATGCATTCCGATCGGGCGGTGCTAGCTTGCGGACATGCGCGGATCAGTGACAGTTCACATGAATGCCCCAGCCGACAAAGTTTGGGAGCTGCTTTCGGATGTGACCAAGATCGGCTTGTACAGCCCGGAAACCTTCGAGGCGGAATGGCTGGGCGGAGCGACTGGGCCTGCGGTGGGTGCGCGCTTCCGGGGTCATGTCAAACGCAACGGCCGGGGACCGATCTACTGGACCCAGTGCGCCGTCAAGGCCTCAGAGCCAGGGAGTGAATTCACTTTTGCCGTCGAGGCTGGAGGGCGGACAGTCAACACCTGGTCATACAAGCTGCGCCCTGTGGGCGATGGGACTGATGTGACCGAATCGTACGAGTTGGCGCCATCGCCGGTGATGCAGGCTTATTGGGCGCTGTTCGGTTGGATGCGCTCCAAGACCAACGAGCGGGGCATGCGCCAGACCCTGGAACGGATCAAGGCCCAGGTCGAGTCCTCGTGAGCACCCTGCTCCGAAGAGGGCCAGCTCGGGGCCGACCTCCTCAGGCCCGACCTCGGAGCGTGTCGACGCCCACGTAGGCGGCCAGCGCCGGCGGAAGGACCACGGTGCCATCGGCGGATAACCCATGCTCGACTATGGCAGCCCAGACGCGGGGTGTCGCCAGCCCCGACCCATTGAGCGCATGCACGAACTCGACTCCGCCGCCGTCGCGCCGGAAGCGAATCTGGCCGCGCCTGGACTGGAAGTCCGTCACCAGGCTTATAGACGAGACTTCGAGCCAGCGGTCGACCCCGGGAGAGTACACCTCAAGGTCGTATACCCTCGACGCGGAGAAGGTCAGGTCGCCTGAGCAGAGCTCCACAACTCTGTAGGGCAGGCCGAGGACCTCGAGCGGCCGGGCTGCATCGGCGACCAGCGCGTGGAACTCGGCCTCGCCGTCTTCAGGTTTGCACAGCTTCACAAGCTCAACTTTGTGGAACTCGTGCAGGCGCTGCATCCCCCGGGTCTCCTTGCCGGCAGCTCCGGCCTCGCGCCTCCAGCAGGTGGTGTAGGCCATGTACCGCAACGGAAGGTCGGCTTCGGCGAGGATCTCCCCTTGGTGAAGTCCAACCAAGGCGACTTCCCCCGTCGGCAGTAGCCACAGGTCGTCGTCGCGCAGACGGTACGCCTGGGTGTCGAACTTTGTGAGGTGCCCGGTCTTGGCTATCACCTCCCCACGCACGACATGGGGCGGGACGATCTCCTCGTAGGAATCCCGGTGAAGGTCCAAGGCGAACGCCGTGAGCCCCCGAAGCAGTCGTGCCCCGTCGCCTTTGAGCAGGGCGAACATGGTTCCGCTCAGCTTCGCGGCCCTTTCCGCATCAAGGATGCCGAGACGCTCTGCGATCTCCCAGTGTGGCAGCCATTCGCGTCCGGCGTAACTGTCAGGGTCGTAGCCAACGGTCCGAAGTATGACGTTGTCGTCCTCGCTTCGTCCTTCCGGCACGTCGTCGGCAGGCAGGTTGGGCAGCCGCGCCATCGCATCGTCTAGGTCCGCCTCGACCCGGCGGAGCTCCCGCTCGAGCGCCTCGACGTTCGCCCTTCGCGCTGAGAGGTCGAGACGCAAAGCGTCTGCCTCCTCCTTGCGGCCCGCTCGCATCAGCGCCCCGACGTCGCTCGAACCCGTGTTCATCTCCTGGCGGCCAGCATCCACAAGGCGGATCTGAGCGCGCCGGGCCTCAGCGAGACGACGGGACTCGTCGACGAGGGCGATGTCCACCCCCTTGCGTGCCAGCCTCCGGGCCGTCTCATCGAAGTCGTCGAGAAGGAGCCTTGTGTCGATCATGAAGGCGCAAGCCTACCCTCACCCGCACAGAGCTCCTATCGCAGCCGTCGCCCGCCTATCGTGTTGGGCCGTGCCACACAACAGTTCCACACCGTCATTCCACGCATGGCGAATAGACGAGGAGGCCGTCTCGCGCTTCAAGGCCGAGCACGGGAACGTGGCGAGCGCTCCGATCGTCGTCGTGATGGCCGCCCTTGACGAGGAAACTGCAATCGGCGCCGTGATCCGCGCAGTGCCAGCCGAGATCTCCGGGATGGCTGTCCGTTGCATCGTGGTCGACGACGGATCCACGGACGCGACGTCGAGCGTCGCCCGCGCTGCCGGGGCACTCGTGTACCGCCTCGATTGCAATCTCGGGCAAGGCAGAGCGCTGCGGATCGGCTACCGACTGGCGAGCGAGATCGGGGCCGCGGTGATCGTGACCCTCGACGCGGACGGCCAGTTCGACCCCTCGGAGATGGTTCGTCTTGCCGGCCCCGTAACGTCAGGGGCCGCCGACTTCGTGAACGGCTCGCGCAGGCTCGGGTCCAGCCACACGACCGACCGTGTGCGAAAGGGCGGCCTCGTCTTCTTCGGTGCCCTGGTGTCGTTTCTGAGTGGAACGCGCATAACCGACCCGGCGAACGGCTTTCGTGCGTTCCGACCCGAAGTCGCCGAACGGGTGCCGCTTCTCCAGGCCCAGTACCAGACGGCCGAGCTGCTAATGGGTGCAATCGCACTCGGCTATCGGGTGGTTGAAACGCCCGTTACGGTCCTCGCAAGGAGTTGCGGCGAGACCAAAAAGGGGCCGAACTGGCGCTACGGCCTTCGCTTCGGCCGGGTGGTGATAAAGACGTGGTGGACGTTTAGAAAGGTTCGCTACGGGCTCCCCGCTCCAGCGGGACCAATGGCAGCTACGTTGACAGCAGAGGCCCCCGGGGTCACGCTCGACGGTCTGCCGGCGCTGGGAGCGGTCACGCCGCCGGGCCCGGTGACGACGACCCGGACGGCTTGGGCTTCCACCGGCGTGGCGAACGACCGGATGAGCCACGGTGCGCCGGACGCGCCGCCGCCTACCGAACCTTTCGCCGACGACACCGTCTCCCATGAACCAGCGGAGGTCTGCAGCTGCAGCTCGACCGACGACGTCGGCCCGACGGGATTCCACGCTTCGCCCACCGATACCTGACTCACCGGGAAGGTGCCTGTGAAGTACCAACTTTGCGACGCCGACCCGGCCGTGGCAGAAAAGACCGGGCCAACCGACTCGCTTCCCTGGATATCTACGAGTCCAGGGTTCGCGCTATAGGGGCCGACCAGTTCGTAAACAGTGGCGTTGTCGCGAAGGGAATGCAGCAGGGGCACGGCCCAGTCACCGTAAGCGACCAAGGCGTTTATACATCCGCTGTCGAGCTGGCCCGGCTTGTTGAAATCCCCGTTCAACATGTACGAGGCGCCATCACCGGCGAGAGCCGACATGACCGCCGGCAGGTAGCACAAGTTGTGCGCAACTGTGAAGGCGGTCCATTGCGTCCGATGTCCGGTAAAAAGTGCGGTCGATTCCTTGTAGTCGGTCTCCACGACGTTGCCGGGCGCCCCGAGGGCCGAAAGGAACCTAGCGTATCGAGACCCGGAGAAGTGTGAGCTCGACTGATTCCAGCCGAAAAGGTAGTCGCGTGGCATCTGAGCTACCAGCGGCGCTATCACCACACATGCCACCGAGAGAGACGCCGTCACTTTAAGGGCGAGCGTCGAGGACTTTCGGGCGCGCGAAGCGGCCCGGCTGACGGCTCGCCAGATCGCCGCAGCGCCGATCACATACCAGGCGACGAGGATCGGAAGGACGAGAATTGCCCGCCGCTCATTGACGAACGGCCAGACGACGGACTCGCCGAGGTAGACGACGAGCATCGGTACGACAGCGCCGAGGGACCGCTTCGACCACGCGTAGGCCCCGACACCTGCACAGATCGACACTTGCCAGGAGAGGACCTTCCACACGTCAACCCAGTGTCCGTGGATCGGCAGCGGCGCAAGGTAAGGCACAATAGTTGCAGGGATCGCCGTCGCAAACAGGTGCCACACAGAGTGCGGAGCTACGTGAAGGAGGCGGCTGAAAAGGCCTCCTTGGTAGTAGACGCCGAGCTGCATTGTGTAAAGGCTGCCGGCGAGCGGTTTGCCCAGCAGGAGACGGGAGATGACCACGGGGGCGAGCGACACAGCTACGCCGCCGGCGAGGAGTGACGCCCGGGCGAGGCGCCGCGCCGCGGGCCGCAGCGCAGTCCAGAGAATCAATCCGATCACGATCCCGATGCCGGCTTCTTTGATCCACACGAGCGCAGACGAAGCAACGATGACAATCCACGTCCACTTGCAGAGCAGGCGATCGGTCGTCGACCAGGCGTCGACGGAAAGTAGTAGCAGCATGAGAACCACGAGGAAGGCGGCTTCGGCCATCACCATGCTTGCGTATGTCGCAAACGGCGGGCCCAGGGCGAGAACCACCAGCGCTGCACAGCGAAGTCTCGCACTGACTCGATGGTTTCCGAGCCAGATCCAGGTAAGCGGGAAGACCGCGACGAAACAGACGACGGAGAAAAGCCTGAGCGCCACGAAACCGTGCGGCCAGAGCCACACGAGTGGCGTCAGCAGCGCACTAAAACCTGGCGCATACAATGACACTATCGCCTCGCCACTTGCCAGATGTCCTGTCAGACCCTGACCAGCCAGAAGCGCTTTGGCGGTCAGAATGTAGCTGGCGTCGTCGTCGAAGGAGCCTACGTGGTAGCGGGGCCACACCAGCGCCACGTGGAGCAGTCCCAACAGCACTGGAAGCCCGACGCCGAGCGCCGCAACGAAGGCTTTCGGTTTGCCACGGGCCTCTCCGACGACGTGGTGTACGGGAACCGTCCGGTCAGTTAGCGCTTGCGAGGGCACTGCTTGTGGAGCGCCAGCTCACCGTCGGACGCATCGCCTCCGCCAGAATCCGGTGCTTGTGGCGTTCGATGATCGAGAACATCGAACCGATCAGAGTTTCGCTCAACAGGTGTGGCACGAGGCCAAGATCGAGAAGCCCGGTGTGAGCGGCACGGTAGTGATGCGACTCCATCTCGACCCGCGGGTTCTCGACGGCCTCGATGCGGCAGTCGCCCGGCCATGCGGCCGCCACCGTATCGGCGATCGAGCGAACCGTCATCTGCTCAGTGAACTGGTTGAACACCCGGAACTCCCCGGGCGCGGCCGGGGTCTCGGCTGCGAGGCGGATGCACGCGACCGTGTCGACAATATTGATTATCCCGCGAGTCTGGCCACCGCTCCCGTAGACAGTAAGAGGCGTGCCGAGAACCGCTTGGATTGCAAAACGGTTGAGGACCGTGCCAAACACGCCGTCGTAGTCGAAGCGGGTCGCCAGGTCCGGGTGTATGGCGGTTTCGGGGGTCTCCTGGCCGTAGACGACACCTTGGTTGAGGTCGGTAGCGCGAAGACCCCAGATTCGACAGGCGAACTCGATGTTGTGGCTGTCGTGAACTTTCGATAGGTGATAGAAGCTGCCGGGACGCTTGGGGAAGAGGACACGGTCCGTTCGGCCGCGGTGTGCCACGTCGAGCCATCCCTCTTCGATGTCGATGTTGGGGGTCCCGTACTCCCCCATGGTCCCGAGCTTGACCAAGTGGATATCGCGGTTGTGCTCTGCGATCGCATATAGAACGTTGAGAGTGCCCACGACGTTGTTGACCTGAGTTGACACAGCGTGACTGCGATCCAGCATCGAGAACGGCGCCGAACTCTGCTCGGCGTAGTGGACAATCGTGTCAGGGTCGAAGTCCGCGACCGTCGTGGCAACGAACTCTCCGTCGCACAGGTCCCCCACGTAGGAGGTTATGCGCTTCCCAGACGCTCGGCACCATGCGCCTATCCTCTCGTCGAGGGAGAGAATCGGAACGAGGCTGTCAACGCCGAGTTCCTCGTCCCAGCGACGTCGAACGAAGTTGTCCACAATCGCGACTTCGTGTCCGACCGACGATAGGTTGAGGGCGGTCGGCCAGCCGAGATAGCCGTCGCCACCAAGCACCAAGATTCTCAAGCGAACTCCATTCATTCCCATGTCATGCGCCGGTATCTGTCGGCGCCGCAAGTGTTGGCGACCGAGGCTACGACCACTCGGAGGTTAGGCACAGACCCATTTTGCCTAAGACGGACACTTCGGGCCTAAATTTCTTCCCTCTCTCAGCCAAACTTAAACAAGTTCTTGGGCGCCTTTCAGATTGTTCGACGGAGTATTAGGCCGATGCTCTCGACGCCCGCCCGTAGACGCTCTGACACCGTACCCAAACCACTGTGGCGCAATCCTTTTTCGATGATGGTGGTGATCGTAGCGGCGGGCTGGTTGGTCGCCTCGTGTGGGGGCGGATCGACCAAGACAGCCGCCCAGACGACACCGACCTCCACGTCGGCGCCGACGTCAGCCGCGGGTACAACATCGGCTGCCCGAGCGAAATTCACGTCCTGCCTTGAAAGCCACGGAGTCCCCGCGAACGTCGCAACTTCCTTCGGCGCTGCAGGGACGGGCTTCCGACGTCCCACGGCCGCTGGGACTGCCCCTGGAAGCTCAAGCGCAACCACCGGGAGCACCGCCGGCGGGGCGGGACAGGCGGCAGGTGGTTTGTTCTCTCAATACTCAGCGGCGTTTAGCGCATGCCGCTCGCTGTTGCCCGGCGGCGGCCGCTTCGCAGCACCCAACAACCCGCAGTTCACCGCCTATCGCAACTGCCTGACCGCTCATGGTGTGACAGCCCCCGGATCGGCGGTTCCGGGGGCCACAACAGTGCCGGGCACCACCGCCAGCTCGGTCCTCGCCGCCGCGCGAGCTGCCTGCGCCCCCCTTCTTCCCCCCCGCTCCTCGACCACGACAACCACCACTCTCGCCGGCTGATGAAGAACCCGCGCTTTTGGATCCTCAACGCGGTACTTTTCGTCGCCGTTGCCGTCGTCGCCTACTTCGGGGTGCAAACCGTGTTCCATAAGGCTGCAACGACGACGGCCATCCGCACCGTTACCGTGGCGAGAGGAACGGTCGAGCAGACGGAGACCGCTTCGGGAAATATCTCTCCAGCGCAAGAGGAGAACGTGAACTTCTCGACGTCGGGAACGGTCAGCGCTATCGGCGTCACACTCGGAGAGAACGTGGTCGCCGGGCAAACATTAGCGACGCTGGATTCGACGACAGCCCAGACGGCGTTGACCGGAGCACAGGGCCAGCTCTCCACGGCCGAAAGCAACCTTTCTCTCGCCGAGTCCGGCGGCGAAACGCCGCCGCAGGTGGCGCAGGACAACGCGACCACCGCCACGGACCAGCAGGCGATCTCGACGGCTGCGGCAATCCTGAGCGGAGCGCAGGCCCAGCTCTCCAGCGACGAGACGGCGTGCGCCTCGGCTCCGACTACCACGACTACGACGACGCTCCCGCCGGCCAACGCGAGCGGGACGACCCAAAGCTCTTCCGGCAGCTCGAGTTCGACGGGGTCGACCTCGACAGGAGCGACGTCTTCAGGGTCGTCTGGCACGAGCCCGTGCTCCTCGGTGTCGGGCGACCTGACGACTGTCAACCAGGACGAGACGACCCTCTCGAACGCCCAGAACAGTCTCACCCAGGAGAACTTGTCGATCGAGGCGAAACGGTATGTCAATCCGGCCACCTTGACCCAGGACCAGACCGCGATCACGAACGCGCAACAGACGGTCACCAACGACGAGCAGTCCCTTAGCGAAACCAAGCTCACCGCACCTTTCTCAGGAACGGTGATAGCCCTGAACGGGACCGTGGGTGAAACCGTGTCCGGCGGCGGTAGCTCTTCTGTATCTGCGAGTAGCAGCGCCAGCTCGTCGACGACGTCGTCGTCGGCGTTCCTCACCCTTGCCACTCTCGGAAGCCTCGAGGTGGTAGCGGGCTTCCCGGAGGCGAACGCCGTCAAGATCGCCCTCGGCCAGCCCGCAACGGTGACTTTGAGCGCACTTAGCAACACGACTGCGAACGGCACCGTCACCGTCACCGATCCGAACCCGTCTGTCGTCAGCAACGTCGTGACCTTCAACGACACGATTACGCTCGACAACCCGCCGACTACTGTCAAGGACGGCATGAGCGCCTCCGTTGCGGTAGTCGTCTCTTCGGCTTCTAACGCCTTGGAGCTGCCGTCATCGGCGATCACCAAGGCAGGCCGCTTCTCGACGGTGACGGTCCTGAGCAACGGGAAGCAAGCGACGCGCGCCATTACTACAGGCCTAGTGGGCGACTCGACCACGCAGATCCTTTCCGGGCTGTCAGCCGGAGACGTAGTCGTCGAGCCCACGGTGACGGCGACCGCCGGCGCTGGGACCGGTGGGGCTGCTGCCCGAGCCGGAGGGTTCGCAGGCGGCGGAGGGTTCGCAGGCGGCGGCATCGCGGGTGGGCTGGGCTGAACCGTGAAAGCCCCCGCAGCTGACAATCCGATCTTTGGGAGCATCCCGCCTGTTATCGCCTTGCGCAATCTCACCCGGACCTACCAGATGGGGGATGCAGAGGTGCGTGCCCTCGGCGGTGTCTCCCTCGTGATCGAGCGCGGGGAGTTCGTTGCGATCATGGGGGCGTCAGGTTCGGGCAAGTCGACGATGATGAACATCATCGGCTGCTTGGACGTGCCTTCGAGCGGCCGCTACTGGCTGGACGGCGTTGATGTGCGTGGCCTCGACGAGACCCGACTTGCGCGGGTGCGCAACCGCAAGATCGGGTTCGTCTTCCAGAGCTTCAACCTAATTCCCCGGACCACGGCGCTGGCCAACGTGGAACTCCCCATGCTCTATGCCGGGGTCGGCTCCAAGGAGCGACGGGCTCGCGCCGTGACCGCTCTCGACATGGTCGGCTTGTCCGAGCGTTCCGGCCACTTCCCGAACGAGATGTCCGGCGGCCAGCAGCAACGAGTCGCCGTCGCGCGGGCTCTCGTGACAAACCCGGCGCTGATCCTCGCCGACGAGCCGACCGGGAACTTGGATACCCGCTCGAGCGAGGAAGTCATGAACATCTTCGAGGCGCTCAACCGCGCCGGCAGAACCGTCGTCCTGATCACCCACGAACCGGACATCGCGGCGCGTACGAAGCGCACCGTTCGCCTTCGAGACGGTCTGATCATCGCCGACGAGTCGACCGTAGACACTCGCCACCCAGCCGACGCAGGCGCTCTCAGATGACCGTCGTCTTGGATCTCACGACGGCTATAAGGGGACTCGCCGCGAACAAGCTACGCTCGTCGCTCACGGTTCTCGGGATACTCATCGGGGTCGGCGCAGTCATCATCTTGGTAGCGGTCGGCAATGGATCGTCCCTTGCAGTGCAGAACCGGATCAAGGCCCTCGGCACGAACACGATCACGATCGCCAACAGAGGTCGATTCGGGCGCGGACCGGCGACGTCGGGCACCCAAACGCAAGCGGCCACGATCACCGCCGCGGACATCGCCACAATGTCAGACCCGAACCAGGCCCCGGACATCCTGTCGGTTTCGCCGGTGCTCAGCGCTTCGGTCACAGCGAGCTACCAGTCAGCGTCCTCCACAGTCAGCGTAACTGCCACAAGCCCCACTTACCTACCTGCCGAGGACTACACCGTCGAGGCGGGACGCTCGCTCAGCTCCGCCGACATATCGAACTCCGCCCAGGTAGCCCTCATCGGCCAGACGGTGCTCACCAATCTCTACCCCGCCGGGGCGAATCCTATCGGGACCGAGATCTACATGACCGAGGGTAAGAATGAAGCCCAATTCCAGGTTATAGGCGTGCTCGCCTCCAAAGGGTCAGCGACCGGCACCACAGACCCGAACAACATAGCCATAATCCCCTACACGACTGCGGAAGGCCTCCTCACCGGCTATACAAACGACTTCCAACGGATCATCGTCGAAGCCAAGTCGGCCGGGACGGTTAATGCCGCCGAGCAGGAGGCCTCGGACATTCTCGCCTCAGCAAACCAGACCACCGTCGCAAACCTCCCGTTCTTCGTGTTGAACGAGCAGTCCCTCCTTTCCACCTCCGCTTCGACAACGTCCACCTTCACGGTCCTGCTCGGGGCCGTCGCTGCGATCAGCCTCCTGGTCGGCGGGATCGGGATCATGAACATCATGCTGGTCACCGTCACCGAACGTACCCGGGAGATCGGTATCCGAAAGGCAATCGGCGCACCCCGGCGGGCGATCCTCGGTCAGTTCCTCACAGAGGCAGTGCTGTTATCGCTTTTCGGGGGACTTGCAGGTGTCGCCGTCGGCCTCATCGGAAGCCGGTTCAAGATCGTCGGGGTAAAGCCGGTCGCGACTCCGACGTCGGTCGTCGAGGCTTTCGTGGTTGCAGTTGCAGTCGGCATCTTCTTCGGGTTCTATCCGGCGAATCGCGCTGCGTCACTTCGGCCCGTCGATGCTCTGCGGTATGAGTGAGGCGAATACCTGCTCCATATGCAGGCAACCAAACGAACAACCAGGAGGATTCCGAGCATGCACCCCGAGGATCTGACTCAACCGGTACCTATTCCCGAGACCCATCAGATCCCGCCGATAGTAATCCGTCCGGATGACCCCGACGACGAGTGGGCTCTGCCGGAGAGTGGCAAGGTTCTACGGGTCCGTTACTTCACCGGGATCCTCCTGATCCTCCTCGCGCTCGGGGGAGGTTTCTGGGGTGGCGTCGTCGCCGAGAAGCACCATGGCACCGGCACTTCAACTGCGACTTCGCCATTTGCCAGCCGGATCGCCGCCCTACGGGCTGCCGGCGCCACTGGGGGAGGATTCGGAGGAGCAGCCGCAGCGGGCGGAGGAGGATTGGGAGGCGCAGGCGCTACGACGGGAGGTGCCGCCGGGGGTATCGGCGCAGGGGGAGCCGCGGCAGGTACTGCAACACCGACGACTTCGGGCACCGTCATCGACGTCAGCGGTGACGTGCTCGAGATCAGCGACTCACAGGGTCAAATTGTCAAGATCACGGTCGGACCATCGGCAATTGTAAGCATCGCATCAAAGGCCAGCTTGTCGGGATTGAAGATCGGAGACACGGTAGTGGTCGCTGGCTCTCGCGGATCGGGCGGCACGTTGAACGCAAGAAGTGTGACCGCTACCGCAGGCGGCTAACTGACCAGAGCTTTGCGTCGCCGGTCGCGACGATCGGACCTCCGGGCGGGCGGTCTAACCCGGGTCTAACCCCGATCGTCGGGGCCCGCCTCGAAGCCGAACGAAGCCTCCTTGATGGGCGAACCTCGCCTTCGGACGTTGCGATCTATGACTACCTCAGCGAGGATTCGAAGCCCGACGCCAGCGACGAGCGTGCCAGCGATCGACACCAGGATGGAAATGCTCAAGCCCGCAACTACTGCAGCGAGCCCTGCCACCATCATTACAAGTCCCCACCATCGAAGGCACAGGACACGCACCCAGGCGCGGGAAGCGATCCGGTTGACCGCATGGACAGCGCGCCTGGCGTCGGTGGCTCGATCGTGCTTGAGGCGCGAAGCAAATGTAGGGTCGTCAGCAAGTGCCGCTGCCTCCAAATCGGCAAGGGCTGCCCTCTCTGCTGCGCTCAATCTCGCGTCTGGGGTCATCTCTCTACCTCTACGGCTAGAGCCTATCAATGAACATTCTCTACCCATCGGCAACGCTATGGCTAGAGCAAAGGACCTTTTTTCTACGAAGCATTTCGACACAAAGGGAACATCGTCATGGCCGCTCGCCTATTCTCGCAGCGTGGCCACACGAAGAAACAGTGCAAGCAATGCCGAAACCCTCGCGATAGACATCGGCGGGACAGGCCTCAAAGGTTCTGTCCTTGACCCACGAGGCCAGATGGTCCACGACCGCGTCCGATGCGACACGCCCTACCCCCTGCCCCCCGCAAAGCTCGTGACCGTCCTTTTGGACCTCGTCAAACCGCTCCCCTCCTTCGACCGGGTGTCGGTCGGGTTCCCGGGAATGGTTCGGAACGGCAAGATACTGTCCGCCCCGCATTTCGTATCCCCGAGGGGTCCGGGCGGCGACCCGAGTCCCGAGCTGGTTAGCGCATGGAACCGCTTCGATCTCGGTGCTGCCTTAGCCGCGGCCACCTCAAAGCCGGTGAAAATCGCCAACGACGCCGACCTCCAAGGAGCTGCTGTAGTGAAAGGCGAGGGTCTCGAGCTCGTCCTTACGCTCGGGACGGGCCTCGGGACTGCGCTTTTCTTCGACGGGCAACTGCAGCCGCACCTCGAGTTCGCCCATCATCCCTTCAAGAAGGGTCGCAGCTACAACGAGGTGGTCGGGGAGGCGGCGCGCGAGAAGTCAGGCAACAAGAAGTGGCTGTCCCATGTGATGGAAGCCGTCGAAACCCTGCGGGCACTCACCTTCTTCGACCACTGTTTCATCGGAGGCGGGAATTCTGTTCGCCTCGGCGACGACCTACCAAGCGACGTTACAGTCGTCGACAATTCTGCCGGGATCCTGGGCGGGATCAAGCTCTGGGAGGTAGCGGCGGGCCCGCTGCACCTCACCTCTGGGCCCACGACCATAGGCGTCGGCGTCGCAACCCGCCGCTGACCTCGGCGAGCCTTCGCCGACGAAGCTCGTATGCCTCACGGTCGTCGATCGACTCAAGGTCGCCTACAACCCACGAAAGGAGCAGGTCAGCCAGGTCTGGGTTACGCGCCAGCACGGGGCCGTGCATGTAGGTCCCGACGACGTGCCCGGATCGAGCTCCATCCACCGCAGCGCTATCCCCGTTGCCAACTCCACTTCGGGAGGCGCCGAGCGGGGACGCACCCGGGCCGAGCGTCGTAACCCCGGCATGGTTCTCGTAGCCGCTTAGAAGCCCGGGGAGGCCAAGCTCGGGAGCAGGTTCGACGGCGAGCTCGCCGACTGCTCGGCGCTTGCCCGGCCGAGTGGTGCAGTCGAGAAGGCCGACTCCTGGTGTCGGTGAGCCCCCCGGACCGCTGAAAGAACGCCCGATGATCTGAAGGCCGGCACACACAGCGAACACGACCGCGCCGGCGTCCACAGCCGTTGCGAGAGGGTTGGAGTCGCTGCCGGCTCCGAGTTGGCTAGCGGCAAGCGCCTGCGGCAAGTCCTCGCCTCCTCCCACGACGTACAGCTCGCAACTTGAGGGTACGGCCTCACCGGACCTTACGACCGTGACATCCGCCTCGATGCCTCTCCAGCGAAGCCTCTGAGCCAGAATCGTGGCGTTCCCCGAGTCACCGTAGGTGCCGAGTAGGTCAGGAAAAAGCAGGCAGACCGTTACGCTCACGTAACCCTCGAAACGTCGGCGCCATACTTTTGACGAATCGCCTGGAACGCGGTGTAGTTCGCGACAACTTCGAAGTCAACGTCGTCGAAGGCCTCGTAGAGAGCTACGAGCGGATCTTCGATGACGCGGTGCGGTACTCCTGCGTAGCGGAGTCGGACCGCGAGGTCCCATGCGCGCTCGCCCGACGCGACCACGTCCCGGTCGCGCAAACGTTCGAATGGGACATCCCACAACCAAGACGGGTCCCGGCCGTCAGCCAGACGGGCGTTGATCACAATTACCACCGGGCTCGGCAGCGCTGCGAGGATATCCAACGTCTCCAACCATCCCGCAGGGTTCTTCGCAAGGAGTAGCCGGGCGCTGGAATCGCCAACATCCAACCACGCATATCTCCCCTCGATCTCCGCTACCTGGGCCATGGAGCAGGCCGCATCGGTCGGTTCACCACCTAGGCCGACGGCGACCGCGATCGCCATCGCCGCGTTTGCCCTGTTAGCCCGACCTGGCAGAGCGAGGTCGATAGGCACCGTCCTCCCGTCGGAGCATCTCAATGTGTCACCGTCGAGCTCCACGTCGGCGTCAGGCCTCGCGAAATCGCATCCTCCGCACGACCACCCGCCCGCATCGAACTCGATACGGCCGCCGCAGCTAGGGCAGCCCCCCGAGTCGTCGGTCCAGGGCTGTCCGGCCGCAACCCAGATCGTACGGGCGGCCGCTCCGGCGCCCCACACGACGAGCGGATCGTCGACGTTGGCCACGACGACGCCTGCCGCCTGTCCGGCCAACGCCGACCTCCACGAAGCTGCGAGCGTTCGGACCTCGTTGTTTCTGTCAAGTTGGTCGCGCGTCAAGTTGAGAAGTGCAACAGCTTTCGGGTGCACGGACGGGATCACTTTGGGAAGCCACGCCTCGTCCACTTCGAGTACCGCCCTCGAGTCCGGGGCACCTTGGGCTAGCGCCGCAACCAGTCCCATCGGCAGGTTCGCCCCCTCGACGTTGGTGACGACTTCCGGTCTGCCTTCGAGTGCCGCCGCAAGCAGCTTGGTCGTGGTCGTCTTGCCGTTGGTTCCAGACACCAGGACGATGCTGCGGTCCGCGGCTAAGTGTTCCAGCGCTTCGGGGTCGACGGCCATGATCGCCCGGCCCCCGATGACGGACCCGCCGCCGAGGTGGAGGCGCCGGGAAATCTCCGACACTCCGAGCCCGACTCGGACAGCGAACCTGGTGCGCGGCGCAAGGATCACATCTACGAGGGTAACCAGTCCGCAGCGGGCTGTCAGGCTGTCCGCGAAGCGGGTAGCGTTTGGAGGGTGAGTGCGAGCCGTTGGAGTGCGAGCAGTGTTAGAACGTCGACGGTAGCTTCGGACGCAGCTTCGTTGGCTTTGCGCCTTGCCGTCGGGCCGATGCTGGTCGCCCACGGATACAACAAGGTCCGTGGACCCGGCGGTATCGCGGGGACCACCCGATGGTTCGAGTCTCTCGGGCTTCGTCCGGCCGGCTTACACGCAAGGGTCGCCGCCGCGACGGAAATGACGGCGGGGGCCCTCATGACTGTCGGCGCCGCCAGCCCTTACCCTGCCGCAGCGACGGTCGGTCTGATGGTGACGGCAGCGAGAACAGATCACCGGGGGAAGGGCTTCTTCGTCTTCAAGGGTGGATGGGAGTACACGGGGTTAGTCGCTGCCGTAGCGGCTGTTGTCGCAGCGCTCGGTCCGGGCCGCCTCTCGTATGACGCTGCGCGGGGAAGGAGCAGAAGCGGCCTGCGCTGGGCGGCGCTTGCCGTTGCGCTCGGAGTGTCGTCCGCCGGCGGGCTCGTGGCGGCCTGCTACCGTCCCGAGGAAACCGGGCCGGCTGCCGGCGCCTGACCACCGTGGCGTCACGCTCGGCGGATAGCGCCACTGTCATAGAAGTCGCCGGACGGGAAGTGACGCTGAGCAACCCCGACAAGGTGCTTTTCCCCGAACGAGCCGAAACCAAGCTCGACTTGGTCGAGTACTACCTAGGCGTCGAGAGTGCGGTCATGGCAGCCGTGGGTGGCAGACCCGTCCTCATGCAGAGGTTCCCGAACGGCGCTACCGGCCCGTCGTTCTTCCAGAAACGCGTCCCCGAGCACCGGCCTGAATGGCTGGAAACGGCGGAGGTGACCACCCCGAACGGCACCGTCTCTCGGGCGCTCGTCGCCGCGGACATGGCCCACGTGATCTGGGCGGTCAACTTGGCATGCCTGGGGTTTCACGTCTGGGCGTACCACGCAGGCGACCCCGAGCACACCGACGAACTTCGCGTCGACCTCGACCCGCCAGACGGGGCCCCCTTCACGATGGTCGCCGAAGCTGCGGACGAGGTTCGGCGCCTGCTCAGCGACGTTGGATCCCACGGCTGGCCCAAGACGACAGGCAACCGGGGCATTCACATCTATGTAAGGCTCAGCCCCGAATGGACCGCTCTGCAAGTCCGAGCGGCAGCGGTCGCGCTCGCCAGGGAGCTCGAACGGCGCCGCCCCGACCTGTTCACGGCCTCGTGGTGGAAGGAGGGGCGCGGCCGGCGGGTTTTCGTCGACTTCAACCAGAACGCGCCGCACAAGACGATTTTCGGCGCGTGGTCGGTGCGGTCGCGGCCAGGTGCCCAAGTTTCTACACCGCTGCTTTGGGAGGAGCTCGGAGCGATCCACCCCGACGATCTGACGATCGCCACCGTGCCCGACCGCTTCGCGCGATCAGGCGACCCCTGGGCGGGTGCGGCACCTGAGAGCCTTCAGCCTCTGCTCGACATGGCGGAAGCTGATCGCGTCGCCGGTCACGGTGACGCTCCGTGGCCCCCCGTCTACCCGAAGATGCCGGGGGAGCCCACGCGGGTCGCACCCAGCCGAGCCCGGCGCCGGTAACGGGCAGTTCAGAGGCCGCCGGCGGCGGGACCGCCCTGGCGTGGCGGATCCGTCCGCTTCAAGAGTCAACATCAGTCAACTCCTCGCACCTTCTTGGCGAGCCTTCGGTCCGCATACCACGGACGCAAATCCAGCCTCACCGGCGGCAGGTGTCCGTAGAGTAGAACCGCCTCTCCCGGAGGGACGCGACGGAGACGGTCCGGGGGGGCGAGACGACGGAAGGCTGTCGACGTCGACCGGGTCGTCCGTCCGCCCTTGCGATCCTGGGTGACGGTAGTCTCGCGAACAGCCTGCTCCCCGGCGAGCCCCGACATCATGTCGAGCGTTCCGAGATCGGAGACGCCCGACAGGAGCAGTTTGGCCCTGTGGTTGTTTGCTATCGTCCTCGCCCTCTCCTGGTCGTATCGCGCCGCTAGCTGCGCCAGATCCTGGCACACAGTCATCAGCTGGATCCCGAGCCCTGCCGCCGTGGAAGCCAAGGTGTCGAGATCCGCGATCGGGGCTATGTTCGCGGCCTCGTCCAAGACCATCAGCAGCGGCGGGTCGAGGCTCCGCCCGGTTGCACCGACCCGCTCTACCGCTTGCGCCACGACCAGTGACACCAGAGCCGCGAACAACCCTGCGACCCTCGCCTGCTCATGGCTCGGACCGCAAAGGTAGAGCGTCGCCGAGCCGTCGAACAGCTCGCGAAGGTCCATGTCACACGTCGACGTCGACGCTGCGACGCCCGGGTCTGCGAACGGCATGAGCACCGTCTCGAGGGTTGTGCCGACCGAACTGCGGATGCGCTCGTCGCGATTCGCGCACGCCGCAAGGGACGAGGCGGCGGGATCGTGGCCGGCCAGGACCAAAAGGTTTTGGGGTTCTGCGAACTCTCCGCGGTCCGTCCAGCGCACAACGTCGGCCATGCTCATCGAGGCCGATTCGGCAGCGAGCAGGAGAGGCGCTAGCTGCTTTGCAGCAGCGGTGTACCAAAACGCTGCATCGGCGAGTCCCCGCCTGGCCGGCGTGGAGTCGACCAACCAACCGGCGACCTTCTGGGCGCCCGACCACGTATCGCAAGCCGCGAGAGGTGACCAGTTCGTGCGAGGGGCGAGCCCCGACGACCGTGTTGGATCGAATACCCAACACGTGCCCAGACGGCGACGCCACCCGATCGTCGCTGCAGCGAGATCGTCCTTGACCGAGGTAGCAATCACAGGCCCCTCCCATTCGAGCAGTGCCGGGATCGCCAGGCTCGTAGTCTTGCCCGACTGAGTCGGACCGACCACCAGTACCGAATGGCGCTCCTCGGTTGCCACCAACCCGCCGCCGAAACCGGATCGACGTCCGAGAACGAG
>JAKCEB010000245.1 GCA_021838305.1 Actinomycetes bacterium | reverse complement strand
CTTCACGACTTCGCGAGGTTGGCGAGGAGGCGCTTGCTGGAAGGTTGGAGGCGGAAGGTCCGGAGAGAAGGGAGGCCATCCGGCGATTGGACAGGGCCGCCCGAGGTCATGAAGCGATAAGCCTCAACTACCCGCAAGCCGACGAGGCCGTCGACGAACTTGACCGAATCTTCAGATCTGAGATGGCCGCCGACGAACACCTCATCCCGGAAATCGAACGACTGCTCGGTCCGGCGTCCCAACGTGATCTACCTAGCGTGCGATCGGTGCAGCTTCGAAGCGATACTCACCCGAACCCCGTTCCTCGCTGGTACGACAAGGTGTCACCCCTTAAAGCCGTCGTCGCTTTCTATTCGCATCTGCGGTCGTCACCCACGGGTGTTACCAGTCCGAACGTCGACCGTAGTCGCGAGCACCTTCCTGGTCCACATACCTGATCACACTTTGGTCCACCTGGTCGGTGGGGCTGGACGCTTTTTATACCGGGCGAGCGTCCCTGGGAGTGTCGTCGCCGATGACGACGTCGCTACGTTTCGAAGTATTAATGCCATGCGTGGAAGAGGAGCCGCGGGAGCGCTTCGCGGCCCCCTTGAAGCGCGCTTCGAGTCGTCTGTAAGGCCCATGGCCAGCCTTCGACCCAAGGACGAAACCGATGCCCGCACCGACTATCAGACTGAGCTTTCTCACCTTTTCCTCCTTGCCTTCGAGGCCGAAATTGCACGATCGGACTGCCAACGGGCGCCTCAAATGTTCACTACCCCTACCGCCGCTTACTGAAGCCGGACGGCTCGACGCGGCGAGTGACGTGAGTGGGATGCCGGTTCGTGGGTAGATGCTTGTAGATCCATGTGACAGGAGGCTCTAAATGGCTGAGATCGCTGCTGAAGTCCTTAATGCTCGACGTATCGGTCAACCCGGACGAGCCACCGATGCCCGGCAAGGTCACGTACGAACAGGCGAAGACCTTCACGAAAGCTTTCCTGTCCGGCCAGCCTCGGAAGGCAACTATCGCCACGACTTTGGTCAAGGACAAGATCCGGGAGCTTCGGTCTTGAACACTCATCGAGCGGAGGTCGCTTGCTCGTCGGGTAGCCGGTGACCAGCACGTCTGAGTGGTATCCGCCGTTCGTCCTGCGCGACTACGCCATGATCGCTGACGGGGAGAGGGGGGCGCTGGTAGGTCCACGTGGCGACATCGCCTGGTTGTGCGCGCCGGCGTGGGATTCGGACGCCGTGTTCTCCAATCTCATCGGAGGCGAGGGGCACTATGCAGTGACTCCCCTCGGACGCTTCACCTGGGGCGGTCATTATGACGCGCGATCCTTGGTGTGGAACAGCCGTTGGGTGACGAGCGACGGGGTCGTCGAATGTCGCGAAGCGTTAGCCCGTCCGGCAGTACCGGATACCGTCGTGATCCTTCGCCATATCCGAGTGCTTCGGGGTGAGGTACGGATGCGGGCATTGCTCGACGTCCGAGCCGGCTTCGGCGTCGAGCGAATGACCGGTATCCGCAAAGACGACCATGGAATCTGGACCGGTAGGTCTGGGCCGATCTCGTTTAGGTGGTCGGGAGCGCCAAGCGCCCACCGTCGCGGGTCAAACCCGTTGCAGACGGAGCTCGCATTGCGCGCCGGTGATGTGCACGACCTCGTACTCGAGCTCACGACTGGAGAGTTCCACAGCGATATCGTGAGTCCGTCTGTTGCCTGGGATGCCACCGGGGATGCGTGGCAGTCGTCGGTACCTGACCTTGCCGAGACGGTCATCGGTCGGCGCGACGCAGAGCAGGCGATCGCGGTCCTGACTGGTCTCACCAGTACAGCCGGTGGTATGTCAGCGGCTGCGACGATGAGCCTGCCGGAGCGGTCGTGGACTGGACGGAACTACGACTACCGCTACGCTTGGATACGCGACCAATGCTACGGAGGGCGTGCCGCAGCGCTGCACGGCTGCAATCGACTCCTCGATTCGGCGGTAGAGTTCGTATCGCAGCGACTCCTAGAAGACGGACCAAACCTCAAACCGGCCTATACCGTTCGAGGTAATCAAGTGCCATCCGAACGCTCGCTTTCTATGCTGAGCGGTTATCCCGGCGGTGCAGACAAGCTCGGCAATCACGTAAACGAGCAGTTCCAACTCGACACATTCGGCGAGAGCCTCGAGCTGTTGGCGGCAGCCGGCGCGGCCGACCGGATGGACGCCCACCACTGGAAGGCCGCCGAGGCAGCGGTTGCCGCTATCGAGGAGCGCTGGGGGGAAGCCGACGCCGGAATCTGGGAGCTTGACGATCAGCACTGGACTCATTCCCGCCTCACTTGTGTGTCGGGTCTCCGAGCTATATCTGCTATCGGTGGGCCAGATCGTGCCGCCGGCTGGAGCGCCTTGGCTGACGCAATCCTCGCCGACGTTTCGGGTACCTGCATGCATCCCGGCGGCCGCTGGCAGCGCTCGCCAACCGACGCCCGGGTCGATGCCGCCCTCTTGATCCCGCCCATTCGAGGTGCGTTAGCCCCGAACGATCCACGTACCGTCGCCACGCTCGAAGCGGTGGAGGCGGAGTTAGCCCAGGAGGACTACGTTTACCGCTTTCACCACGGCGACCGACCTCTCGCTGAAGCCGAGGGCGCCTTCGTATTATGCGGCTTCTTCCTGGCGCTAGCAAAGCAGCAGCAGGGCGACCACATGGCGGCTCGGGTGATCTTCGAACGCAACCGCAGCGCCTGCTCCACTACGGGGCTATTTTCCGAAGAGTACGACGTGAGCCAACGGCAACTTCGCGGTAACTACCCTCAGGCGTTCGTGCATGCGCTATTGCTCGAATGCAGCGCGATTCTCACCGACGGCTACCCCCGCTAGGCCGTCCTCATCTCGCGAAGGAGTCGACTCTCTCCCAGAAGCGCAGCGCCTTGCACAGGTCGAAGTAACGCCCGATGTCACCGGGCCCAGAGATCGCAACCACACCGCCATCCGCATCGACGCTGACTCCCACCGCCTCGAGGAGGGCTGATGCCCCGGCGGTGCATCCAATGAATTTTGCGTGGGCGTAGGCGTCTGCGACGAAGTCTTTCGCCGGGGGCTTCCTGGCCAGCTCGGAGGCTCCCTCCGCACTTGTTGCCACGATTACAGCGTCGTAGAGGACGGAGGGAGCGCCGTCCACCTGTTGATCGGCTTCGATGACGGATCCGTCGTCTAGCGTGACGGCTCCGACCTTGGGCGAGATGATCTCGACAACTACTTTCCTCTCAGATGCCGTGTCGCGAAGGGCCGTGACAAGTGCACTGCTGGCGCCGTCGCTGACGAGAATGCCGATTTTGCGTCCAGCGAAGTCCGATGGTCCGTTTGCTAACAGGCTAAGGGCGGGTGACGGTTCGAGGTCTGTACGAGGCGGCCGGGCGGCCGAAATGGCAGAC
>JAKCEB010000244.1 GCA_021838305.1 Actinomycetes bacterium | reverse complement strand
AGTGGCCACCGCCATCACGAGCGCCGCTGACGCCCACCGACGAAGGCGTTTGGCAGGGACAGCCGACGCTGGAAGCCTGACAACGCCCAGCGAGAACGGAGCCGCTGTGGGAGCGATCGAGAGTCGACGGGCTAGTCGGCCGTGCCCCCGGCCGCGCGCGAACAGCACGGGTCGTCTCGTCATCTACTGGCTCCCTCGCTCAAGCGGCAGCTAACTTCGGCCACCGGCTCTGTAGTTACAGCTCTATTCCAACCGTAACGGGAAGGCGAACCGACTGCCAGAAGCAGTTTCTATTATTTTGAGACTCATTGTCCAGATTCGTCTGCGCTACGCGGCCCACGGTACGAGCTTCCGTCGAAACGCCGGCTGTTGCGGCGGTGGCGTGCCCCAGCGCTCCGATCGAGATGCTCAATCGAAGAGGTGCTGCGAGCCACTCTCGGTGGCAGCCCCGACCTGGCCGACATCGTGGCGCTACATCACGATTCCCGGCGATCCATCCCCGCCTACGGCCTCCGCCGACCCTGTGGAATTGATCATCTAGTAATCTCGCATTCCTAACGAAACTGGGGTAAAAGCATGGCCTACTGGGCTCTCAAGATCCTCCTGACACCGCTTCTGCGCATCGCGTTCTCGGTGCGCTGCATAGGGAGGGCGAACGTTCCCCGCTCCGGCCCTGTAATACTCGCAAGCAACCACCGATCGTTCATCGACAGCGTGTTCATGCCGCTCTGCGTCCGGCGCCGGGTGACCTTCGTCGCCAAGGCGGAGTATTTCGAGTCTTGGAAGACGGCGTGGCTGTTTCGTGCGCTCGGCATGATCCCTCTCGACCGGGAGGGCGGTTCGGCATCGGAACGGGCGCTTGTGGCAGCACGTCGTGTGCTCGCCGACGGGGGAGTGCTCGGCATATACCCCGAGGGGACGCGCTCGCGCGACGGACGTCTGTATCAGGGCCACACCGGGGTCGCCCGCCTCGCGCTCGACACAGGGGCAGTCGTCGTCCCCGTCGCGCAGTCCGGCACCGCTGACGCGCAGCCGATCGGGGCGACGATACCGAAACTGGGCAAGAAGGTCACCGTCGAGTTCGGCCATCCCATCGCGCTTTCCGGCCGCGGGGCGGCCGAGCGCCCGGCGGCGGGGGCGTCGGTCGCGGCGGGCGAGCTTCGGCGCATGACCGACCGGGTCATGTCTGCGATAGCCGCCATGTCGGGTCAGGAGCAGGCCGGGATGTACGCGAGGCACGACCGGGATCGCCTGTCCGCGCCGGGTTCGGAGGCCGAACCCCTCCTCGTGGCAGCCGAAACCCCTGGATAGCTCGGCTTCGGCCGACGTCCGATCGGCCCTTTGACATTTCGCTATTGACGGCGGCGCGAAGCGAGGCTAAGAAGGAGCTAAGGAATCTCTGGGGAGGAGAACAAAATGTCAAAGGTCGCCGGGCGCTCCATGCGTCTGCTCGCCACTGCACTAACTGTGGGGGGCGCCGGAACGTTGGCTGCAGTGGTGGGGGGCCCCGGAGGCGTCGCCTCCGCCGATCCGCAAATGGCCAAGCCCGTACCGGCGCTGAGCTGCACGGGGCCGGTCCAAAGCACGATCAGCAACCCGATCGACAAGAAGCAAATCATGATTGCCGACCCGGAATGCGGGTTCACCCCGACCCTCGACAGCTCAGGCAAAGCCATCTCCACCGTCTATAGCGGCTACCTAGCGGACAGCCCCGCAGGTGGAATGGCCAACGGGGGAATGTCGGCCTATCGCGTCGAGGTGCCGACAGACTGGAACGGCACTGTTGTGATGTTCGCGCACGGCTACGCCGGAACCGGCGACACCGTCGGAGTCAGCAACCCGACCCTGCGTACCTATTACATCGACCATGGTTACGCCTGGGCAGCGTCGAGCTACGCGATGAACGGCTACGACGTCGGCACAGGCGTCGTGGACACGCACGACCTGCTGAACGCGTTCCACGCGATCACCGGCAAGACGCCGAGGCATCGGATCATGAGCGGTCTGTCGATGGGTGGCGAGATCACCGCCGTCGAGGTCGAGTACTACCGACACACCTACGAAGCTGCGATGCCCTACTGCGGGGTGCTAGGCGCGAACAACCTCTTCGACTACTACCTCGGCGCCAACGTCACCGCGGCAGCGCTCACGTCCACCACGATCCAGTACCCGTCGACGCTCGCCGCCGGCTTAGCGTATGGACTCCCGCCTACAGGGTACGGGGCTGCGGTCACGAGCGAACTGCCGACGCTCGGCATTACGCCGGTCACGACGAAAGCGGGAACTTTTTTCACTACTTCGCTGACTCCAACGGGCAAGTTGTGGTCCGACACCGTGGAGCAGCTCTCGGGCGGTACCCGGCCCGGCTTCGCGAGCGCCTTGAGCTACTGGAACAGCTTCGGCTTCGCCCCGCTCACCAACATCCCGTTCCTGTTCGGGCTCTACCCAGGCACAACCGGCGGAACCATCTACTACGCGAACGGCAACATCGCCGGCAACCAGAACACCTTCTACCACTTCGCGGATCAGAAGTTCAAGAATCTGCAATCAGAGCTCAAGCTCAACCTTGCGGCGTTGCGGGTGTCTAGGACCGTCCCGTTCTCCTCGAACCCGACGACCACAGAACTGCCCGACGTGGTCGGCGACCCCGGCATCCCGGTGTTGTCGTTGCACGGTATCGGCGACTTGTTCGTCCCGCTCGCAATGGACCAGCGATATAACCAGCTGATGATCGCCCACGGTGAAGGGAACCTCTTCGTGGACAGGGCTATCCGTGAGGTCGGCCATTGCAGCTACACCCAGTCGGAGCTGCAAAGCGGATTCCAGGCGCTCGTGAACTGGGTTAATACCGGTGAGAAGCCGGCCGGGGATAACATCCTCGACCCGCGTGTCGTCTCTGCTCCGACGTTCGGATGCCGCTTCACCGACCCGACGGCGGGCAGCCATCCCAACTTCAAGTCGACGACGCCGTGCCCGCCGGCGTCCGGCGGCGGCCAAAAGGAGCAGTCCGACCACGGAAAGTAAAGCCGTCCGATCGGAGAACTGTCCTAGCGCGCGCTCAAGCGGTCGATGGTCTCGGCTGATATTGGCGTTCGGTGCGGGATGTCTGCGCCCATCGTCGAGAGTAGAGCGTCCGGGCGAGCTCGGCGGAGGCCGGTGCGAGCGCGGCGTCAGCGTGGTCGATCTCGATGGTCCGGGAGTTTTGTGAGGTCCTCGCGGTTCGGCTTTCACCGCGTGGAGTTCGCTACCGAAAAGCTACCTATGAGCTACGATGTAGAACATGGTGACAGTGGGTATCCGAGCGCTCAAGCAAAATGCATCCGCTGTGGTTGGCGAAGCTGCAGGAGGGACGGTGGTTACGATCACCGACCGAGGTAGGCCAGTCGCCCAGTTGATTCCTATTCCGGCTAACCGTCTA
>JAKCEB010000243.1 GCA_021838305.1 Actinomycetes bacterium | reverse complement strand
CAAATTTGACGGTCTCTAGCCATTCTGGGCCGTTGAAGGGTTGGCATTGGTCGCGACAACGGTTGCAGTCGACCTTTGAGCCGCGCGTCGGTGGCCCAGCCCCTACCTGCCGGACGTCAGCTTCCACGCCGACGGCAGCGCAACGGCCGCGATAGCAGCCTTGATGGCGTCGCCGACGAGGAACGGAGTGAGCCCCAAAGCGATCGCTTTCCCGGCGCCGACGTGGAGGTCGATGGCCAGCCATACGACACCGATCGCGTACATGACTATCTCGGCGGCGATCATCGCCGGAATCGAGCGGAACACGGATCTGTCGGCCCTTCGCTCCGCGAGGTAGCCGCACAAGGCCGCCGCGAGCACGAAACCGACGATGTAGCCGAACGAAGCCCCGACGTATCCCGAGGCATGGCCGGCGAACCACGGGACACCGAGCACTCCGGCAACGGCATACAGACCTAGGGCCGCCGCCGCCCGTCTCAGCCCTAGTGCTGTCCCGCACAGAAGGACAGCGAGGGTCTGACCGGTAATCGGTACAGGGGTGAAGGCGAGGTGAATCGACACCTGGGCCATCAACCCGACGAGGCCGGCGGCGCCCACAACCAAGGCGATGTCTCGAACCAGCGACTTGGGGATCAGGTCCGCCAACACCATCGGGGCCGGACGTCGGATTGTTGCGGAGTTGGTCAAGGGGGGAGCTCCTTGCGTCTGTCGTAGGCCCGAGGTGACCCCGGACCGGAAGACGGGGAGCGTAACTGGCGGCCGCCGCATGGTGCCAGTCCGCTATGAAGTGTCCCTGGTACGCGGACCGCGCCGGCAGGCAGAATGGAGGGCGTGGAGGTCGCTGATACCTACGGATACCTGCTCGGCGTGTGGAACGTCGAGCGGCCGATCGAGGACTATCACTGCGGCATGTCGGGTGCTTTCGCCGGGTCTGTCTCTGTCTGTCAGCTCGTCGGTGAACTCAGCCTGGCAGCGCATGCCGGGGCACCCCCCGCACGACGTCAGGCCGACTACCGCGAGTGTGGCACTCTTCGATGGTCGGGGAGGGAACTTGCTTGCGCACGGCGCATGCTCCTCGCCGATACCGGGCAGGGGCGGGCGGCGCTGCGCTTCGCGGACGGCAGGCACTTCGTGGATGTCGACTTCGGCACAGGTGGGTGCGAGGTGCGACACGATTGCGGTGACGACGTCTACCTCATCAAGTTCCTAGTGCAGTCAGCGGACTGCTACGAAGAACGTTGGGAAGTAAAGGGGCCGGACAAGGACTATCGGGCCGACGGGACATACCGGCGCGATCGAGGTGAGGTGGTCCGGGAATCGGGGTTTCGCTTGGCGTCGGAGACGCTCACCAAGGTCCCAGTTTGAAGAGTCGTCGCACGGAAAGTGCGATAGCGTCGTGCGTCCCGCCCGAGTAGCTCAGTTGGTCAGAGCAGGCGCCTTGTAAGCGTCAGGTCATCGGTTCGAATCCGATCTCGGGCTCCACCGAGGTCGTGACGTTTTGGTGGGGGCCCTTGTTCACGTTTTGACGTGTTGTGATGCCGAAGGACTGTGACTTACTTGGTTGGTGAGGGTCGGGTTGGACGTATGGGCGGTTTCGGCTTTGCGTCGTGTCGGGGTGCGCCGCAGTGGCGGTGCCCCTCGTTTCTGTGGGAACGCGCCAAGGTTTACGACGGTGTGTTGGCGGCGCCGGCGACCACTGCGAAGCCGGCGCCCGCTCCCTCCACCACTCTCACGCCTTCGCCTGGCTCGATCCCATCCTCCAACCGACACCACCAAACGACGTATCGGGATAACCAAGGCCGGTCGCGTCCTTTATGCCGAGGATTGAGAGATCGATCCCTGAGGTACAACCCATTCGCAAGGCTGACCGGTGACGGCAGCGATGAGGTCATAGTCGGCGTCGTAGTGGATCACCACCAGCCCGTGGCGCTCCGCAGTAGCGGCGATGAGCATGTCCGGAAACCTCACGGCGCGAAGCCGGCCACGCTCGGAGAGCGCAAACTGCACCTCGAGGGCCCGGTCCCAGATCTCATCGGGCATCGGGAACAACTCGTAGCCGCGCCCGCGGTCTCGGCTGATCCGCTCGTAGTCAGCATGAGAACGCGCCGAGAACCGGACCTCGAGCTCGATGATTCCGCACGTTCCGACCAGGCCGGCCTCGATCATGGTGCCGAGTCGGCGCGCGACCCCCGCTTCGCTCATCCGGGCGAGCGCACTTTTGTCAGCGAGGTGAGTGGCTACCGCCACGCGGAGCGGTACAGCACCTCGTCGGCGAGGTCTGAATACTCCCCGCTGACCAGACGCGTCAGATCGCGTCGACGAGCCGCAAGGGCCGCCACCTCCACGAGCGCTCGGTTGACCGTCTCCACCTTCGTTGTCGTTCCCAACGCGGCGCGGGCCTCACTCAGAGAATCCTCATCGATGTCCACAACCGTTCGCACTGTGGCCCTCCTATTGATATCAATGTGAGTAGATAGATGATATCACTGTCGTTCACCACGTGGTAGCAGTTCTGGTAGCAGTTCCTCTCGGTGCGTACGTGTCTGACAGGAGGCCTTGGACCGAGCGCTGTCGGGCACTCGATCAACACATTTCCCGCCGGAAGGATGCCGTGCCGACCCGAAGGCCACCAGCCTGCCGACGCCAAAACGCCGGCACAGCTCGCCGATGGCATTGCGTTGCTCAATCACGCGGTCTAGCGTTGCAGAACCTGTTTCGTCGCGTCAGACCCTCCGCTCGACGGTCCCAGCGTAGCTGACTTGCGTCGACCCTCCACCGGGGCTCGGCTTTGGTCTTTGGACGGTTTTCGAAGAAGGGTCGTCCCTGGCAGTCGGATACCTCGGTCTCTCTGTGCCAACGTTCCTTCCCGAAGTGCTCCCTGCAGTCGAGGTCGGGTGGCGTCTGGACCCACAGGTCTGGGGCAAGGGCTATGCCACCGAGGGAGCACGCGCGGCGTTACAGTCGGGATTCGAGGTTCTACGCTTAGAAGAGATCGTCTCATTGCCCCAGAGCGAAAACCCTCCCATCGGTGCGAGTAGCTGAGCGGATCGGCATGCGCCGTGACAGAACTACCATCGCTCCCGCCACTGCCAAGCGGGGACCAGTCGATGTTGCCGTGATGGTGATGTCAAGCCAGGACTGGGCCTCTCTCCTCGACGGCGCCTTCGACTGAGGTGCCTTTGAAGAACTCAGGGTTCATGCCCGCCAAGAGCTTGACCGGATTGGTGAACACGAACTCCTTGAAATCTTCCGTGCCGATCATGTCGTGCTCGACCAGCTCCCAAGCCTCCTCGAGCACTTCTCTCATGTCCGGTACGTCCCAGTGGCCGATGTCGGAGCTGAATACCGCTTGCAGTTTCGCCCCGAAGGGGTTCACTGTCGTGTTGAAAGCCCAAGCGTTCATCCTGTCGTCGGCCTCGCATCCGAAGAAGAAGTTCGGGACGAAACGGGCGACGATATCTTC
>JAKCEB010000033.1 GCA_021838305.1 Actinomycetes bacterium | reverse complement strand
ACCGGCCTCTCCGCTTTGATGTCCGCCGCGAGCACGTCGAACATCGAGGTCACCACTCGAGGGGCTCGACGAACACGGAGATGATCCCGCCGCATGTCAGACCGACGGCGAAGGCTTCGTCGTCGGAGTAACCGAAAGTGCACAGTTTCGCCGGAGCAGACCCGGAGAGCACGCCGAGGGCTTCGGTCACGACCGCCCCCTCGACACATCCTCCTGACACCGATCCGGCTACCTCCCCGTCCTCGGAGACGGCCATGGCGGCGCCGGGCAGCCTCGGCCCGGAACCCTCCACGGCGACGACGCGGGCGAGCGCGACCCGCTTGCCTTGTGCCTGCCAACGTTCGATGTCATCGAGGATCTCTCTCACTGCGATCGCACTCCCTGTGTCGGCCCGGACGCTCGGCCGGGCGTTCTCGCGGGCCCGACTACGATTCGGGCGAGCTCTTCTAGTGAGGATACCGAGTGGCCCTCCACAAACACGTCTACGTGCGGCAGGGCGGCGGCCATCCCGCGCGCCAGCGGGGCGTACCCGGGCGTGGCTTTGAGCGGGTTGACCCACACGACCCTGTGTGCGACGCGCTGTAGGCGCCCCATCTCCTCGTCCATAGCGTCGGGGTTGCCGCGGTCCCACCCGTCGGAGCAGATCACCACGACCGCCCCCCGGGCCATCCCCCTCACTCCCCACCGCTGGTTGAACTCCCGCAGGCTCTCGCCGAGGCGTGTCCCGCCCGACCAGTCCGCCACGCTGGAGGCCACTTCACGCAGAGCCTCCTCGGGGTCGCGTAGGCGTATCTCGCGTGTGACCCTGCTCAAACGGGTCCCGATGGTGAACACCTCGACGCCACCGGCCCGCCGTGACGAGGCCGCAGCGTGAGCGAAGCGGGCCATCGCCCGGGAGTACGACTCCATGCTGCCGGACACGTCGAGGAGAAACACCATCCTGCGCGGCCGCTCCACCGTCTCGCGAAAAGCCCGGTGGATCGGGGTGCCCCCGTGGCGGATGTTGCGTCGGACTGTTGCACGCAGGTCGGGGCGCTTGCCCCGGCGACGGGCGGGCCGGGTTCGCCGCGACGGTCGGAGATCCGACGTGACACGCATCGCCGAGATGAGCCGGTCGGCCTCGACCCATTCCGCCTCGCTGAGCGTCGCCATGTCGCGCTGCTTGAGGACTTCGACCGCTGACCAGCGAAGCGTCTTCGTCTCCTGGCCGCTCTCCGTTTGCTCGTCCTCGCCGGCGGTGTCGTCGTCCGCGTCATCATCGTCATCGTCGACGACCAGCGCTACCTGGTCGGTCACCGTCGGCAGCGAACCGGCGGAGGCGACCTGCGCCCAGAACGCCGCGAACACCCGACGGTAGGCGGCGAAGTCCTCGGGTCGGCGGACAAGCGTGGCGAGCCCTGCGAAGTAGAGACGCTCCGGATTTTCTAGGCCAACCAGGCCGAGCGCGTCGGCGAAGCCAATGACCGAGCCTGTGGGCACCGACAGGCCGGCCCGGCGCAGCGCCCGTGCGAAACCGGCGACCACCCTGCCCGGGTCGAAGGTGCCTTCGCCGGCCGGCGAGCTCAACCGGCCCGGCGCAGCGCCGCGCTCACCAGGTCGCTCACTCCGACCGCCCGGACGCGGTGCTGATCCTCCTGGTATTTGAGCACGGTGCCGAGGGTGAGCTCCACGGAGCGCTCGTCGATCTCTCGCCGTCCGAGAGCGGCGAGCGCAGCGGTCCAGTCGATCGACTCGGCGACGCCGGGCGGCTTATAGAGGTGCATCTCGCGAAGCGCCGCCACCGCTGCCGCAACCTGGCGTGCGAGCTCCGGTTTCGCGCCAGGCGCGCGGAGCTCGATGATCGCCACTTCACGCTCGAAGTCGGGATGCTCGACCCAGTGGTATAGGCAGCGCCTTTTGAGCGCGTCGTGGACGTCCCTCGTGCGGTTCGAGGTGACGATCACGACCGGAGGCTCGGCGGCGCTGAACGTTCCGAGCTCAGGGACAGTCACCGCGTAGTCGGAGAGAAATTCGAGGAGGAAGGCCTCGAACTCGTCGTCGGCGCGGTCCACTTCGTCGATGAGAAGGACAGCCGGCGATCCGGGGGGCTGGTCGATCGCCGTGAGCAGCGGCCGGCGCACGAGGAACCGCTCGCTGTAGACCTGATCCTCGAGGGCGTCGCCTTCGACGACCGCGCCGGCGCCCGCAGCGTTGGCCGACTCCGCGGCGCGGAGGTGCAGCAGCTGGCGGGCGTAGTCCCACTCGTAGACGGCCTGGGAGACGTCTATTCCCTCGTAGCACTGAAGGCGCAGCAGACGGCCGCCCGTCCACGAGGCGAGAACCTTCGCGACCTCGGTCTTTCCAACGCCCGCCTCACCTTCCAGCAGAAGCGGCCTGTGAAGTGCGAGCGCCAGGAAGATCGAGGTGCACAGGCCTTCGTCGGCGAGGTAACCGTTCTCACTGAGGCCCTCGCTCACCGCCTCGACGGTGAGCCCTCCTTCGGGGCTCCTGCCGTCGGAGCGCTGGCCGTCGGGGCGCTGCGGATGTCGATTCTGCGGGACTGTCACCCCCGCAGGCTACGCTGCGCTGGCCTCTTCCAGTGCACGACGCACGAGTACCTGGGCAAGATGGCGCCGGTACTCGGGGCTGGCGTTGAGGTCCGACGGCGGGTCGAGGCCGTCCGCGGCGTGCGACGCGGCCTCCGCCTCGTCTGCGCCCCCGGCGAGAGCATCCTCCACCGCGGTCGCCCGGAGAGGTACGGAACCCATGTTGACGAGGCTGACCCCGGTGCGTTCGCCTCGAAGGGCGGCGACGCCGACGATCGCCCAGTCCTGCGCCCGACGGTTGAACTTCTGGAACGACCATCCGGCGCCCGTCGCCTTGGGCAGGGAGATCTCGGTGAGGATCTCGTCGGGGCGCAGGGCCGTTTCCAGAAAACCGAGGAAGAACTCGGTTGCGTCGATGGTCCTGGTCCCGCTCGGCCCGACAGCGGAAAACGTTGCGCCCATCGCCAAACACGCCGCCGGCAGGTCAGAGGCCGCGTCTCCGTGCGCAACAGAACCGCCGATCGTCCCGCGGTGGCGCACCTGAGGGTCTCCCACCTGACCGGCGACGTGGGCGACGAGGGGGGCGTGCTCGCGCACGAGAGGGTTGATCTCGACGTCACGGTGGCGTGTGAGGGCACCGATCACGAGGCGGTCGCCCTCCTCGCGGACATATGAGAGATCGGAGATACGACCGATATCTACGAGCATCGACGGGGCCGACAGGCGAAGCTTCATCAAAGGAAGTAGGGAGTGGCCGCCAGCGAGAAGCTTCGCGTCCTCGCCGCCTCCGGCGAGCATCGAGAGGGCCTCGTCGACGTTCGACGCGAGGCGGTATTCGAAGGCTGCGGGTATCATCGGCGCGCTCCTCTGGCTCGGTTGATCGTTCGGTCGGCAGCTCTGGCGGCGGCCCTGTTGGCAGCCCGGTCGGCAACACAGGCGCCGGTCATGCGACCGCAGCCTTCTTGCCGGCGGCGGCGTGCAGGGCTGCAGCGACGATGTTGTGGTAGCCGGTGCAACGGCAAAGGTTTCCCTCCAGGCCCTCACGCACTTCGGCCTCCGTCGGGTCGGGGTTCTCCTCGAGCAAGGAAACGATGGCCATCACCATTCCGGGGGTGCAGTACCCGCACTGCAGGCCGTGCTTCTCGCGAAAAGCTTCCTGGACCGGGTGCATCTGCCCGTCGGCGTCGGCCAGACCTTCGATCGTCGTGACGTCCGCGCCGTCGCCCTGAACGGCGAGCATCGTGCACGACTTCACCGACTCGCCGCCGATCAGGACTGTGCAGGCACCGCACGAGGAGGTGTCGCAGCCTACGTTGGTGCCCGTCAAACCCACGACTTCGCGCAGGTAATGGACGAGCAGCAGTCGAGGTTCCACGTCGTGTTCGTAGCGGGAACCGTTGACGGTCATCGAAACCTTCATGTTGGCTCTCCCCTCCTATCGTTGTTGATGATGTAGGTGCCTATTGTTGCAGAACCACGGGGGAATCTAGTTGGCCGGCGAGTCAGCCGCCGTTACCGGCGGTGGAACCGGCGGAACCGGTGGTCGAACCGGCGGGACCGGCGGACGGCACGACCGCGTAGGCGACCTGGCCCGGCATGACGAGCCCGTACTGCGAGCGGCCGAGTTGCTCCACGTAGGACGGAGTCTGCAGCTGGGTGACCTGCTTGGCGAGAGCCTTGTTCTCCGTCGTGAGCTGCGACAGGCGGTGCGAGGCCACCGACATTTGCGAGCGCTGCGACAGCCATGTGCGGGCGGGTACGGCAAAGAGGAACAGTATCGCTCCGAGGATTACCGCCCCGAGCAAGAAGCGTATCGCCCGTCTCACCGGCCGGCCCGCCGCAGAGCTGCAAAGACGTCCCTGCCATGGAATGCAGCGGCCTCGCCGAGCCCCGCCTCGATGCGCAGAAGCTGGTTGTACTTGGCGACCCGGTCGGAACGAGCGGGGGCGCCGGTCTTGATCTGCCCGCAGTTCGTTGCGACAGCCAGATCGGCAATAGTCGCGTCCTCTGTCTCCCCCGAGCGGTGCGACATCACCGAGGCGTAGCCGTACCGGGAGGCGTGGGCCATCGTGTCGAGGGTCTCGGTGAGGGTGCCGATCTGGTTCACCTTAATGAGGATGGCGTTTGCGACGCCGGCCTCGATTCCTTTTGCGAGACGCTGCTCGTTGGTCACGAACAGGTCGTCGCCGACCAGCTGCACCTTGTCGGCGAGTTTCGCCGTGAGAACCGTCCAGCCGTCCCAGTCGTCTTCGGCCATGCCGTCTTCGACTGACACGATCGGGTAGCGCGACACTAGGTCGACGTAGAAGTCGGCCATCTCCTTCGAAGTAAGCGACCGCCCTTCGCCTGCGAGGTTGTACACCCCGTCCTTGTAGAACTCTGATGCGGCGGGGTCCATGGCTATGGCGACCTCGTCGCCGGGAACGCGGCCGGCTTTTTCAATAGCCTCGACGAGGATCCGCACGGCGTCCTCGTTGGAGCCGAGGTTGGGAGCGAAACCGCCTTCGTCGCCGATGGCCCGCGACAGGCCACGCTCGCCGAGCAGACCCCGCAGCGCATGGTATGTCTCGGTGCCCCAGCGAAGCGCCTCCCCGAAGCTCGCGGCGCCGAGGGGGACGATCATGAACTCTTGGAGGTCCACGTTGTTGTCCGCGTGCACGCCGCCGTTGATCACGTTCATCATCGGGACCGGCAAGACGTGCGCTGCGGCGCCCCCCACGTAGCGGTACAGCGGCAGGCCGACCTCGTCAGCTGCGGCCTTGGCGACTGCGAGCGACACGCCGAGCAGGGCGTTAGCACCGAGCCGTCCCTTGTCGTGCGTGCCGTCGAGGTCGATGAGCGCTGCGTCGAGGGTCCTTTGGTCGAGCGCCTCCATGCCGTGCAGGGCCGCCGATATCTCCCCGCGGACGTTCTCGACGGCTCGCAGGACTCCCTTGCCCCCGTAGCGCTCGCCGCCGTCGCGAAGCTCGACCGCTTCGTGCGTACCGGTCGACGCCCCGGATGGGACCGCCGCTCGTCCAGTCGCGCCGGACTCGAGAAGCACCTCGACCTCAATGGTCGGGTTCCCTCGAGAGTCGAGTATCTCGTGGGCGATCAATGCTTCGATTTGGCTCATAGGTCCAGCGCTGCTCCTGTCGTGGGTTCCGACAACGCTACCTTGCGTGAGCCGGCGTGGGAAGGACCCCCGCCGGAGGCGTCCTGTCGCGCTCTTGTCGCCTTGACCTCGTCCCACAATTCGTCGCTGATAGCCACATTGCGCTCGGTCGCCAGAACTTCCATAGCGACGAACCTGCCTGCGAACTTCGCAGCGCCCGCCCGGAGGCACAACTCGGCGTCGACCCCCAGGTGCCTTGCGACATTTACTATGGAAAAAAGGACGTCCCCCAGCTCCTCGCCAATCGCATCAGATCCAGCCGGCCCCGCCTCGACCGCTTCCTGCAACTCGGCGAGCTCCTCAACGACTTTGGCCCAGGCGCCAGCCGCGTCGTCCCAGTCGAAGCCGACCGACGCGGCGCGCGACTGAACCTTGTGTGCGTAGATGAGGGACGGCAGAGCGGCTGGGATACCGTCCATGAGGCTGGTGCGCCCTTTTTCCACCTTCTTCGCCTCCTCCCAGTTCGGCACTTCCGCCCCGGGAGGCCCGAAGACGTGCGGGTGGCGCTCGACGAGCTTGTCGTGGATTGACCTCGCCACACCGGAGAGGTCGAACTGCCCGGCCTCGGCTGCGAGGTTCGCATGGAAGGCCACTTGGAACAGCACGTCGCCGAGCTCTTCCTCGAGGTGCTCGTATCCGCCGGGACCGTCGAGCCCGTCTATGGCCTCGAGAAGCTCGTAGGACTCCTCGATGAGGTGCCGGCTGAGACTGCTGTGCGTCTGGCGTGCATCCCACGGGCAGCGGGCGCGCAGGAGCCGCACGAGCTCCGCGAAACGGGTCAGCTCCGCCGCGACCGGCGAGGCGAGCGTCGGCACCCAGATGCACGTGAGGTGATCCGCTTCGAAGGACCTGTCGAGGTCGGACCAGTCGACGTCGAACACCCGCTCGTCGGCGAGACCGAGGCGTTGCATGACCGTCACACGCGGACCGTCTTCGACGCTGAGCTTGATGTCCGAAAGCGTCAGCGCGCTGTCGCACTGCCCGACCAGGAAAGGCCCGGTTCGTCCCGCCGCGTCCACCGCGAAACGGTGGCCGTCGACGAGGCGGACCCCCGACGCCATGGGGTCGATCCGAAGACGCTCCCATGCCAAGTCTACGAACGACACAGAGGGCACTATTTCCAGTCGAACCCGCGGATCCTCCCGAAGCATTGCGACGGTTCGCTCGGCCACGAGAGGCGAGCCTGGCACGGCGTAAAGGACAGCTTCGGCGTCGCGCGACGCCTCGACGAGTGCCTCCACTATCGAGTCGTACACCTCGTCGAGCGACGAGGAAGCCTCGTACAACTCGTCGAAGCTGACCGCCGGCGACGCTAGATGGGCGCTCGGGTGGCGGGTCGTTCTCAGATAGCGCCGAGGGGTGGCCGCTATCGCATGCGCAGCACCGGAAGAGACGAGCGTCGGGTCGCCGGGACCGAGGCCGACAACGATGATCCTGCCTGTCACCCCTTGGGCACAGCGGGAGGCGTGACCTGCCCGTTGGCCCAAGTCCCGTACGCCGGGTTCACTTTGACCTGGGCGGAGTTGACGACAGCGGTTATCTGGGTGGGTTCGCTCTGCGCGTTCAAGAGCGAGAGCACCCTGTCCACTCCCGCGCTACGCGAGATCGCCGTCTTGCTCGCCAGCTGCACCACTGCGTAGCCGTAGGCGGTCTTTATCGGCGCGGAGACGGCACCCACTCGCGAAAGCTTGATGACCGCCGCCTGCCATGCTGCGCTCTGCGTCTCGACCCCGGCCTGGTCGTAGCACGAACGCGCACCCACAAATTTGCCCGCCGCGACCTTCTTAGCGGCCGCGAGCGTCGTCGCGGAGGCTTCGCGCAGGCAGATCTGCGAGAAAAGGTACGGCTTCAGCTTCGTGAAGGTGCTCTGCAAAGCTGACGCCTTGGCGTTCGACGGGACGAGTGACGCTTCGTAGGCGAGGTCCTCGACGAGGAAGGTTCGCAGGCTCGCGGGGAACTGGCTCCAGTAGTTCGCCTGGGACTCGTTTACGGCCCGGGCAGCGTCGAGGACGTCCTGGCCGGGAAGCTTGTTGCTAGCGGCGAGGCGCTCCGAGAGCGCCATGAAGCTGACGTTGTAGCCCACGATGTTCGCGACGAAGGCGCTGCTGTAGGTTCCGGGGCCGCCGGTCCCGAACACCCCCACCCCGGTGCCCCCCTGTGCTTTCGAGTTGGCTTGGTCGACCTGCGTCACGTAGGTGGAGTTCGAGGTCCACTCGGCGAGCTGGTTGTTGAGAGCGGACACGGTGAACACGTGGCCGTTGACGCTTGCCGCATACGGAGAGGTGTTACAGGCCGCCAAGGTGACGGCGGCGACCAGGGCGCCCCCTGCAACCGCAAAGGCTCTCATGCGTCGTCTGGCCGTCGCGCGCTTCGACGTCGATGCAGCGCTGACAGGCCGGTCGGTTCCGGCGGATCTGCCCGTGAGCCGGGGCGTGTCGCTCGGGATCTTGGTGGGGGTGTCGTCGAAGTTTGTCACGGCGACGCCGATGCTACCGGCGGGAACAGTTCACTGAGCAACACCCGGATGTGCTCGACGGGATCCGTGCTCTTGGAGAGGGGCACGACAAGCTGTCCTATGTCTTGTTTGTACACCGCCTTCGCCGCGAGCCGTCCGAGGCGGACCGTCTGGGAGAACTTGAGCTCCATCGGGGACAGGCGCGCCGTGTAGCCGCCCATCCCGGCTCCGGCGGCGACGACCGTCACGTCGCGTACTCCCACCCGGGCGCACTCGGCTCGCAGCTGGGCGATGCGCAACAAGGCCCGCGCCGGCTCGGGAAGAGGACCGAAGCGGTCGAGCCATTCCTTTTCGATGTCGTCGACCTCGCCTTGCGTCGTGACCGTGGCGAGGCGACGGTAAGCCTCGAGTCGGAGGTCCTCTCGCGACACGTAGTCGACCGGAAGGTTCGCGCTGACCGGCACGTCGAGCTTGATCTCTGCGGGCTCGCGCAGCGGCTCGCCTTTTAGCTCGGCTACCGCCTCGGAGACCATCTGGACGTACAGGTCGTACCCGACGGCCGCAATGTGGCCGGACTGGTCGCCGCCGAGAAGGTTCCCGGCGCCGCGGATCTCCAGGTCGCGCATGGCGATCTTGAAACCCGATCCGAGCTCGGTGTGCTCGCCGATCGTCTTCAGCCTCTCGTAGGCTTCCTCGGAGAGCACCTGGTCAGGCGGGTAGAAAAGGTAGGCGTACGCTCGCTGTCCCGAGCGTCCGACACGCCCGCGCAGCTGATGTAGCTGGCCGAGTCCGAGGCGGTCGGCCCTGTCGACGACCAGAGTGTTGACGGTCGGCATGTCAATACCCGACTCGATGATCGTCGTGCAGACGAGCACGTCGTAGGATCCCTCCCAGAAGTCGAGCACGACCTTCTCGAGCGCGCCCTCGTCCATCTGGCCGTGAGCGGTCGCTACCCGCGCTTCGGGGACCATCGCCCGCAGCTCCGAAGCGACCCGGTCGATGTCGGCCACCCGGTTGTGCACGTAGAACACCTGCCCTTCGCGCAGCAGCTCACGGCGGATCGCTTCGGCCACGGCGCGGTCGTCGTGCTCGCCGACGTAGGTGAGGATCGGCTGGCGGTCTGCGGGAGGCGTGTGGAGCAGGGTGAGGTCCCGGATGCCGGTGAGGCTCATCTCCAACGTGCGCGGGATCGGGGTCGCGGTGAGGGTCAGGACGTCCACGTCAGCGCGCAACTTTTTGATCGACTCTTTGTGGTGAACTCCGAAGCGCTGCTCCTCGTCGACCACGAGCAGGCCGAGAGATTTGAACTTGACGTCGCCTGAGAGAAGCTTGTGGGTGCCGATGACGACGTCGACGCTTCCAGAGGCCAAGCCGTCCGTGACCTCCTTCGCCTGGGACGCGGTAAGAAAGCGCGAAAGCATCTCGACTCGAAGCGGGTAGCCGGCGAAGCGCTCGCTGAAAGTCTGGTAGTGCTGCGACGCGAGAAGCGTTGTCGGTACTAGGACAGCGACCTGCATCCCGTCCTGCACCGCCTTGAAAGCTGCGCGAAGTGCTATCTCGGTTTTGCCGAAACCGACATCGCCGCAGACGAGCCGGTCCATCGGGCTCGAGCGTTCCATGTCGGATTTGACCTCGTCGATAGCGGTCAGCTGGTCCGGCGTCTCCTGGTAGGGGAAGGCCTCCTCGACTTCGGTCTGCCATGGCGTGTCGGGTCCGAAAGCGTGGCCGGGAGAGGTGATCCGCTTCTGGTAGAGCACGACGAGCTCCTGCGCGATTTCTCGGACCGCCGAGCGGACCTTCGACTTCGTCCGCTGCCATTCGGCCCCGTTCAGGCGATTCAGGGTCGGGCTTTCACCTCCGCTGTAGGGGCGGAGCAGGTCGACCTGGTCGGAGGGGACGTAGAGCTTGTCGCCGCCTTTGTATTCGAGAAGGAGGTAGTCCCTCTCGACGCCGCCTATCGAGCGGCGAACCATCCCGGCGAAACGGCCCACGCCGTGCTGGTGGTGCACGACTAGCGACCCGCTGTGCAAGTCGTCGAAGAAGGTCTCCGAGTTGCGGGCTCTCGGCCGGGGCCGTCTGTGAGTTCGTCTCCTCCCCGAGACGTCGCTCTCGGCGAGCACGGCGACGCGGAACTGGCGCGAGAAGAACCCGCGTTCGAATCCGGTCACGACCACGTGGGCTCGGCGATCGTCGATGCGTCCCGCCGGATCGCCGGCCGAGACGGCGACCCCGTGGTTCGATAGAAGCTCGGCCAGTCGGCCTCCGCTCGCCTGCCCGTCGGCGCAGACCGCGATCCGGTAGCCCTCCGCCTGAAACTCCCGCAGCTGCGCGACGAGGCGCTCGCCGCCCCCGACGACGGGGTCCCATCCCGAAGCCGCTATCACCTCGGTGTCGGGCCCCTCGGGCGCGGAGGTCACGCTCCAAGTGGGGGCGCTTGTCCGGGCGAGAAGCCGGTCGAAGGGCAGGTGCAGGCGTGGAAGACCTTCGTGGTCGACCCCCCACGTGTTCGCCAAGGCGGACACCAGGGAATCCTCTTCGGCTATGAGGTCCGTGGCCCGGTCGCGCATCCTGCGAGGGTCGACCAGCACGACGACGCTGTCGTCGGGTAGCAGGTCGGCGAGGAGATGCTCGTCGTCCGCGAGCCACCCGAGCCACGACTCCATGCCGTCGAAGAAGTGGCCTTCACCCAGGCGCTCGAGCGGCGCCGCACCCCACGGGGCGTCCCTGACGAGCTCCCTAGCACGAGCCCTGATCTCGTCGCTCGGGCGGAGCTCCCTGCAAGCGAACAGTTCGACCGACTCGACGTCGACGGTGGACCTCTGATCGCCGACCGAGAACTCGCTCAGCCTGTCGACCTCGTCGCCCCACAAGTCGATTCGTACCGGCACGTCGGCGGTCGATCCGAACACGTCGATGATCGACCCTCTGACCGCCACCTCACCCCGGTGCTCGACCTGGTACTCACGGCGGTAGCCGAGACCGACCAGGCGCTCGACCAGCTCGCCCTGGTCTACGCTGTCGCCTTTCGCTACGACTACAGGCGCGGTGTCTTCGACGTGGGGGCCGAGCCGCTGCAACAGCGACCTGATTGGGGCGACGACGACCCTCGGTGCTGAACCCTGGGGGCGCCTCGACCCCCACGACCGCAGGTGCCACATGGTGCGCACCCGCCGGCCCATCGTCTCGATTCCTGGGCTGACCCGTTCGAGCGGAAGCGTCTCCCATGCGGGGCACACGTCCACCCTGTCGCTGCCGAGGAACGCTTCGAGGTCGACCGCGAGGCGCTCCGCCTCCCCCTGGGTCGGGGTCGCGACCAGTAGCGGCCGACCGAGTGCGGCCGCGGCGAGAGCCGCTATCACGAAGGCACGCCCCGCCTCCGGAACGCTCACCACCGAACCCGGCCGCCCGAGTATCTCCGAGAAGGTGTCGTCGTCGCGGTCTGCTGGCAGCAGCGGGGCGAGTGGGCCGCCGCTGCGAAGGTACGGGACGAGGTCAGTCACTTTGGGCATTGAAGAGGTTCTGGGCCGCCGCTACACCGGCGCGGAGAATGCACTCTACGGCATCGGCCGCGACTTCGATGCTCACTTGAAGTTCGGCCCGCACCCTCTTGGCGGGGACCCGAAGGACGTGCTCGGCGCCTCTTTCCTTTCCCCCAGGTGGCTTGCCGATCCCGATGCGGACCCTCGCGAAGTCCTGGGAGTGCAGATGCGCCTTGATCGACCTCAGGCCGTTGTGGCCCGCGAGGCCGCCTCCCATCTTGACCCTCACCGCTCCGACCGGGAGGTCCAGCTCGTCGTGGACTACCACCAGGCGATCCAAGCTGGCGATCCCGAAGCGCCGTACGAGCGGGGCGACCGCCATCCCCGAGTCGTTCATGTAGGTCTGGGGGAACGCCAACGCGAGGCGCAGGTCGTGCCCGTCGTCGCCGACGCGAACCTCGGCCGTACGTGCACGCTCGCGGCTCATCTTCAGTGACGAACCATGGCGGGCTGCCAGGAGAGCCACAACGTCGGCACCGACGTTGTGCAACGTAGCCTCGAACTCCGGCCCGGGGTTGCCGAGGCCGACCGCCAAGAGGTCAGCCGGAGTTCCCGTTCGCGCCGGACGGAACGCCGGCACCAGCGGTCAGCCCTCCTCGGGACCCGAGGCGCCCTCTTCTGCGTCGCCGGTCTCGCCGCCGTCGCCGACTTCGCCGATTTCCCCACTGGAGGCGAGCACGACTACCTCGTCGCCGGGGACGTCGACCGTCACTCCGTCGGGGAGCGAGATGTCGTCGACTCGGATCACACCGCCCGGTTCCAGGCCGCTCAAGTCGACCTCCACCGAGACGGGAATCTTCGCCGGGTTCGCACGCACCGGCAAGGTCGTGAGCGCCTGCTCGATCGTGGCGCGAGCTGCCTTGATCGAGTCGGATTCCCCGATGAGGATGATCGGGACCTCCGCCCCGACGATCTCGTCGCGGCGTACGACCTGGAAGTCGACATGGGTCACCGTGTGGCGAACGGGATGGCGCTGGATCATCCTCGCCAGGGCGAGATGCGAGGTGTCGCCAACTCGCAGGTCGAGGAGCTGGTTCGTTCCCGACTCGCCCGACAAGGCGTGTCGAAGGTCCTTACCGTCTACGGAAACCGCTGCACCTTCCCCACCGTGGCCGTATACGACGGCCGGGATGCGACCAGCTGCCCGGAGGCGGCGGGATTCGGCTGACCCGGTTGCGCGGCCCGGCTCGGCTACAAGGGTTATCTCTGGCATTGGTCGACTTGCTCCTACGGTGGTTCGGAAAGGTGCGAGTCTAGCAACGGTCGCCGACCGTCAGGTCTGGTTCTCACCGCCGAATATCTGCGACACCGACTGGTCGGAGAAGACGGCCTCGATGCAGTGAGCGACCACCGGGGCGATCGAAACAACTTCTATCTTGTCGATCTGCTTCTCCGACGGCAGCGGGAGTGTGTCCGTGACAACGACACGAGATATCGCCGAGTTCTTGAGCCTGTCGACGGCGGGATCGGACAGCACCGCGTGGGTTGCCATCGCCCACACTTCCGTGGCGCCCTTCGCGAGGAGTATGTCTGCTGCAGCGCAGATTGTCCCTGCCGTGTCGATCATGTCGTCGATCAGGACGCACATGCGGCCCTCCACTTCGCCCATCACGTCGAGGGCCTGCACCAGGTTGACAGCGTCCTTGGGGCGACGTTTGTACACCGACGCCACGTCGACGGCCGCACCCGCGTAGCGCGCTGCCTGCTCGGCCACTTTCGTGCGGCCCGTGTCCGGCGCGACCATCACAAAGTCGCCTCCCGGGACCTGCTGGCGTAGGTACTCGGTGAGCAACGGAACCGCCGTCAGGTGATCGACGGGTCCGTTGAAGAAACCCTGGATCTGCCCGGAGTGCAGGTCGATCGACATGATCCGGTCGGCTCCCGCCGTCGCGAAGAAATCTGTGACCATCCTGGCCGTGATCGGCTCGCGTTCTTTGGACTTGCGGTCCTGTCTGGAATAGCCGTAGTAGGGGCAGACGGCAGTTATCCGCTTCGCCGACGCGCGCTTGGCTGCGTCGATCATGATCCACTGCTCCATCAGGGAATCGTTTACGGAACGGCCCGGTGTCTGTCCGTGCGATTGCATGATGAACACGTCTGAGCCCCGGACGGACTCGACGAACCTCGGTCTGATCTCACCGTTGGCGAAGTCCACCAGCTTCGGATCGGCGAGCTTCACGTCGAGATGCGCGGCCACCGCCTCGGCCAGCAAAGGATGCGACCTGCCGCTCAGGAGCCGGAGTTTGCGCACCGGCGTGAGATTGATCGAAGCGCTACGCCCCTGCGGCGAGCTTGCTGGCTGTGCGTTGTCTGTCACCTGCGCTCCGATCGTTGTTCGTTCAGCGTAGCGAGTTGCGATCAGGGCTGGAAGTCCCGGGTCCTGCGGATACGGCACCTGGCCCGATCCGAGCCCACGGACCGACTTTCGCCCCGGGCGCCACCTCGGCGTTAAAGCCGACTGTCGCCTCAACTTCGGCGCCCCTGCCCACCCGGCAGTCCACCAATCGCGTTGACGGACCGACCACCGCCGCTGCTTCGACGACGGTCCTTCCCTCCAGGATCGTCCCCGGGTACAGGACCACATCAGCGGCGAGCTCGACCGTGGAATCGATGTAGGTTGCAGTCGGGTCGACCATCGTGACTCCAAAGCGCATCCAACGTTCGTTGATTCGCCTCCGAAGTTCCGTCTCGGCGCCGGCGAGCTGGAGGCGGTCGTTGACTCCTGCAGCCTCGGAACTGTCGGCCACCACCATTGAGGCGACCGGATAGCCGGCGTCGTGGATCACTGCGATTACGTCCGTCAAATACAGCTCACCCTGAGCGTTGTCCGGCCTGAGGCGTCTGATCGCCGGAGCGAGGACAGACCTGCGAAAGACGTAGATAGAAGTGTTGATCTCGTCGATCGCCAACTCCTCCGCCGTTGCGTCACGGTGCTCGACGATACGAGTGACCCGGCCCGCCTTGTCCCGCGCAACCCGGCCATAGCCGGTCGGATCGGTCAGCCGGGCTGTCAGCACCGTGGCCGCCGCCGCTGAATCACGATGTGCCCCGACCAGCTCCGCAAGCGTCTCGGGGCGCAGGAGCGGGGTGTCCCCGGGCGCGACTATGACGTCATCGGAGTCGTCGAGGTCGTTATCCAGGTCGTCGTCGGGGAAGGCCCCGAGGGCCACCAGCACTGCGTCCCCGGTGCCGAGTTGCCTTTTCTGCTCGACGAACTCCACGTTCAGGGCCAGCGGCTGATGCTCCCCCACCGCCTTGGTCACCATGTCGGCGCCGTGGCCGACGACGACCACGACCCGGTCGAGATGCAGGTCGGATAGTGCGTGGAGCACATGGGCTACCATCGGGCGCCCTGCGAGAGCGTGCATCGGTTTCGGTCTCTCGGACCTCATGCGGGTGCCCTCCCCTGCGGCGAGGACTACAGCGGAGAGTCGTGAGTCGCGTGGCACGACAGCTTTTCTAGCAAGCCGGCGGCCTTAGGGGCTAGCACCGGAACTACGAGGGTGGCGGTGCAGGTGGCGGGGCCCGGCGGGGTGGCGCAGGCTCCCGGCCCCCATCTGCCCCTTTGAGCGCATCCTCGTCCCTCGTCAATGCGCCACGCCGCGGTGCGATTTGCGCGACGCTGGTGGTGCAGGCGTTACTGGTTCGTCCCGGTGGCGGGTAGTTCAATGGCAGAACGACGGCCTTTGGAGCCGTATGTTGGAGGTTCGAGTCCTCCCCCGCCAGCCCTGCCCTGCCCTGCCCGACCCGAGCCCGATTCGACCGCTTCGTTCACATAAGAAATCCCAAGCCGTAATCTTCACGGAGCGTGCCAGCACCAAGACTAGAAACCATATTGAGACAGACCTCCCCGCCGGATGTGTTCCCGGCGCGCCCGATCGGACCGGGGTCACTGCTCTGGCGCTACGCCGGCGACCACCGTCTCGCCTTCAGCGGGTTGTCCAGCGGCCTTATGCAGCTCATGCATCCCGCCGTCGCCGCCGGGGTCGCCGAGCACTCGAATTTCTTCACTGACCCCTGGGACAGGATCATCAGGTCGATCCCGCAGATCCTCGGCGTCATCTACCTCCCAGACCCTGAGGCCATCGGCAGTCGGATCGCGGGCTACCACCGCCACATCAACGGGGTCGACCACCTCGGCCGCCCCTACGACGCCCTCGAACCTTCGACGTTCTGGTGGGCGCACGCCACCTTCCAGTACGCCGCCGAGATGGTCGCTGATCGCTTCGATTCGCGGAAGCTCACTAGCGGCGACCGGGAGGAGATGTACCTCGACGGGGTGGAGTGGTACCGCCGATACGGGGTGTCGATGACCCGGGTGCCACCCGACAGGGCGGCGTTCGGGGTCGAATGGGACCGACATCTAGAAGAAGTGCTGGAGGTGAACCCAGTCGCCGAGAGGGCAATCGAAATCGCCCTTCGCGACCGGAACATGGATCTCAAGTTCCTTCCGTCGTGGACCCGGGCCTTCCAGCCGACCGTGATCACCCCGATCCTGCGACTCGCGGCACTTGGCGGCCTTCCCCCGATCGTCCGCCGGCGTTTCTCTATTCCCTGGAGTCTTCGCGAACAGGCGGACTACCGGATCTTCTGTTATTACATCCGGCGGACTTGGCGTTGGCTTCCGGCGCAAGCCCGTTACGGTCCCGTGGCGTCGGCCGGGTACCGTGCGCGAGCCAACCGGGACGAGGAGCAAAGCGAGGCGCTACTCTCCGAGGCATGACCGTTACCGAAGCCGCACCGGCCAAGGCCCGCTGGCGCGAACAGTGGGCCGAGTTGTTCACCGAGGTCGTTACTTCCGGACTGTGCACCGGTTGTGCCGGCTGCGTGATCTCCTGCCCGCACGACGTCCTCGGCTACGACGACACGAACGGCGTCTACCGTCCTTTTCACCTCGAAGAGGAGCTGGGGCCGGGAGACTGCGGTCACGGGCAGCGAGGCTGCACCAGCTGCACCAGGGCCTGCCCGCGGTTCCGGGACTGGGAGCCGGAGGTCGACACCTACCTTTTCGGTCGCGCTAGGAGCAGCGATGAGATGAGCGGCGTGGCGAAGGACGTGTTCCTCGCCCGGGCCGCCGACCCCGAGGTGCACTCAAGCGGCCAGGACGGCGGCCTTGTTTCCGCGATCTTGATCTGGTGCCTCGCCAACGACCGGATAGACGCGGCGCTGGTGTCGACACTCGAAGGCGACGGAAGTACCTGGAAGGCGCGGCCCGGGATCGCCCGCACACCCGCGGAAGTTCTCGCCGCTGCAGGATCGCGCTACACATATTCGGCGAACACCCTCGCCTATTCCGAGGCCGTCGCCGCAGGCTTGGAGCGTCTGGCCCTGGTCGGGATGAGCTGCCAGGCCTCGATCCCCGCGATGATGAGGTCGCGCAAAGCCGGCAAGCCCGGCCGGCGGCTCGCGCTGTCGATAGGCCTGCTGTGCTCGAAGACCTTCGACGACGCCATATTCGATGAGCTCCTCGAAGCGAAGTACGGGCTCGCAAGAGCCGACATCGTAAAGATGAACATCAAGGGAGTCCTCCAGGTCTGGATGCGCGACGGCGCCTACCACGAGATTTCCTTGAAGGAGTGTCACGGCTGGACCCGCGAAGGCTGCAAGACCTGCCCGGACTTCGCCGCAGAGCACGCAGACATAGCGACCGGCGGGATCGGCGCGTTCAACGACTGGACGCTCACCCTCGTACGAACCGACGCCGGGCGCGAGATCATCGAGGGAATGATCGCCGACGGGGTCATCGAGACCAGGCCAGGCGACGACGATCCTGGTGCTATCGCCCTGCTGCGAAAGCTTTCCGTCGTGTCGCGCCGGCGCTGGCCGGAGCAGGCGGTCGCAGCACCAAGGGTGGGTGTGCCTCCCCCGAAGGCTCTTCAGGGGTGATCCGGGCGCAGGTCCGTGAAGGTGCTCGCCGTGCTGGCAGCCAAGCCCCGGCGCGTGCGTTCGAACCGGGCTATGCGACGCAGCTCAGGCGTCGCTCAGGCGCAGCTCAGGCGTCGCTCAGGCGCAGCTCAGGCGACACTCAGCGACGCTTAGGCGACCCAAACCGTAAGACTGTGCGTGAAATTGTACATTTTTCGTGCAATTACACGCACAGTCCTCCGGGCAGGGCTGTCACCGCGCCTCGGAGACAGCGACTCGAGACGGCAGAACGAGCCCTCGACGTTCAAGCAAGCTTTCGGTGATCCCAGGAAACGACCCGGGTCACCTCGGGGCTGACCAGCACCCGCTTGCTGAGCATCGCGGCGAGGGCGTCCCTCTTCGAGTCGTCATAAGGGCCCATGTAGCGCTCCCACACCGATAACCCGAGCGTCCAGATGGCCTC
>JAKCEB010000242.1 GCA_021838305.1 Actinomycetes bacterium | reverse complement strand
CCGCCCAGCCGTTCCCGGCGCCGCCGACGATGTTGTCCTTGGAGGTTCTGGCGTCAGTGAAGAAGGTCTCGTTGAAGTCGGACATCCCCGAGATCATCCTTATCGGCCTGACGGTTACCCCCGGTTGATCCATCGGGACGAGCAGAAAAGTGATCCCTTTGTGCTTCGGGGCATCGGGATCTGTCCGGGTCAGCACGAAAATCCAGTTCGCCAGGTGAGCAGCAGAAGTCCAGATCTTCTGGCCGTTGATCACCCATTCGTCTCCGTCGAGAACGGCTCTGGTCCCAAGATTGGCAAGGTCCGACCCGGCGTTTGGTTCGGAGTAGCCCTGGCACCAACGGTGCTCACCTGAAAGAATTCGGGGAAGGAAGTACTTCTTTTGTTCCTCCGTGCCCCACCGCAGGAGCGTGTTGCCGACCATCTGGATCCCGAAACTGTCATTCGGGCCGCCAGTGGGAACTCCGGCCCGCGCGAACTCCTCGGCGAGCACGACCTGTTCGAGTGCTGAAAGTCCACCGCCGCCGTACGCGCTCGGCCAGGACGCTGCGAGAAGCCCGTTGTCGTAGAGAACCTGGCGCCACTCCTGCGCCCACCGGCGCGCCTCTTCGGGCTCGAGCGCTCCAATACCGCGCCATCCGGGCGGAAGGTGCTCCGCGAGGAACGCCCGGACCTTCTCCCGGTGCTGCTCTGCTTGCTCTGGATATGTAGGGTCCACGCCCCCAAGGTTATGCGCTACCGTCGCCAGCGTGAGCGACGCGACGAAGGATCATTTTGTCGACGACTACGGGGTCGACGTCTTCTACCGGCACTGGACCGCCGACACGCCGAAAGGGTCCGTGGTGATCTCGCACGGAGCGTCCGAACACGGGGGGCGCTACGACCGCTTCGCTCGTACGCTCAACGCAGCCGGGTACACGGTGCTGGCTCCCGACCAGCGAGGGCACGGGAGAACGCGTGAATCGACGGGCGTCGGCCGCTGCGGCGCCGGGGGCGGCGACGGCCTTATCGAGGACCTCTCCGAGATGATCAGTATCGCGGCGGACGTTACCGGGGGCCTACCGGTGGTACTTTTCGGGCATTCGCTCGGGTCGATGATCACCCAGGCCTACGCGGCCCGCGGCGCCAAAGGTCTCGCAGGATACGTCTTGAGCGGTCCTGTCGGTGCGCCGGAGGGCGGCGAGGAGATGCTCGCCGGGGTTCAGGCCGCTGTGGACGGCGGGTTGGCAGACGAACCCCTCGACGCTCTCGGCGCTTACAACGCTACGTTCGAGCCGGCACGCACCCCTTTCGACTGGCTGAGCCGCGACGACGCTGAGGTCGACGCTTACATGGCGGACGACTTTTGCGGCGCATCCAACCCCCTGACCTACGGATTCCTGAGGGAGGTGCTGTCGCTTGCGGTACCGTCGGTGACACCGGCGGGAATCCAGGGGATCCCTCGGATCCCCGTGATGCTGATTGCCGGAGAGATGGATCCTGTCGGCGCGATGGGAGCAAGCGTGAGGGAACTCGAACGCCGCCTGATCAAAGCGGGCCTCGACGTAACCGCACGGTACTACCCCGAGGCGCGCCATGAACTTCTCAACGAGACCAACCGCGACGAGGTTCAAAGTGATGTCGTCGCCTGGTTGGATGCCACCCTCGGCGCCCGCCTCGCGACTACCTGACTCAAGACGGCGAACGTGATCCGTCGGCTCTTGCCGGAGGATGGGCGATGTCGCCAGAACCGAGCTCACGGGTCCACGCAGCAAGCTCAAGGAGTATCCCGTCGGGATCGCGAAAGTACACGGACCTGACGAAAACCCCCGGATGTAACTCTTTCGCGACGGTGTACTCGCTGTCGTCGTGGTTCATCACCGGGCTTACATGCAACCCTTTGTCGATCAGCTTCTGGCGGTAATCGTCGAAATCCTCGGGCGCGATATCGAAAGCAAGATGGTTCATCGAACCCCAAGCCGTCGTGATGTCCCCTTCGCCTGGAAGGCCGGCCGCCGTGACGACCCCTTCGATCGGTTCGGGCGCATCTGCGAACCAGAAGAACGCAAGGCAGTCCCCGTTGCCGATGTCGAAGAAGAAGTGCTGGCCCATCCCTCCGGGCAGTTCGATCGTCTTGACTAGGGGCATTCCGAGAATTCCCTGGTAGAACTCGACGGTCTTGGCCATGTCCCGACAAACGAGAGCTAGGTGGTTGACACCCCGGAGTTGGAACTCGTTGTTGGTCGGGCGCCCTCCCCGAAAGTCCGACTTCGAGATGTGACTTCGAGATAGTACGCCTGCTTGGCCCACTGCCAACCTCCCTCACTTGGACGCCTCAACCCGAAAGCTACACCCGTCGCGTCGGCTAATCCATCAGGCGCCCGACGGAAAGCTACTCCGAGCCTTGCGCACCGGCAGGACCGCGTGAGCGAACCGCCTCTACGGCCTCGAAGGCGGAGCGAAGGTCAGAGATCCACTCGCCCTCGTTGCGACCGACGAGCTGGACACACCAGTTGAGGGCGTCGCTTCGCGAACGCGCTACACCAGCCGCGATAAGCGTGTCGAGAACCTGGCGGTCAGCCATCCGGAGCCTCGTCATGACCGGGATGTTGGTCGTTGTAAACGTGGTCCGGGTGTTGCCGCAGGCCGCACCCCAACTCACAGCCCTGCCGAGGGCCGCCTCGCCTTCGGAGGCTATCTGCATGCGACGCTCGCGGGTTTCCTCCCTGAACCCGTTGATCCTCGCGTTCTCCGCTACCGAGACGGCACTTGGTTCGGAGTTGTCGGGCAGGGTCACCTCGGGCAGGTGAGCGACGATCAGAACCTCGTCGTCGTCGATAGCAAGCTCGCCAGGAGAGACCTGCCACTCCTGGGGGAGTCGACCGGCCAGCCAGGCCTCAACGGTCTTTCGGTCGGCCCGCGTTTCCTGGCGACCGGGGCCGAACCGCCCGCGGCCGCCCCCTCGGCCGGGTCCACGCGGCCGGCCTCTGAAGTTGGGGTTCATGGACATCATTTCTTCGAATATTTCTTTCATGCTTACATTATTACACAGCAAGCAGAATTGAGGTAGAAAAAATTCAGCCCCTGATCTCCGTCCATTCCCCTTCGCCGGCCCGCCTGACTAGCTGCAGGCCGCAACCCATGCACCCGGCGCGCTCCCAGCCTGACTGGACGCGCACGTCTCTGCCTTCCAGGGGCGACCCACACTCGGGGCAAGGGGTATTGAACGCCATCGATTCACCTACACGCGCTGAGTCCTGAAGCTCTAAGACAGCCTCTCGACGATCATCGCCATGCCCTGGCCGCCGCCGACGCACATCGTCTCGAGACCGAAAGTCTTGTCCAGCATCTGGAGGTCATTGAGCAGACTCGTCATGATCCTGGCCCCGGTCATGCCGAACGGATGCCCCAAGGCGATCGCTCCGCCGTGAGGGTTGAGCTGCTCCTCGATAGAGATGCCGAGCTCGTCACACACCGGGATCGCCTGCGCAGCGAAAG
>JAKCEB010000241.1 GCA_021838305.1 Actinomycetes bacterium | reverse complement strand
TTTGTCGGCTCGGCGCTCCTGCTGGTCCTGTTCGCTGTCGTGCTGTGGCGGACGTGGAGGACGGCGTTCCTGGCGAAGGATCTGTTCGGAACCCTCGTCTGTATCGGGGTGTTTGCGATGATCACCTTCCAGGTTTTCGAGAACGTCGGCATGGCTATCGGCATCATGCCTGTGGCCGGCATACCCCTTCCCTTGATGAGCTACGGCGGCTCGTCGGTCGTGATGACTTTCGTTGCGATTGGACTCGTGCTCAGTGTCCGGCTGAACACAGCGCGCTGATCGGGGCGATCTTGAAAGCAACGAACTGGAGTCGTCTCGCCAGGGTCTAGAATCATCTATCAGATGAGGCCCCTCGGAGCGATACATGACTGGTTCGCGCACATCTTGCGCTACCACTTCGCCCCGCAGGAAGGCCCCCTTGCGGATCAAGACCCGAGGCGCGCAATACGAGCTCAACGTGCCCGTATCGCGCTCGCCCGGGAAGCCGCACGCCCCGGGGCGTGCGAGGTGAGAAGGGATTTGTGTGATGACGGACTTGAATGCCAGCGGAGCCGGCATACAACGCCAAGACGGGGCACCAACTTCAGCCGACGGGGAAAGCTCCGGCGCCGAAGCGCCGACTCTCTCGCCGGAAGCAGGAGCTCCTGGCGCTAGGCGCCGCCGCCGAGGCTCTCGCGGCGGCAAGCGCCGCACGACGAACCGGGACGCGAACAGGTCTGTCGAAGCCGGGGAGGAGGATGCCTCACCGGGCGAAGACACCCCGGTTGGCGCTTATTCGCGTCCTGACTCCGACGCGGACTCGACCGACGCGGACTCGACCGACGCGGACTCGAACGACGCCGACTCGAACGACGCCGATTCCGCCGACAAGCGGCCATGGACGATAAAACCCCTCGAGAGCATCCCGCCGCCGCCCGGGCGTCCGAAGGTTGGCGACAGCCGACCGGCCCCGGCGGCACAAGCTGAGAAGCCAGCGTCGAACAGGCCCGGGCGCCGTAGGTCCGTCCCCGACGATAGCGACGCTGTCCAGGCTGATGCTGCGCCAGAACGCGCCCGCCGCAGACGCAAAGCGAGCCGTGGCGGCGGGGGCGCAGGGGCGCCGGCGACCGCACAGTCCTCCGGCGTTCAACCGATCCGGGCGGTCCTTTCGGACGCGCCGGTCGAGCTCGACGAGGGCACACTCGAGAAGCGTCGCGGCCGTGAGCGCAAAGGGCGGCCCGTCGGGCGCTACACGATGGTCGTTCACTCGAGCGGCGACGTCACCCAGGTCGCGGTCCTCGAGGGACGCTCCCTTATCGAGCACTACGTGTCGCGCCCAGCCGACGACGCGAATCAGATCGACGGGAACATCTACCTGGGCAGGGTGCAGAACGTCCTCCCCGGGATGGAAGCGGCCTTCGTGGACATCGGCACGCCGAAGAACGCGGTGCTCTACCGGGGCGACGTCCGCTACGACAGGGACGACATCGAATCGTCGTCGCCTGGTACCCCCGACGGCTCAGAGGCGGGTCCCACCCGCGGGAAGCTCCCCGGGGCGGCTCGCAATGCCCGGATAGAGCAGCTGCTCAAGAACGGCCAGACCGTGCTGTGCCAGGTGGTCAAGAACCCAATCGGTACGAAAGGGGCCCGCCTGTCCCAGGAGGTGTCGCTGCCCGGCCGTTTCGTGGTTCTGATACCTGGAAGCGACACTTACGGCATATCGAAGCGTCTCGGCGACGAGGAGCGCAAGCGTCTTCGGAGGATCCTCGACGAGATCCGCCCGGCTGGCCACGGCCTCATCGTACGGACCGCAGCGGAAGGAGCGACCGCCGACGAGCTACGCCGTGACGTCCTGCGACTCGCCGGTCAGTGGGAGAGGATCGAGCGCCTTGCGGCGGGCTCCCGGGCCCCGACGCTGCTTTACCGTGAGCCGAGCATGGCTGTACGGGTCATTCGCGAGGAGTTCAACAAGGACTACCGCAGCGTGGTCATCGACGACCAGTCCATCTTCGAAGAGGTAAAAGAGTACGTTGCGAGCGTCAACCCGGAACTCGCCGACAGGATCGAGTGGGCCGGCGCATCGGGCGACCCGCTGCCGGTCTTCGAGCGTCACCACGTCCACGAACAGGTCCACAAGGCGCTCGACCGGAAGGTGTGGCTGCCATCGGGGGGTTCGCTGATCATCGAGCGGACTGAGGCGCTCACCGTGATCGACGTGAACACGGGCAAAAATGTCGGAACCTCGAACCTAGAGCAGACGGTGTTCGCCAACAACCTGGAGGCGGCCGAGGAGATAGCCCGACAGCTGCGCTTGCGTGACATCGGCGGGATCATCGTCATCGACTTCATCGACATGGAGATCGCGCCGAACCGCGCCGAGGTCATGAGGACATTCCGAGCCGCTCTTGCGAGGGACAAGACCCGCACCCAGGTATTCGACATCTCGGAGTTGGGCTTGGTAGAGATGACACGAAAAAGAATCTCCGAGGGTCTGATCGAAGCCCTTTCAGAGACGTGCCCTACGTGCGCGGGGCGGGGAATCGTCTTCGATCAGTCGCTGCTGTAGGTAGCCCCGGCCGTCCCTGATATACTCTTCCCCTTGTGTATGCGGTGATCGACAGTGGCGGCAAACAGGCGCGGGTGCAGGAGGGTGAGACGCTTTCCGTGGAGTTGCTCGCGGCAAGTCCGGGAGAGGAAGTGACTCTCAGGCCCGTGCTCGTCGTAGACGGCGAGCGGGTGATCTCGGGCCGTTCCGCTCTCGCCGGTGCGACCGTCACAGCACGCGTCGTCGGTGAAAGCAAGGGACCGAAGATCCGCGGGTTCACCTACAAGTCGAAGACCCGGGGACGCAAGTCGTGGGGTCACCGCCAGCATTACACCACGGTCGAGATCACGGCGATAGGTCTCGGCGCCGCCACTGCCGCCACCACTTCGGAGGCTTGAAGACATGTCAAAGACCAAGGGCGGCGGGTCGACCCGCAACGGAAGAGACTCCGCCGCACAACGCCTCGGAGTGAAGGTTTACGACGGGACGGCCGTGACGGCCGGTTCGATAATCGTGCGCCAGCGCGGCACCCATTTTCACCCGGGAGACAACGTGGGACGAGGAGGCGACGACACCCTGTTCGCCCTCTCCGACGGGACAGTCAAATTCGCGAGCCGCAAGGGACGCAGGCTCGTTGACGTCCTCACCACCTGACCGAACGGTGACCGGGCAGGCGAAACGAGCCCGCCGGGGCGAGCCCGCCTGATGGCGTCCTTCGTCGACGAAGCCCAGATCCACGTCAAGGGCGGCGACGGTGGGGCCGGATCGGTGTCTTTTCGCCGCGAAGCCCACGTAGCCAAAGGTGGACCAGACGGTGGCGACGGCGGCGACGGCGGCCACGTGTGGCTGGTGGCCGACAGCAACGTCTCATCGCTTTTCTCCTTCCGTGACCATCCCCACCGACGGGGCGGAAACGGCACCCACGGGATGGGCAAAGGGCGCCACGGTAAGGCCGGCGGGGATCTGACGGTCCC
>JAKCEB010000032.1 GCA_021838305.1 Actinomycetes bacterium | reverse complement strand
GAGCTATCACGACGAGACCGTCGTGCTCGAAAGGGCCGGCCTGAAGAGTGCTCAGCTCGCCGGCTTTCGGCAATACACGGCGCATCTGAATCTCCGAAAGTTGCGGACCCACTGACGCAGCAACCTCGAGCGTGCCGTCGTTTGGTAGGAGCAGAACCACCTGTCGGGCAGCGAACACGTCCGCGACGGTCGTAACCACCGAAGAGAGAAGCACCTCGAGCGGACTATCCTCGACTAGCAGACGCGACAACTCGAAAAGCTCCCTAATCTCACGGCCTTGGCGGCGCGCCTCGCTTCGAGCCGAATTCATACTCGCAACGACGTGTGACACAAGAAGCATTACGGCGGCGTACACTCCGAGCGCCACCCAGTTCTGCGCCGCCCCAACCCACAGCGTGAGATAGGGAGGGATGAAGAAGAAGTCGTAGACGAGAAAACCGACGGCCACACTGCAGACCCCCGCAGTCAGGCCGCCGATCACGACGCCGATCACGACTGGTACCACAAGCACGAGCGCGGTGGTCGCTTGACTCAGGTCGCTGCGCAAGGGGACCATCGCTGCGGTGAGCACTGCGGCCGCACCGATCGAGGCGGCCAAGCCTCCAACCGAACGCCTCACGTTGTGCTCCAACAGCTGGGGCTGACGGTCGTTTCGCCTACCCGACTCGACGGTCTCGTCATGTAGGAGAGTTGGCTCATAGCGACATCGGCCGATACTAAGGGCCCGACCTAAGTGGGCCGGACGGTCAGGTGTTCTCGTCCATTCTAGCGATTATGTGCATGTCAAGCCCCGCCTCCGCTGCTCTGTGCGAGAGCCTCCGGACGATCGAACCACCCCCGGTCAGCTGCTGCCAGCGACTGCGCTGACTTGACCCGATGACCAGCTGGGTTATTTGCTCTCTGCGGGCGAAGTTGATGAGCGCCTCGACCGGATCCTCACCGTCTATTTCGTGCCAGGTGGCGCCCACGTCGATCGCGACCTGCCGGCGCTTATCCAGGCGCTCAGCGTCGGATCTCACGGCTGTATCGCCGCCCTTGACGTGGACGACGTGCAGTTCCGCCTTGAGCCGTGCCGCTATCCGTGAGGCGCGGCGTACAACTGCGTCGCTGCCCGACGACGCCGTGACACCGACCATGATTCGCTCGGACGTCTCCCACACCACGTCGGAGCGCGAGCGGCGAAGGAACTCCAGGAGCTCTTCTTCCGTCTCGTCCGCCACGAACCGCAACGCCAGCTCACGTAGGGCGGTCAGGTTGTCCGCACGGAAAAATTTGCCGAGTGCTTGAGGTACCCGCTCCGGTGGATAAATGTTCCCGTGAAGCATCCGACGGCGGAGCTGTTCGGGAGACGAGTCGACCAGCTCGATCTGGTCGGCTCGGCGTACCACCCAGTCGGGTACCCGTTCGCGAACCTTCGCCCCTGTAATGCGTTCCACTGCGTCAGCGATGCTTTCGAGGTGCTGAATGTTGACGGTAGTGATCACGTCGATCCCCGCCTCGAGGAGAGCTACGACGTCCTGCCAACGCTTTTCGTGGCGCCCCGAACCTGGAACGTTCGTATGAGCCAGTTCGTCGACGAGTACCACCTTCGGGCGCCGTTCGAGGACTGCGTCAAGGTCCATCTCTGACAGCGCCGTGCCCCGATAGTCGACGTGGCGCCGCGGGACAACCTCGAGTCCTGTTGTCAACGAACGCGTCACCGGGCGACCATGGGATTCTACGAGCCCTATTACGATGTCAGCTCCTCGACGACGGCGCCGCTGCGCCTCGTCGAGCATTGCCACGGTCTTGCCGACGCCAGGCGCGGCTCCAAGGTATACACGGAAATGACCGGCCGCCTCCACGAGGTCCTTCGTCTCGCGTGAGTCGCCGGCGCGCGGTGAGTCGCCAGCACCCGGCTGGAATGCCGGACTCGACTCGAAGTCGACCTCCGGTTCCAAGTCAATGTCCGGCTCCAAATCGATGTCCGGCTCGAAGTCGACGTCCGTGGCGGTCGCGACGACACGCCGGCTCACGGCCGGCTCAAACGGTGGTGACGGCACCACTTCGATGGCCGATGCGGGGTCGCCGAGACGATACAGCGGGTTCCACATGACCAAGCGACCCGCCTCGACGCTCGCTGTTCCCTCGGCGCTGCAGCGCACGTCGACCGACAAGCCTGCTATCGCGGTCCGACCAACGAAAAGCAGGTCGAGCTGGCCCGAACCGTCATCGAGAGTGCATTTAAAGGCCGGGCCCCTCGCCATGCTCGATAGGTCAGTGGCAGTTATGACACCCGATACGACGAACTTCTCTCTCGCGCGTCCATCTGCGATGCGCCTGACAGGGATTCGTCCACCAGCGGTAAAACCCGTCGAGAACTCGAACGTGCTCACTTTATCTTCGCAAGCGCCTCATTGAGCTGCAGGACGTCAATATAGCTGCCGCCGAGGAAGCCGAACTGCGCACCGTGCGTCTCCTTAGTGATGAGTTGGCTCAGCACCTTCGAAGAGATTCCAGTGGCCTTTGCGACCATCGGGATCTGCGCCGTAGCGTCGGCCGGCGTGATGTCAGGGTCCAGGCCACTTCCTGACGTGGTGACCAGGTCTGGGGTCGGGTTTACTCCTCGTGCGTGCCAGTAGGCAATGAGTTGGCGGGTGTTCGCTTCGAGGACCTTCGAACGTGGTCCGAGGTTTGTTGGACCTGAACCCCCGCTCACGCCGTTGGCGACTAGGGGGTTGTCCCCGCCGGAGACCCCGGTCTTGGCGTTGGCAGCGTAAGGGCCAAGAGCGTCCGGGCGACCCTGGAACACGCAGCTGCCCAACGGATGGCCCGGACACGGCGTTGCAGCCCAGTTCTGGCCGATCAACGTCGATCCGTTCGCGCTGAGGGAACCATTCGCCTGGGACGAGAAGAAGGCTTGTCCAATGCCTGTGAGGGCGAGCGTGTAGCCGAAACTGCAGATCACGATGAACACCACGGTGACAGAGACGGCGCGGCGGATGTTGACAATCAGATGGTTGCGCATCAGTGGAAGGCTCCAGTCGACGCAAGCAGCAGGTCGATCAGTTTGATGAAGACGAAAGGCACGATGATCCCACCTACCCCGTAGATGAACACGTTGCGTCGCAGGATCGTCGACGCCCCCGAAGGCCGGAACCGAACACCGCGAAGCGCAAGAGGGATCAAAGCCACGATCACAAGCGCGTTGAAGATCACTGCGGACAGCACGGCGGTCTGGGGACTGTGCAGCTGCATGATGTTAAGTGCCTTGAGCTGCGGATAGCTGACGACAAACAACGCCGGGATGATTGCGAAGTACTTCGCGACATCGTTTGCTATCGAGAACGTCGTGAGCGCTCCCCTGGTGATCAGGAGCTGTTTTCCAATTTCCACGATGTCGATCAGTTTCGTCGGGTTGGAGTCCAAGTCGACCATGTTCCCGGCTTCTTTGGCAGCTGTCGTGCCGGTGTTCATGGCTACGCCTACGTCCGCCTGGGCGAGCGCTGGTGCATCGTTGGTGCCGTCGCCGGTCATTGCCACGAGCTTGCCGCCCTCCTGCTCGCTTCGGATCAGGTTCATCTTCGCCTCCGGGGTCGCCTCGGCCAGGAAATCGTCGACCCCCGCCTCCTGGGCGATCGCCGCGGCGGTGAGGGGATTGTCACCGGTGATCATCACAGTGCGGATGCCGATAGCCCTCATCTGCTCGAATCGCTCGCGTATTCCCTGCTTGACCACGTCCTTGAGCTCGATGACCCCCAGCAGATCGTTCCCGTCAGCTACCGCTAGCGGCGTAGCCCCTGAGCGCGCCACTCTCTCGACGATCGCATCGAGCTCCGCTGACGCAGACCCACCCTGGCTCACGACCCAACGTCCGATGGCCTCCGCGGCACCCTTGCGTATCTGACGCCCATCCACGTCCAGGCCCGACATACGGGTGTGCGCACTGAAAGGTACGAAAGTCCTCTCGACTCCGAGCTCGCGTTCGCGTATGTTGAACCGCTGCTTGGCGAGCACCACGATAGAGCGGCCTTCTGGGGTTTCGTCAGCAAGCGAAGCCAGTTGAGCGGCGGCCGCCAGTTCCTCTTCGCTGTGGTCGCCGACCGGGTAGAAGGCCGATGCCATGCGGTTGCCGAGTGTGATCGTGCCCGTCTTGTCTAAAAGGAGGGTCTGCACGTCGCCTGCCGCTTCGACCGCCCGTCCACTCATGGCGAGGACGTTGCGCTGCACCAGACGGTCCATGCCCGCGATCCCGATCGCGGAAAGGAGCGCCCCTATGGTCGTCGGTATGAGGCATACGAGCAAGGCGATCAGGACCACGACAGATACCGAAGTTCCGGAGAAGCTTCCAAACGGCTCCAGCGCTACGACTACCGGGATGAACACGATCGTGAGCGCGGCGAGAAGGATGGTGAGCGCAATCTCATTGGGTGTCTTTTGGCGCTGCGCACCTTCGACTAGGCCGATCATGCGATCGAGGAAAGTCTTGCCGTGCTCAGCACTGATCGACACGACGATCCGATCTGACAGGACCCTCGTGCCACCCGTAACCGCGGAGCGGTCGCCACCGGACTCACGGATGACCGGTGCAGACTCACCCGTGATCGCCGACTCGTCTACGGACGCCACGCCCTCGATGATCTCGCCGTCTGAGGGGATGACGTCTCCTGCTTCGCAGACGACCAGGTCACCCTTCGCCAAATCGGCGGCCGCGACGCTCTCCTCGCTTCCATCGGCTCTCAAACGCCGGGCGGCGGTCTCCACCCTTAGCCGGCGGAGGCTGTCCGCCTGAGCCTTACCTCGGCCTTCGGCGACAGCCTCGGCGAAGTTCGCGAAGTAGACGGTCAGCGCAAGCCACACCGTTATCAGCCACTCGAACAGACCTGGATGCGCGATCGACTCGACGAACGTGACAGCCGTGCCGACGAGCACCACGAACATGACGGGGTTCTTGATCTGCACCCTGGGATCGAACTTCACTAGGCCTGCAACAGCGGCCCGACCGAGTATCTCCCGGTCGAACAGGCTGGAGCGTCGGCTCACCCCGACACCGTCACCAGAACCGGTCGGGGGCCCGTCCGCTACGTCCGTCATGACAGCGTCAACGCCATCCATATTGAATCCACCTCCGGCTAGATAGCGACACTGACAATGCCAAACACTCGTATACGCACGAAGCCATTAGAAGAACTTCCCATGCGAGAGCTCTTCGATGATCGGTCCGAGCGACACTGCGGGGAAGAAAGTCAAGGCTCCGACGATCAAGATGACGCCTATCAGCAGTCCTATGAAGATCGGCTTGTCGGTGCGGAACGTGCCTAACGATTCCGCCACGACTTCCTTGGCGGCGAGGGCCCCCGAAAGCGCAAGCACTGGAATGATGATGGCGAACCGTCCGAGAAGCATCGCTACCGACGTCATTACGTTGTAGAAGGCCGTGTTGGCGCTGAGGCCTCCAAACGCCGATCCGTTGTTGTTGCCTGCGGAGGTAAACGCGTAGAGGATCTCCGTGAAGCCGTGGGGCCCCGCGTTTAGCGGGCCGGCCCGGCCGGCATGGATTCCCGTCGCTATGCCCGTGACTATCAGGACAACTACGGGCATGACGAGGACACCGAGAGCTGCGAGTTTCACTTCCCTAGCTTGGATCTTCTTTCCCAGGTACTCGGGGGTTCGCCCGATCATCAACCCGCCGAGGAAGACGGTGACGATCGCGAACAAGAGCACTGTGTAGAGCCCACTTCCGACCCCTCCGGGACTGATCTCGCCGAGCATCATCCCGGTTAGAAGAGCGAAGCCGCCCGATGGCGTGAACGAATCGTAGGAGGAGTTCGCCGATCCTGTCGAGGTTTGCGTCGATGCGACGCCGAACAGCGCTGAGGAAGTGTCACCGAAGCGGACTTCTTTGCCGACCATGTTGCCCGTCGGCTGGGCCGTCATGCCTGCGGCGGCGACTGCCGGGTTTGCGTTGTGCTCAGAGACTGCCGCGATGCTCAGCCAGCTTCCGAAGATGATCACCATGGCGGCGAGGATCGTCGCACCTTGGCGCACACTGCCCACCATCTTCCCGAACGTGTAGGTGAGCGATACGGGAATCGCGAGTAGGAGCACGATGGACAGGAAGTTCGTCAGTCCGGTCGGGTTCTCGAAGGGGTGCGCGGAGTTGGCGTTGAAGAAGCCTCCGCCGTTAGTTCCAAACTGTTTGATCGCCTCCTGGGACGCGACCGGCCCTCTGGCGATGACCTGCTTGACGCCGTTCAGCGCGTCGCTCACTTTGGCGGTGCCGGCGAGCGTCTCGACTCCGCCTTGTGCCATGAAGATGATCGCGGCGACGAACGCCACAGGGAGAAGGATGTAGAGGCACCCTCGGACCAGGTCGACCCAGAAGTTCCCGATCGTCGGGGACCCTTTGCGGGAGAACCCCCGGATTAGCGTTACTGCTACCGCGATGCCGACTGACGCGCTCAGGAAGTTCTGAAGCAGGAGCGTGCCCATCTGCGACATGTACGACATGGTCGACTCACCGGAGTAGGCCTGCCAGTTCGTGTTCGTCACAAACGAGACGACGGTGTTCCACGACAGCGCAGGTGTGACGCCGGGAAGATGCTGAGGGTTGAGTGGAAGGCTTCCCTGTAGTCGTAACAGGGCGTAACCGATCAGGAGCACGACGCCGCTGAAGACGATCAGTGACGCCCCGTAGCGCTGCCAGGACTGTTCGAGTTCTGGGTCGACACCGATCAGGCGGTAGACGGGACGCTCGACGAAACCCATCCAACGGGTGCGACCTTCGTAGACGGCGGCCATGTAGGAACCGAGAAAGCGCCAGGCGATGGCCAGCACCGCTACGAGCGCGACGATAGTGAAGAAGAACCCCATCAGAAACGCTCTGCCTTGAACAGCGCGAACCCGACGTAGGCGAACATCACGATCGACAACGCGAGGAGGAGTCCGTCGGCGACGGTCATACCCGCTCCAGTCCCCAGATCAACCCGAGCATCACCGCTACGAAGGCGATGACAGCCACCACAACCAGAATGTCAGCCATGCCTTCGATCATCGCCAGTCCTCGGGTAACAGCGGGGTGGACACAGCCGCGGCTTGGGTGAACAAAAGGTGACCGCCATCAAAAAACTCTGCCGGTAGTACGAAACCGTACCGTACTGTGGTGTCTATGGAGCAGGTGCTGGTTGCGGCGAGTCGAGGTGACGCTCGTGAGCAGGAGATTCTCGACATCACCCTGGAGTTGATCGCCGAGGTCGGATACGAACGGATGAGCATGGATGTCCTTGCTGCTCGAGCCCGGGCAAGCAAGGCGACCCTGTACCGTCGTTGGCCGGGCAAAGCCCCGCTCGTAGCAGAAGCCGTCCGCCGTCGTGGCTGCGCCATAAGCTTCGCGACGCCTGATACGGGCAGCCTGCGAGGTGACCTGATCGCAGCGATCCGCGTGAAACGCGAAATTCTGACCGGCCAGGACGGCCCGTTGTTCGTCGGTTTGATGATGGCAGCTCAGAGCGATACGGAGTTGGCGTCGCTTCTACGTGAACAATTCAGCGCCGACAAGTCCGCGGTCACAGAAACGTTGATAAGCCGTGCGATTGCCCGCCAAGAGGTTCCCCCGGGCACGAACGCCTCCCTAGTCACCGAGATAGTCCCAGCGCTTCTGTTGACACGGCTGCTGGTCACGGGCGAACCACTCGACGACGCCTATCTCGCTCATGTCGTCGACGACATCGTGCTGCCGACCCTGCAGAGGATCCCGACGCCCAATCCCTAGCGCATAGCGCGCCTTTTCCCGCAAGTCAACTACGACGACAGGAGTACCCAATGAGCTTAACGACGCGCGCCGAGACGGAATCAGCGACAAACCCGCTCGACCCTCAGACAAACGGCCAAGACCCTAAACGCTGGCTGGCACTTGCGATTATCGCGGTCTCTCAACTGATGATCGTTCTTGACGGATCGATTGTCAATATCGCCCTTCCATCAGCGCAGCACGCCCTTCACATTTCCACCGCCAACCGCCAGTGGGTGATCACCGCCTATACGCTGTCGTTCGGAGGTCTCCTGCTTCTCGGTGGACGCATCGCTGACTATCTCGGCCGCAAACGTGTGTTCATCGTCGGCCTGGTCGGTTTCGCGAGCGCGTCGGCGATCGGTGGACTCGCCCCGGACGCCGCAGCCCTCTTCGGCGCCAGGGCGCTCCAGGGTGCATTCGCTGCGTTGATGGCACCGGCAGCCTTGTCGTTGATCTCGGTTACCTTCACCGAGGCTCACGAACGCGCCCGGGCCTTCGGCGTGTACGGAGCTATTTCGGGCGGCGGCGCCGCAATAGGCCTCATCGCCGGAGGCGTCCTTACACAGTACGCCTCGTGGCGTTGGTGCCTCCTGGTCAACGTACCCGTTGCAGCAGTCGCCGCCACCGCAGCCCTCTACGTCGTGCACGACAGGCGCCCCGAGAAATCACAACGCCACTACGACATCCCGGGCGCTCTCACAGCGACTCTCGGTCTCGTGGCACTCGTATACGCCTTTACCAAGGCGGAAACGAGCGGGTGGCTTTCCGGGAGCACAATCGCTTTGTTCGCCGTCGCATTGGCCCTCCTAGTCGCCTTCGTCGTACTGGAACTTCGATCCGATTACCCTCTGCTGCCGATTCGAGTCGTCGTGGACCGCAACCGCGGAGGTTCATACCTGACGTCGCTTCTAGCGGGACTCGCTTTGTTTGGTATGTTCCTCTTCCTTACCTTCTACTTGCAGGGGACGCTGCAGTACTCGGCTCTCAAATCTGGTTTCGCATTCCTGCCCTTCTCCATCGGGATCATTGTCAGCGCGACAGTCGCCGCCCAGTTGCTCCCACGCTTCGGCCCGAGGGCGCTAATGGTGATCGGCATGCTGATGGCCACCGCCGGGCTGATCCTCTTCACCGGTATCGGCGTCCATTCCAGCTACCTGACTCACGTCCTACCCTCGATAATGATCATTAGTCTCGGTATGGGGCTCGTGTTCGTTCCTTTGAGCAGCACTGCGCTCACTGGCGTCGACGAGCGCGACGCCGGCGTGGCGAGCGCTCTGGTCAACACGACCCAGCAGGTCGGCGGGTCGCTCGGCACAGCACTGCTCAACACTGTCGCCGCTACCGCTACGACCACCTACCTGCGCTCGCACGGCGCAACTGCGGCCGTCAAGGCAGCGGGAGTCGTGCACGGCTACAGCGTTGCGTTCACCCTGAGCGCGGTCCTTCTTGGAGCAGGGGCGATCAGCGCCCTTCTGCTGGTCCGCCCGAACAGCAGTAGCGACACCGCACCCGGCGAACTGGCTCTCGCCACCGCATAAGCGACGCTACGCTCAATCCAGACAAGGAGGAACTGATGGCCCGGGTTAGCACTTATCTCAACTTCAACGGCAACGCCGAAGAAGCCTTCGAGTTCTATGCCGGAGTGTTCGGCACTGAGCTGCTGGCACCGATCCAGCGGATGGGCGACGTACCGAGCGACCCGAACCGGCCTGCGATGCCAGAAGGTGAGAAGCGCATGGTGATGCATGCCGAACTCCCGATCCTGGCCGGTCATGTGATCATGGCTACCGACATCTTGGAATCCATGGGCCACCAGCTGAGGGTCGGCAACAACACCACGATCAACCTCGAGCCAGACACCCTCGCTGAAACCCAGCGGCTCTACGACGCCCTCTCCGAAGGGTCGAGCGAAGGGATGCCACTGACCGAAATGTTCTGGGGGGCGACCTGGGGTACCTGCCTGGACCGCTTCGGGATCCGGTGGATGTTCAACTTCATGCCGGCGGCCAGCTAGCGCCGGGAGCCGCCCCCGGGCGGCTCGGAAGTCGGGCTGCCATCCGTTCTCCCACCCGGAGTCGTATACCTGATATGCGATCTGTCCGACTTGGCGCAACGCAGGGCCTGACCAGTTCGCAGCGAGTGACTGGGCAGCGGGGTCTTGCTGTGAACGTTCTCGCTTGGGTGGGAGCGGTGCTTCTCGTGCTCTCCGCCGCCATACATCTCCATTTGTGGTCCCAGGGATACAAGGAGATCCCCACGATCGGCGACTTGTTCATAGTCCAGGGCGTCGCCGGGATTCTGCTTGCTCTAGTAGTCGCCGTCTTCCGCCGCTTCGTCCTCGTCGCAGCCGGAGCCTTGTTCGCTATCGGCACCGCTGGCGGTCTCCTCAGCTCGATCTGGTTCGGCTTGTTCGGCTTTCGCGAGAGTATCCACGCCCCTTACGTGGTGACGTCGTTGGTGATCGAGGGGGCCGCGTTCGTGGTGCTGACAGTTGCGGCATTCTTCGCCGTCCCCGCCAGGCGATAGGAGGCCACACCGAAGTCCTAGGATGAGATCCTGTCGAACCCCGAAGGAGAGGTCGGCACCTAGGAGGGACGCATGACCGGTGTGCGAGTATTGGTCGGAACCCAGAAGGGGGCCTTCACGTTGACCTCAGACGGCCGGCGCGCCGAGTGGGAGGTCGAAGGTCCTCTTTTCGGCGGGTGGCAGGTCTATCACGTCGCAGGATCGCCTGCCGATCCGAACAGAATCTACCTGTCGCAAACTTCGGAGTGGTTCGGGCAAATTCTTCAACGCTCAGACGACGGCGGGAAATCGTGGGCTCCGGTCAGTAACGACTTCCGATACGCCACCGAGGCGGGGACGCACCAGTGGTACGACGGGACGCCGCATCCGTGGGAGTTCGCCCGGGTCTGGCACCTGGAGCCCTCCAGCGACGACCCGGACACGGTCCTAGCAGGTGTCGAGGACGCGGCGCTTTTCAAGTCCAGCGACGGCGGCGAAACCTGGGAGGAGCTTGCCGGGTTGCGCACGCAGCCGTCGGGCCCGGCCTGGCAACCCGGGGCGGGCGGGATGTGCGTCCACACGGTCCTCGTCGACCCGTCCGACCCGAATCGCCTGCACGTTGCGATCTCAGCAGCCGGTGTGTTCCGTTCCGAAGACGCGGGCGTGACTTGGCGCCCGGCGAACCGGGGTCTGCACTCGGTCGGGATCCCCGACGGCGATGCCGAGGTCGGCCATTGCGTACACCGCATCGCCCGGCATCCGTCAAGACCCGACACACTTTTCATGCAGAAGCACTGGGACGTGATGCGAAGCGACGACAGCGGAGATTCCTGGCGAGAGATAAGCGGGGACCTGCCCAGTGACTTCGGCTTTCCGATCGCGGTGCACGCCCACGAGCCTGACACCGTCTATGTTGTCCCAATCACCAGCGATTCGGAGCACTACCCGCCCGAGGGGAAGCTGAGAGTGTATCGGAGCCGCTGCGGCGGCAACGAATGGGAGCCGCTGACGATAGGTCTGCCGCAAGCAAACAGCTACGTCAACGTCCTACGTGACGCTATGGCGGTCGACTCTCTCGACTCCTGCGGGATCTACTTCGGCACGACCGGCGGTCAGGTCTACGCCTCCCCTGACGCGGGTGACACGTGGGCGCCGATAGTACGAGACCTGCCGAGGGTGCTGTCGGTAGAGGTTCAAACCCTCCCATGATCAGGGTAGTCATCCCGCAGCACCTTCAGACGTTGGCCGCCCTCGGACGCGAGATCGAACTCGACGTACGCGGACCGGTAACCCTCGAGCGGACCTGCGACGCTTTGGAGGAGCGCTACCCGGTGCTGCGTGGCACGTTTCGTGATCGTGTCAGCGGCAAGCGCAGACCCTTCATCCGCTTCTACGCCTGCGAGGAGGACCTTTCACATGAGCCTCCTGACACCGTGCTGCCCGATCCTGTGACCGAAGGGCGCGAACCTCTCTACGTGGTGGGAGCTATGGCCGGCGGGTAGATCGACGCCGACGGCGGCGACGATTCAAGACGGAAGAGGAATCGACTGCGCGAAGTGGAAGACGTCGTCGGGGTCAACTGCCTTTTTGACCTGCTGAAGGCGGGCAAAGTTGGCCCCGTAGTATGCCTGAGCCCAGTTCGCCAAGCCGGGGTCGATGTAGTTCTGGTAGGCGGCGCCGCTCACGTAAGGGCGAAGTTCGCGATACCACTCGTCGAGGAAGGACTGTGACGACTTCAGCGACGATGCGGGGGTGTCCGGCGAGAAGTCGACATTGTATTGCGCAGACGCTATCGAGGATCGATGGACGAACGCCGTCGCGCCAGGCGCCACCCGATTGATGGCACCTCCCCACGAGTCGTAGCCCACGGCAGCGTTCGCAGCCACCGAGTGCCGTTCGACGATCCCGGCAAGGACGGCAGCAACTCCTGCGTCGCTTAGGGGGTGATCGAGCAGGTCGGACTTAGCCAAGGATGGCTGGCGATGCAAGGACCCACCTTGACTTACGAGATGGCACGCCGATTGACTTAACGTTGCACAGCCGCCCTCGACGTACATGGCGTGACCGAAAGGTACCGTCGCGACGCTTCGATACGACGGCGCTCCCCCGACCGCAGAGGTAAGTGCTGTCAGCAGGGACGTCAGATCACTCGGCGTACCTGACCACACCCCACCGACACCAACGGTCGGCGACGGCGAGGATCCAAGCGTTTGAAGAAGGCAGTTCGACCACAGATCTTCAGGCGCGAGAGGCGCCCACTCCATCCAGGCTGGCAGGACTTGGGAGGCCGCAGACCAAGGCCAGCCGATCGAGAAAAGCGTTAGCGGCGCCGTAGGGAACGTAGCGAACTCAAACGACGTCACAATCCCGAAGTTCCCGCCGCCGCCTCCTCGACATGCCCAGAAGAGGTCGCGTTCCGCCGCTGCGTCCACACTACGCAGGGTTCCGTCGGCTGTCACGATCTGAAGCGACACCAACGCGTCACACGTCAGGCCGCGACTGCGGTCGACCACCCCTATCCCGCCCCCGAGCGTCAAGCCCGCGATGCCGACGGTTGGACACGACCCCGCCGGGATCGAAACGCCGGTACCGTTGAGCTTGCTGTACACGTCGATTAGGCGGGCGCCGGAACCGACGCTGGCCGTCGCACGGGCGGAGTTGTAGGCGACACCCCCCATCGCCGAGACGTCGATCACGAGACCGGTTCCGGTCGAGTATCCGCCGTAGCTGTGACCGCCCGAGCGCGCGATCGGGTCGAGCGAATGGTCTCGGGAGAAACCGAGGCAACGTTGCACATCGGTCGGACCCCCACACATCGCCACAGCTGCGGGTCGCACCGCGTCGAAACGTGGGTCGTAAAGCTCCGAAGCACCCAGGTAGGCGCTGTCGCCCGGCAGGATCAGCCGACCGGACAGCGATGAGCGCAATTGCGCCCAATCGGATGCATTCGGGGGAGAGGAGCCGCGTGTCGGCGGCGCCGAACGCAGCGCGGTACCCGACGTCCCTGTTGATGGAACTCCCGACGTTCCCGTCGGTCCTCCTCGGCGACGGCCACCTGCGGCACCGCACGCTGCTAATCCCGCCCCTGCAGCCGCCGCAGCGGCGAGCGCAAGGAAAGTTCGCCGGTCGACAGTCGGCTGCGTGACAGCACCTCCCAACAAGGAGAACATAGCAGCACATCGTGGAACGCAGAGGCGGACCTCGCCAGGTCGCGCACCTTGGCGAACTCGTGGACGACTACTGCCGGCCCGTCTTGTAGAGTCGGGCCTTCCGACGATGACCGCCGACCGCCACGACCACGACCACGACCACGACCAACATGGGCCCGACGAGCATGAGCACGAACATGGCTCCTCGATATGGTCCGCCGTCTTTCACGCTCTCTCCGAGCTAGTCGGCGCTCACTCCCACGACAGCGCCGACCAGATCGACGAGACACTGGAGGCCAACGCCGAGGGACGCAGGGCGCTGCTGGTGAGCTTGGCCATCCTAGCGGCGACCGCAGCAGTCGAGGCTGTCGTGGTCGGCCTTTCGGGGTCCGTAGCGTTGCTGGGCGACACCCTCCACAACTTCGCCGACGCCCTGACGGCAGTGCCGCTGCTCATAGCTTTCCGGCTCGCGGGGCGCCCGGCCGACAAGCGCTACACCTACGGTTACGGTCGGGCGGAGGACCTGGGCGGCCTGTTTGTGGTCACCATGATCACCCTTTCGAGCGCGCTCGCCGCCTTCGAGGCGATAAGCCGACTGGTCCACCCGCGCTCGGTGAGCAACCTCTGGTTCGTCGTCGGCGCAGCGCTCGTAGGTTTCGTCGGAAACGAGGTCGTGGCGAGACTGCGTATCAAGGTCGGCCGTCGCATCGGCAGCGCTGCACTCGTCGCTGACGGCCTGCACGCTCGCACCGATGGGTTCACAAGCCTTGCCGTGCTCGTCGGGGCCGCAGGCGTAGCCCTCGGTTGGCGTCCAGCGGACCCCATCACCGGACTGGTCATCACCCTCGCAATCCTCGGCGTGTTGCGCTCTGCCGTGCGCCAAGTCGGAGCCCGCCTCATGGACGCCGTGGACCCTGCACTTGTCGACCAGGCAACAGCCGCCGTCGCCAGCGTCGCCGGTGTCGTCGGGGTGCGCGAGCTTCGGATCCGCTGGATCGGCCACACCCTTCGCGCCGAGGTGGACGCGACGGTCGACCCGTCGCTCAGCGTGAGCGAAGCCCACGATATCGCCCACCACGCCGAAACACACCTGCTCGACGAGGTCGGTCGCCTGACCGCCGCGACGATCCATACAAGCCCGGCGGGCTCGCACCCGTGACGGCGACTGGCGCGACCGCCTAGATTGCGCTCAATGCGGAACGTTGCGGGCATGTCGGTGATCGTCACGGGCGGCGGGTCTGGAATAGGCGCAGCCACAGCCGACCACTTCGCGAAGCGCGGAGCGCTAGTCACCTTGGCGGGACGGCGCGCCAACCGGGTTCGACAGGTAGCCGAATCGATTGGGCCGGCCGCGAAATGGGTCCACGCTGACATCACGGTCGCCGATGACCGGTCGCTCGTCGTCGAGTCAGCGATAAACCACGCCGGTGGTATTGATGTGCTCGTCAACTGTGCCGCCGACATGTACCGGGGTCCGTTCTCGACGCTGGACGAGCAGCAGCTGATTGACATTTTTCACAACAACGTCGTTTCCGCCATGATGGTCAGCCAAGCAGCGCTCCCGCATCTCGTCGAACGCAAAGGGGCCATCATCTTCTTCGGCTCGGTCCATGTGACGCGCGCTTTCCCCGGTGCGTCGCCCTACGCCGCTACCAAAGGAGCGCTCGAAGCGCTTACAGGAGTGCTCGCATCGGAGCTTGGGCCTTTGGGTGTGCGAGTAAGTTGCGTGCGGCCCGGTGCTGTGCTGAGCGAGCTCAACGTGCGGGCGGGGCTCTTCGACATGGAAACGGCGCGCCGCCGCAACGACGAGCTCGGCCCCGCCCATGTACTCGGCCGGCCGGGCACGGCCTCCGAGATTGCCGAGGCCGTCGAGTATCTGGCGTGCGCGGAGTGGACCACCGGGTCGGTCATGGTCGTCGACGGCGGCCTGGGACTAGGTACCACCCATGCCTGAGGCGAACACGACGGGATAGGCAGCCCAATAGGGCCGCGCAGTACCGGTGCTCATGCGGGGCGGGTCTTCAGGGTTGCGCGCAACGCCCCGTGCGAGCGCGGCCTGCACGCCGACTGTCACCAAACCCCATTCGTATTCCGACGCCTCCCTGCCAGGGCCGGCGACCACCCCGGCCGCGAGTTCCTCACCGATACACGCGTGCGCGCCGTGACCGAAGCTGATGCCGTGCGGCGCCACGCCGTCGGGCAGCTCTCGGCGAGGGTTGAAGGCCTCTGCGTCGTCGCCGAACAGCGACGGGTCTGTGTTGATCCGCACGAGGTCGATCACCACTTTCTCCCCCACTGCGATACTCCGGCCTGTGCGCAGGGTAACGTCGGCCAGCGCGCGCCGCATCGCGATAGGGCTTGATGGGCTCAATCGCACGGTCTCATGCACGCAGCGCTGCACCCAGGAACTGTCCGTCACTCCCCGCCCGACGTCCTCCGGATGCCCCTCGCACCACGTTAGGATGTTGTCGATTGTCCTCGTGAATGCCGTCGCCGAGGTGTGCGCTCCTGCAAGAAGGAAAAAGGCCACCTCGCGCCTGATCAGTTCCGCCGGTAGATGAAGCTGGTCCTCGTTTCGCAGAAGTACGCTGAGCACGTCGAGCGGAACCTCTTCCGCAGCTATTCTGCCCACATCGGCGGCTTCGATAGCTTGCCGTCGTCTCTCGATGGACGGTTTGAGGAACTCGTCGTCGAAGGCTTCGAGAGCAGCGACCACCTGAGGGCTCGCTTCAGACCAATCGCCGACGTGATGTAAAGCGGTTGCCGCCTCGATGAACTTCATCATGTAGCCGTAGAGCCTGGCCGTCTCGGCAAGAGTCTGCGAGCGCCGGTCGATTCCGGCGTTGACGGCGGCCAAGTTCATCATGAGTTCGTGGCCGAGCGAGACGAGCTCTGCGTGGCCGGTCGCCACGTGCGGGGAGAGTGTGCAGTCGATTACTCCGGGAAAAAGATCACGTTCATAGTGCTGAAGCGTCTCGCGCCGGAAAAGGCGATTCTCCAGTCGCCGCCGGTCGCGGTGGGCTTCGCCGTGCAGGTTGACGAGCACCCCGTTCATTACTACGTCGCCTCGATCGTAGAGCGCCTGGCGCATCTCCTTCGAGCGGAACACCTCCTTCGCCTCCGACATGGTGGTGATTGTTACGGCTTCGGCGTCAATCGACGTCACTACTGATCCTTTCCTGCGGCTTTGCCTTGCGGCCATCCAGTCCTGCGATCCAGCGGGCTGATCTCCGCAGAGATGCCGTAAGTGACGGCGACTCATAGGCGCTCAGGTCATGGCCGAGAGATGTGTACACCACTCTCGAGTCGCCGTAGCTGTGACGCCACATGACCGGGTGCTCCGCCCTGCTGTGGGACGAGACCATGAGCACGTCGACGTCGGCTTCCACATCCAAGAACCCGTACACCTCGTCGATGGACTCGAAATCCTCCAATCCGGCTACCAGGTCGTCGCCTTTGAGTACCCGGACCGAGACCGGACCGAGCGGGGGATGACCGGATCGGTCCCAATTCCAGCGTCCCCCGAGGATGGCGCCCCACTCTGGCCAGTCGTCGAAGCATATCGAGGCCGTGTGGACTCCGAGCAGGCCGCCTCCAGCGCGAAGAAATCCGAGTAGCGCTTGGCGGCCCTTGTCGCTCAGCTGGAATTCCCATTCGGAGCGCTGAGAGGCGTAGCGCTCGGCCAGCATCCGCCAGCGCAACGCGTTGACTGTCACCATATCCGGCGCGCCGTCCCTGGCGAGACCGGCGAACGCCGCCTCGACATCGTCGGTTGTCTCGGAATCGATGCCCTCCTCGGCCAACAGTTCAGCCAACCTGGCGCTCGTCTGCTCGAACGCGTGGCCGACACCGCCTGAGACGATCAGCGCTCTAGGCACCTCAGAGCCGATCCGCAATCCGGGCAGGGGCCGCTCTCATCGCGTGCCGGGACCCTCGGATGTGCCGACGCCGTCAACCGACTTCGGCCGCGGCAGGCTAGCGATGATGCTCATGGTGACACCGCCGTCGACCAGGATGTTCTGGCCGGTCACGTAACCCGCCTCGTTCGTAGCGAGGAACGCCACGACCGCCGCCACGTCCTCTGCGCTGCCGAGGCGCCCGAGCGGCACTTTCGACTCACGAGCGCGCTTGACTTCCGGGTCGACGAAAAGCTGCTCGGACATGCCGGCGAAGATCATTCCAGGCGCAACTGCGTTGACTCGGATACCCGCCGGGCCCCACTCAATCGCCATCTGCTGGGTGAGCAGCGCGACCCCGGCTTTGGCGGCCCCGTAGGAGCCGCCGTTCGGCCCCGGGGCGATCCCGTTCATCGACGTGATATTGACAATCGATCCAGCAATACCGTTTGCGATCATCCTTCGTGCCGCCGCGCGGGCAACGATGAAGGTACCGAAGAGGTTGACGTCTACGACGCTACGAAAGTCGTCGGCGGGCAGGTCGAGCAGCGGACCGAATCGAACGATGCCGGCGTTGTTGACGACGAAGGCAGGCGTCTCGCCGAGATCGTCGAGCGCCGAGTCGACTGCCTTCTCGTCAGTGATATCGGCTACCAGCGGCACCGCATTTGGCAGCGTGGCCGCCAACTCGCTCAAACCTGTGTCAACTCGATCGAGAAGGCCGACGCGCCAACCGTCGCGTCCAAGCCGTGAAGCGATGGCGGCACCGAGTCCCCCTGCCGCCCCGGTGACTAGGGCTGTGGCCATCTACCGGTTTACCAGATCCCAGGTGAGCGCGACCGCCGACCAGCTGCTGACGCTTTCGCCTCGCAAAGGCTGCCGCTGCGGCCACGGGCCGGACAGGTCCACCTGCTCGCCTCGGCAGAACACGTGTCGAAACCGACCTTTGTCGCCGAGGATCGACACGTCCCTGCTCGGGTCGCCGTCGACGACCAACACGTCCGCGCGCCGGCCCGCCTGCAG
>JAKCEB010000240.1 GCA_021838305.1 Actinomycetes bacterium | reverse complement strand
TCAGTCGCTCCAGGCGACCCCCCGACCTGCCTGCCTCGCGACGGTCGAAGAGGATGCACGTGTAGTTCTCGCTCAGGTGGCGAACCATCTGCAGGTCCTTGTAGCGACCCATCGACGACCAGTTGTCGAGCTTGGCGTTGAAGCCGCCAGGCGAGCACATGAGAATGGGCGGCCCCGAGCCGACAGTCTCGTACCAGGTCTGTATACCGTCCAGTTCGGCGAAGCTCATCTAAACCTCGAAGCGGCCGCCACGGGATGCAACTGGCAGCTTTTAGCCATCCATGGTAGATTTATCATACCAAATACTGTAGCTGCGGCATCGGATCCGAGGAGGATGGGTTATGGCGAAAGAAGGCCGAGTTTTTCTCAGGGGAATCACTTCGGAGAGTTACGGGCTGAAGGAGTTCCGTAGCCAGCAACTTCGGGCGCCCCGAGTGCGCAACGACGCTGTCGTGGTCGACGACGCGCAGGTCGGCCACTCCGGTGACTCAGACCAGTCCAAAACCTGGTGGCGGCTCGGTCCCGGCGACGACCCGTTCCTCACCCAGACCGTCCAGGTGCACTTCGTATCGCTGCCCCCGAAAAGCTCGAACCACGGCCACGGCCACCAGAACGAGGCGGCGTTTTACATCCTCGAAGGGGCCGGCTACGAGATCCACGACGACCGCCGTTACAACTGGGCGAAAGACGACCTGGTCCTGGTTCACACGGACTCCGTGCACCGCCATTACAACCCTTACGACGAGCCGGCGCTGGCTCTGGTGGTCAAGGCGAAGTCCATGTGGATGTATCTCGGTTTGATCCAGCAGGGTCGCAGCGCCCCGGTCGAGGACGAGGCTCGGTTCTCCGAGCGTGTCGACTGGTCAGAGATCTGGACGCCCGGCGTCGCGGAGCGCCGCAAGGTGATCAAACCGTCGGAGACGGTGTGGGAGGAAACGCCGCTCGGGCGCGTCCGTACTTTGACTTCGCCATCGGTCACCGACGCCCGGACGTTCTCGATGGACGTGTTCGAGTTGGAAGTGCAGGCCGGCGGCCAGTCTGGTAGGCGCTGGCAGATGGCCGACGAGGTGCTTTATGTGCTCGAAGGATCGGGTTACAGCTTGCACTGGGAGGTTCAGGCGGAGATAGCGGAGAAGTACTACGCCCGCATCGCAAACGAACCCACCCGCCACGAGTGGAGCGCAGGTGACACGATCTACGTTCCCCAGAACACCGTCGCACAACATTTTGCGACCTCCGACGCCAAGGTGCGGCTCTTGTCGGCGCAGAATAGGGTGTTCAAGCTGCTCGGATACGACCGAGTCGCGTACCTCGAAGACCAGGCTTCTACTGCGGGTGTTGCGGCCGGGGTAGCAAGCACAAACCAAACGACGCTTTGACGCCTCGGAGTTAAGCGTCAGCAGTGGCACCGTCAGGGCAAAGCGCTGTCGATCGGGACCGCGAGCAGGTAGCGCTCGCATGTCGGATCCTTGCCATGGAAGGCCTGGTGGAGGGAATCCTTGGTCACGTAAGCAAACGCGTCGACGCGCAGACGATGCTGATCCGCTGCAGAGGCCCCCAGGAGCACGGCTTGGCGTATAGCGGGGCGTCCGACGTGCGTCTGGTCGACCTTGACGGGGCGAGCGGCGACCTACCGCCCGGCTACAGCGTTCCAGCCGAGTTGCCCATCCACGGGGAGCTGCTCCGGGCCCGACCGGATGCGGGGGCGGTGGTGCACGCCCATCCTCCTTCGGTGCTCCTGGCGGGGCTGGCAGGGATCGAGATGCGCCCGGTGTTCGGCTCCTACAACATTCCCGCTATGCGTGTGGCGCTTCGTGGTGTCCCCGTCTACGGCCGCTCGGTGCTCATCAGGCGCAGGGAGCTTGCGCTGGAAATGCTCGCCGCCATGGGCGACAGCGACGTGTGCATCCTCAAGGGGCACGGCATCACGGTCGCAGCGCCGAGCGTCGAGCTGGCGGTCGTCGCAGCGATCAACTTGAACACCCTCGCTGCTGTCAACGTCGAGCTCGCCCGATTGGGTGCCCGACCCCCGGAAATCGCCGCAGGCGACATAGCCGAGCTTCCTGACCTTGGAAGCGGGTTCAACGACATGGCCACCTGGCGTTTCTACGCCGCCAAGTGCGAATCCCGATCATCTACAGACACAAGGAGAGTCCCGTGAGCAGCCAAGGAGCCGAGGCAACCAGAGAATGGCAGGACAGGGAGTTCGCCCAGAGCTGGGTGGCGGCGGACCACTTCGAGGGACTGCTCGGTCTGCCCCGGCGTATAGCAGCGGCGATCGTCAGCGCGGACCGACCCGACTCGACACTGATACTCGACGTCGCAAGCGGGCCCGGGGCGTTCCTCTCGGCGATGCTCGACGAGCTCCCAACAGCGACGGGCATATGGTCCGACACGTCTACTGCGATGGCCGACGAGGCCCGAGTCCGACTGGCGGCCTTCGCTGGTCGCGTCGAGTTCAAGGAGGTGGACATGACCGACCTGCCGGCCGCGGGTCTCCCGTCGGGCATCGACGCGATAGTCACCTCCCGGGCCGCGCACCATCTCGAGCGGACGGAGCTCGGACGCTTCTACGCGCAGGCAAAGGAGATCCTCGCCCCGGGAGGCTGGCTCGTCAACCTCGACCACATCGGACCTGTCGAGGTCTGGGACCGCCGCCTCCGAGCTGTCCGCTCGCGCTTCGTTCCGTCCGGCGCGGAGGGTCCCAAGCATCATCACAACTATCCCCTCACGAGCGTCTCCGATCACCTCGACGCTTATGCCGAGGCCGGAATCGACGACGTCGAAGTGGTGTGGCGGGGCTTTTACACCTGCCTTTTCATGGGGCGCAAGGCGGACTAGGCGCTAGCGAGGCACGCGAGAAGCGCGCGCCGGGTCCACACAGATACCATCGCCCGCTTGTAGCGCGCAGACCCGAGCCGGTCGTCGACCGGCTCGCTGGCAGCGGCCGCTTGTCGAGCGACCTCGCCGACAGCCTCCTCTATGTTCGCATCCTGCGAAGCGCCGCCAACCAGAAGACTGGCGGCTTCGACTTCCATCGCAGTCGAGGCGACCCCGGCCACTGCTACCCTGGCGGCGACGACGACGCCGTGGTCATCGCAGGTGACACACGCGGCGACCCCGACGGTGGGGTAGTCGGCGACGCTTTGGGGAGTGAAGCGGGCGTAGTGCGCGCGCTGGCCAGAAAGCAAGGGCAGTACGACCCCGGTCACGAGTTCGTCGGGCTCGAGCTTCGTCTCCATGAAACCTGTCGCGAAACCGGAGAGGGGAACCTGTCGTGTGCCTCTCGGACCCGCCAGGGACACGGTCGCGTCAAGGCTGAGCAGCACGGGCGGCAGGTCCTGTCGGGGGTCGGAGTGCGCTACGGCTCCGCCGAGCGTTGCCACTGAGCGAACCCGCGGGTTGCCGACTTCTCCTGCGGCGTCCACCAGCGACGGGAAGGAGGCTTTGATATCGGGGTGGGTCGCCAGTTCCCGAAGAGTGACCGCACCTCCGAGGCGGACCTTCCCCCCGGCTTTGTCGACGTCGATCAATCGAAGCTCAGGTATGCG
>JAKCEB010000239.1 GCA_021838305.1 Actinomycetes bacterium | reverse complement strand
ACGACAGACTTGGGTACATGCGACGCGCTGTCCGCGTCGTTGCGGACCTGCTCGTCGCCGGGAAGGTGACCGAAGCAGGCGCTGCTCCAGTCGAGGGAACCCTCGATCGCCTTCGCATACGGATCGAGGAGCAGTTTCGCCGGGTTGCATCGCAATCCCGCCGCAGGTTCCCACGGACCGTGCACCCGGTAGCCGTAGCGTTGCCCTGGGGACACGTTCGGCACATAAGCGTGCCAGCAGCCCGCGTCCTGCTCTTCGAGAGCGATCCGCCTCTCGTCGCCCTCGTCGTCGATGAGGCACAACTCGACGCCGTCAGCCACCTCCGAGAACACGGAGAAATTCGTCCCCGCTCCGTCGTAGCTCGATCCGAGTGGATAGGGGCTTCCAGGCCAGGACTCGACCGGCCAGCCATCCCCGAACGCCGATCCCGCAAAGGTCAAGTTGGATCCTCCGATCCGGCCAGACGACCCGAACCGCTGGGCGGAGGGTTGAAATAGTGTTGTGGGGGCGCCGTCTCGGCGCAGAGGACGCTCACGGCGTCGCCAGGGAGCGCCAGGTAGTCACCCGATATTCGTGCGGCCGGGTTCGAGCTGACGAGAACTGCGTACCGGCTGTCGGGGACGCGGTTGCCTGGCATCGGGACAGCGGCCTCGCCGTTTCCAAAGTTGACTGCGACTGTGATCGCCCCCCGCGACACGGTGAAGACCTGCTCGCCCGCCTTTTCTACACGCACCTTATCGAGGCGCCCGTCGAGTAGCTCGGGACGGCTGCGGCGTATTGCGACCAGCTCCCGGTACCAATCGAGAAGATCGCGGTGCGATGCAAGCCCTACCTCGGACCAATCGAGGCGCGACATCTCGAATGTCGCAAGGTCCTCGGGATCGGGGATCTGATCCGGCTCCCATCCGAATGCTTCGAACTCGCGCCTGCGCCCATCCCGCACAGCTTCGGCCAGGTCCTGATCGGTGTGGTCAGTGAAATAGGCAAAAGGCGTGGAAGCCCCCCACTCCTCGCCCTGGAAGAGCATCGGGACGAACGGGGCGACAAACGTGAGCGCAGCAGCCGCGGCTAGCCGGCCGCCACTGAGGTTTGCAGCCGAGCGGTCACCTCGCGCCCGATTGCCGATCTGATCGTGGTTTTGGCTGTATCCGACAAACGACGACCCGGACAGGCCGTCGAATGTCCTTCCGTGGCGGCACCCGCGAGCCATGGAGTAACGGCCCTGGTACACGTACGCTTGCGTCAGGGCGGCGGAGAGGTCACCGAGCGAACCGAAATCACGGTAGTAACCGTCCCGCTCCCCGCTGAGCAGGCCATACAGCGAGTGGTGAAAATCGTCGAGCCACTGGGCGTCGACGCCGAGGCCGCCGGCGTCCCGACTGCGTACGAGTCTCGGATCGTTGCGATCGAACTCGGCGATGAGCCACCTTCGCCATCCTGTCGCAGCTGACAGCTCGGCTACCTCACGCGACAGCTCCTCGAGGATGTGCAACTCCGACGTGTCGAACAAGGCGTGTACGGCGTCCATGCGGAGGCCGTCGCAGTGGTAGTCACGCAACCATTGAATGGCGTTGTCGATAACGAACCGTCTCACCTCGTCGCTGCCGGGCCCGTCGAAATTGACAGCCTGGCCCCAAGGGGTCCGGTAGCGGTCGGTGAAGTACGGACCGAATTCGCCGAGGTAGTTCCCGGATGGCCCGAGATGGTTGTATACGACGTCAAGGATCACGGCGATTCCCCGCGAGTGGCACGCGTCGACTAGGCGGCGCAAGCCGTCGGGGCCGCCGTAGCTGTGGTGGGGGGCGAAAAGGTTGACTCCGTCGTAGCCCCAACCGCGGGTCCCGGGGAACTCGGCGACTGGCATGACTTCGATCGCGCTGATACCGAGATCCGCTAAATGGTCGAGGCGTCCGATAGCGCCGTCGAAGGTACCCTCCGGGCTGAACGTTCCCACGTGAAGCTCGTAGAGGACTGCCGAAGGGAGGTGGAACCCTCGCCACGATCGATCCGACCAGGTGAACGATCCGTGCTCGAGCACTCTCGACGGTCCCTCGGGGCCCTCCGGCTGCCAGGCAGAGCGCGGGTCGGCTCTCAGCGGGCCGCCGTCTAGCGAGAAGCCGTAGTCCAAACCCGGGACGCGAACGACGGCAGTCGTCTCGAACCATCCTTTCGAGGTCCCGGCGTCAATCGGCTCCATCCTGGTACGGCGCCCTCGGGCGTCGACCAGGTCCACCGTTGACGCGTTGGGGGCCCAGACCCTGAAGGTCGAAGTCATCGGACCTTCCCCGTCGAGGTCAGAAGCGCCACAGGAAACGAGCCGAGCGCCTTCTGCAAGTGCAGCGTCCCCGACCATGATTCGCCGGTGAAAGTGTCAAGCCAGTCGCCAGGGGGCAGGTTGAGTGTTGTCGAACCCCATCCTCCGGCGGCTTCGAGGCCGATAACAAGGCGGGGGACGAGCGCAATGATCTGGTGTCCACGCTCGAACGCGACGAGGTGGTTGGCTCGGGTACCGGTCGCTAATAGCGGTCGGTAGCCGGCGTCAACGCCGAAAGCGTCGCGACGCTCTGAACGCACCGCTAGGGTGCGTTGAGTCAAGTAGATTTTCGCCAAGCTACGGTCCGCTTCGCCGAGAAGTCCCGGTGCGTCCGGGTTTTGGAAGCGGAGCTTCGACTCGGCGAGGAGCTTCGACATCATGTCGAAGTCGACCGCTCGGCGGTTGTCCGGGTCGACGAGGCTCAGGTTCCAGCTTTCGCAGCCTTGGTAGATGTCAGGTACACCTGGACAGGTAAGTTTGAGCAGCGTCTGTGCAAGTGAGTTGACCTGCCCCGGCCATGCCAGCCTGTCGACGAACCTCTTCAGGTCGGCCTGGAACGCCTCGTGCGTTGCCAGTCCGTCGATAATTTCGCCGATTGCCGTCTCGTAGTCGTCATTTGGTGCAGTCCAACTCGTTTCGAGCTTTGCCTCCCGAAGCGCTTTGCGCATGTAGTCCATCGCCCGCTCGACCGAGAGGGGATACGCCCCGACGAGAGTCTGAAAGAGCAGGTATTCCGCCCGTCGATCCGTGATTTGGGCGCGTCCGAGCGAATCCGCAAACCCGGACCAACGCCGGACAGAATCGGCCCACTCGTCGGGGATCTCGGAAATGAGCGCCAAGCGGGCCCTCACGTCCTCCGAGCGTTTCGTGTCGTGGGTCGACGTGGCGAGCATCGTCTCGGGCCAGCTCTGGGCGATGCTGCTGTTGTGTTCGTGAAATTCCTCTGGCAGCGTTCCGAATCGTGACGGTTCTCCGCCAACCTCGTTCAACGCGACGAGACGGGTGTAGCGGTAAAAGGCGGTGTCCTCGACGCCCTTCGCGTTGAGAGCGGCGGAGAGCTGCTGGAACCTCAATGTGACCTCGTTCTCGGCTGGGGAGGCGCTTCCCGCCAGGAAGGTGCTTTCCAGCAGGTCGAACAGCTCCCCGTCGAGATCCGGTCGCCGGGCGCGCGCTGTGGCGGTCGCGGCGAGCACGGCGGCTCGATCCTCGTCGCTTCGCCGGCGGTCGGGCCGGATGT
>JAKCEB010000238.1 GCA_021838305.1 Actinomycetes bacterium | reverse complement strand
TCCACCCAGCGATCGTCGGGGATCGCTATCACGGCCGCCTCGACGACGCCGGGCATCGCCATGATCGAAGCCTCCATGTCCACCGAGGAGATCCACTCCCCGCCCGACTTGATCAGATCCTTGGTGCGGTCGGCGATGACAAAATACCCGTCGGGACTACCAATCGCCACGTCCCCGGTGTTGAACCACCCGTCCTTGGTGAAGCTCTCGGCACCCTGGCCGTGCAGGTAGCTGTCCGCCACCCACGGCCCGCGCACGTAAAGCGCACCCATCGACTCGCCGTCGAAAGCGACGTCGGCGCCGTCGTCTCCCCGGATGGCGATCTCGATTCCCGGGAGCGGCAGCCCCGCCTGCCCACGCACCCGGGTCGAAAGCTCGACCTCGTCGAGGTCTCTCATCCACTCCTGCGGCCACGACATGCTCGCCAGCGGCGAGGTCTCGGTCATCCCCCACGCCTGGATGATCTTCAGGTCGAAGTCCCGGCGGTAGCGTTCGATCAGCGCCTTGGGCGGCTGGCTGCCGCCGCAGACGATGTGGCGCAGATGCTCGGGGCGCGGCTTGCGTGCGAGCGTGTCCGCCAGCGCGATCCACACTGTCGGCACCGCTCCCGTCACCGTCACCCGCTCGCCGAGGAGGAGATCCGCGAATGGCTCGGGAGCAAACGCCCCGGCATAGAACACCAGTTTCGAGCCGACCGCCACTCCGGCGTAGGGCATACCCCACGCGTTGGCGTGGAACATCGGCACCTGCGGCAGCACGCTGTCAGCGGGACCGATCGCGATGCCGGCCATCGACGAACAGGCGAGGGCATGGAGAAAAGTCGACCGGTGCGAGTACACGACCCCCTTCGGACGTCCGGTCGTCCCCGACGTGTAGCAGATCCCGGCCGGCGACCACTCGTCTATCTCCGGCTGCTCGAAGTCCGCCCCCGCATCCGCAAGAAGCGTCTCATAAGCGAGGCCACCGTCGACCGCGTCGGCGGTCTCGGAGAGCACGACGACGTGGCGCACGCCGGGGGTCATGGGAAGAACCTGGCTTATCAGCCCCGTGAAGTCCGGGTCTACCAGCACCACCGAGTCTTCGGCGTCGTTGATCACGAACGCCAGCTCCTCCGGGGAGAGTCGCACGTTGAGCGTGTGGAGCACCCGGCCCGCGCACGGCACCGCGAAGTAGGCCTCGAGGTGGCGGTAGGAGTTCCAAGCCAGTGTGGCAACTTTTGCCCCTACAGGCACGCCGAGCTGATCGAAGACGTTCATCAGACGCTTCGCCCGGCCTGAGAAGTCGCTGTAGTTGTAGCGATGCAGCGAACCGTCCGGCATTCGGCTCACGATCTCGCCGTGGCTGTGATGGCTCGCGGCCCCGTTGAAGAGCATCCAAGTGCTGAGCGGCATGTCCATCATGGCGGTACCCCCGGGGAGCTAAAGGTTCAGTGGCGGACGTATTCGCCCGGCGCGGCAACGATCTTAGGGTGCTTTGACGAGCCGAGCCTTCGCGGTTTCGCTTTTGTCGCACCCGAGCGCTCGAGGGTCCAGTCCGCCCAGTCGACCCACCAGCTTTCGCGGACCTGCTCCGCCCCCGCCAGCCACTCCGCCGGGTCCGCCGGGACGGCGTCGCTCGTGTAAAAGCTTGCCTTCGGATTGCCCGGCGGGTTCACGAGCGCCTGGATGTGGCCGCTGTTCGACAGCACGAAGCGGGAGTCCCCACCGAGGACCTGCGTGGCTGCGTACGCGGACTGCCACGGAACGAGGTGGTCGGTGAGCGCCCCGACTACGTAAGCGTCCTGCTTTACGGTGCCGAGGTCGACCGGGACCCCGGCGACGTTGAGCTTGCCGGGATGCATCAACGCGTTGTCGTTCCACAGGTGCATGAACTCGCCGTGCAGAGCGGCCGGCAGGTTCGTGGCGTCCGCATTCCACGCGAGCACGTCGAACGCCGGCGGGTCCTCGCCCATCAGGTAGTTCGCGACCCAGTAGTTCCACACGAGGTCGTTGGGGCGGACCCACGCGAACACCCGCGCCAACTCGCGGCCGTCGAGGATCCCCTTGCGCCTGGAGCTCGCGATCGACGAGCGGATCGTGCGTTCTGTCGAGAACATGTTGAGGGTGCTGCTTATCTGCGTGTCTATCAAGGTGACAGCAAGGGTCGCCGAGTTGACTAGGTCGCGGCCTTGAGACGCGAGCAGGGACAGCGTCGCGCACTGCGTCATGCCGCCTGCGCAGAACCCGGCCAGGTTGACCGAGTCCGCCCCGGTGACCTCCGCCGCCACCTCTGCCGCTTCGATGCACGCCGAAACGTATGCGTCGAGACCCCAGTCACGCTCGTGCGGGGTCGGGTTTCGCCACGACATCAGGAACATCTGTATGCCCCGCCCGACCGCGTACTCGACGAAACTCCGCTTCGGCGCTAGGTCCAAGAAGTAGTAGCGGTTGATCTGCGGCGGGATGATAAGCGTCGGGCGCGCCCCGACGCGCGGAGTCGTCGGCTCGTACTGGATCAGCTCGAACATGGGGCTTCGGTAGACAACCTCGCCCCGCGTGGCGGCGACCGTCTCGCCGACTCGGAACGGCCGGGAGTCCACCTGGGAGGGCATCCCACCGTTTTGTCGCATGTCCTTGGCGAAATTCTTGGCGCCGGCGGCCAGGGAGCGGCCGCGGGTCTTTGCCGCCCGACGAAGCGCCGCGGGGTTTCCCGCTAAGGCGTTCGTGGGTGCTGACGCCTCGACCACTTGGCTCAGGGCGAAGCGAGCCCGCGAAGCGCTCTTATCGTCTAGCCCGAGCTTGTCGACGCTACCGAGCAGGGCGGCGCCGCTCACGAGGTAGGACTGCGCGACGCGCTTCCACAACGGGCGCGTCCACGCCGGGTCGGCGAACCTCTTGTCCTTCGGGTCAGGTTTGACGTCCGATATTCCTGCGAGAACCCGGGCCTCCTCCGAGCCCCATTTGAGTCCCTCCGACATCACCACGAACGGATGGCGCCCGGCTGCGCTCGCCCAGCGAGCCGCCGCTTCCGCCATATTCCTCGGGGACATCCCTACGAACGGGTTCGCTCCCTGGATGGCATCCCCAGCTGCCCCTATCTCGTCACCGGTACCGGGCACCACTCCCCCTTCGATCGCGAAGCGGACTACGAGGACTACTCTATCGTCCGCAAGATACCCCGAAGATGGCGCAGGCCCGCCCGTATCCTCGACTTGACGGTCCCCTCGGGAATCTGGAGGTGCCGAGCGACTGCGGTGTAGGACATCCCCTCGTAGAACGCCAGACATATCGGCAGCCTCTGTGAGGCGGGGAGGAGCGCCAGCGCGTTGGCGATCTCTTGTCCTGCCTCCTCGGCCAACAGCCGCGAGTCGATGTCGCGGTCGGCTTTGCGCTCAGCCCGCATGTCGGTCAGCTCTCGGCGGTGCCTGCTCGCACGCGAGCGCAGCAAGTCGATGCTGCGCCCCCTGGCTTTCAAAGTGAGGTAACCGTGCAGCGTGCCCCGGGCCGGCTCGAAGAGCTCCGGATGGACCCAGAACGCGATGAGTACGTCGGCGACGACGTCCTCGCTCGCGGGATCAGACCCGAGGATCACCTCGGTCGCCGAGCGGATAGCACCCCGGTGGCGACGGCAGACCTCCGTATAGGCGTCCTCGTCACGGCGCACGACGGCAACGGCGAGGTCAGGATCCG
>JAKCEB010000237.1 GCA_021838305.1 Actinomycetes bacterium | reverse complement strand
CTTGATAGACCCGTGGGAGAGCATCGGTACGCCCCGAATGCGAGCGGCCGCTGCGACTTCGACGCCGCCACAGTTCGCCGCCCGCAAGATCTTCATACCGGCGGCGACTCTGTGGCGGCAGAACTGATGGCCGCCCGGCCCCACACGGAGACGAGATCCGCGCTACGTCTTGCGTAGCTACGTAAGACGTAGTATTGTGATAACGTGCAACGATCCACCGGACCACGAGGGCGTTCGAACGACCCGCCGCTGCTCATCTTGACGAGCTTGGCGGAAGGGCCCAAGCATGGGCATGCGCTGGCTAAGGACATCGAGCATTTTGCTGGCGCAGTTCTAGGTCCCGGCGCGCTTTACGGCGCGATCACTCGTCTGGAAGAGCGCGGGTTGATCGAGCCGTTGGCGAGCACAGACCGTCGCCGTCCGTACCGGATCACGCCGGCGGGCGCGGCGGCCCTCACCGAAGCGCTAGACGAGATGCGTCGCATAGCCGACGTGGGCTCGGTCCGCCTGCGTCAGATCTCCCGGCTGGACCCGGGGTTGTTGTGATGGCGCCCGACAACCTCGGTCGACTCATGCGCTGGTACCCGCCTGCCTGGCGGGACCGCTACGGCGAAGAGTTCGTCGCGTTCATGCAGGACAGCTATGGGTCTGAACGGCCGCCGATCAAGGCGCGGGTGTCGATCAGGGCAGGTGGCGTTAGAGAACGCGCCCGACGCTCCGGTCTGACCGGGGACAGTGTCCCATCACCGGATCGGGTCAGGGCGGGTGTGTTGATGGTGGTCGTCTCTTGGACCGTCATGGTCGTCGCTGGTTCCAGCTTGGCCAAGATGTCTGAACACTTCGACACCGCGCTACCTAACGACCCGGGCGCTCATCACCTTCCCGACCTCTCCTATACCGTCATCCAAGCGGTGGCCGAAGTCGCGGGGCTCATCGTGTTAGCAGGAGCGGCGTTAGCGCTACCCACTCTGCTGCGCTTCTTGCGCTCGGGCGGCTGGTCGTCTATCCGCGCCCATGCGTTTCGGGCCGCGGGGTGCACAGCCGCTTCCGCCGCGGTAACTGTTCCGGTGCTGATGTGGGCCCATCATCTGACCTCCCACCGGCGCAACGGTGGCTCGACCGCCTACACGACGATCGCGCTCATATTCGTAGCACTGGTGGTGCTCACCTTCGCGGCGTGGACCGTCCTCGTGGTCGCAGCGGCCCGCAAGGTCTCCTTTCCACGTTCAGTCCTCACTGCTGAGGCCGGCATGGCAATAGCGGTTGCGTTTGCCATCGTCGGCATCCTCATTGCCAGCACCATATGGTGGACCAGCGTGATGCAACGCGCCCCCGCATTCGTTAGCAGCGACCCCCGACTAGTCGCAACCGCGACCCTCATGGTTTTGGCTGCTGTGATTGCCGCAGCCGGAGCCATCCGCATCGTGCGCTGCCTGCCGACGTCACTTCGCTGCTGAACGCTGTCCAACGCTCCGAACAAACACAGCTGCCCCGGGCTGAGACGTCGCTTGGATGAGTCGGAGCTGGGACCCGAGATGCTCGCCCGAGGAGACCACGACCTGGCGAGAGGACTGTCGCCTAAGGGACAGGTGGCGATGCGGCTCGACCTCGACATCTGAAGTGGGCTGGTGCGCTACCAGCTCCGGCAACGCACCTCCGTTTAGGTCGGGGTCGACGGTTCCGAGCTTGGACGATACAAAAGATAACAATGTATAACAAGTTCTGTTATACGTACCTATACTTTGTTATCATTGTGTAGTGGACTCAATCCTGAATCCGTACAGCCCGGGGGCTGGACTGAGACCGCCGGAGCTCGCCGGACGGGAGCAGGTCCTCAACGGGTTCGCAACTTTGGTGGCCCGAGCGGAGATAGGTCGGACGAGCCAGAGCCTGATCCTGACCGGTCTGCGGGGCGTCGGCAAGACGGTCCTGCTGAACGAGCTGGCCGAACAGGCTCGCCGGCGGCCCTGGATTGTCGCGCACGTGGAAGCTCGAATTCATGCCGATTCGACTGGATCCACGTTTCGCGAAATGGTGGCCCGTAGCCTGAACCAGTCGCTGAGACAGGTAACCGGATCGTGGGGAGTGGGCGAGCGACTGCGAGCTGCTCTGGCAACGTTCAAGTCGTTCTCGATTCGTACCGATCCGAGCGGCAGCCTTGCCTTGGGCATTGACATCGATCCTCAGCGTGGACGCGGAGATAGTGGTTCTTTGGACTTGGACCTCTCGGAGCTTGCCTTCGACCTGGGCGCTTCGGCGGTCGATCGCGGCGTCGGAGTGGCCGTCTTTGTCGACGAGATGCAAGAACTGTCTCGCGGCGAGTTGGCAGCGATTTGCACCGCTGTACATGAGGCAGGTCAAAGGGGAGTGCCGTTTTTTGTGATCGGAGCCGGTCTGCCGAGCCTGCCCGCGATGTTGGCCGAAGCTCGCTCGTACGCTGAGCGTCTCTTCGACTACCGGCCCATCGGTCCTCTTGACCAAGCTGATGCCGGTACTGCGGTGACGCGGCCAGCCGAGTCACAGGGGGTCCTTTGGCAGAGCGAGGCTATCCACGCGGTCGTTGCTGCATCGGGTGGGTATCCGTACTTTGTACAGGAGTTCGCCAAAGCAACTTGGGATTATGCCCCCGGGCCCGGCATCACTGCGTCCGACGCGAAATTCGGAGTCGAGGCGGGGCGCGCCAAGCTGGACTCCGGATTTTTTGCCAGCCGCTGGAACCGGGCTACGCCGGCAGAAAGGGGGTATCTGCGAGCGATGGCAGCTGATGAAGAAAGTCCCAGTCTGAGCGGGGAGGTCGCCCGGCGCCTGGGGAAGAAAACCCAACAGCAGCTTGGGCCGATCAGGGCGAGGCTGATCCACAAGGGACTTGTCTACGCGCCCGAACACGGTTTGGTCGCGTTCACCGTCCCCGGAATGGCCGACTTTATCGACCGACAAGTCGACTAGGCACCGCCATATGTCCATCGTCGCTGATCACGACGAGCGATACCGGACGATTCACTTTATTCCAAGGCCTCAGATGCGCCCCTCGGAAATCGGAGCCGAGTGGTCGCTAGGAGACTCGACGCTCGATAGCTGAGCTTGGTCCTTCGGCGCCGTCGACGAAGAGATGACGCCATCGCCACCCGAGCGTGCATTGCGAAGCATTCGTCTTATCGCTTTTCCGTCGCGTCCTCCGCCGATGCTCCCTCGGGCACTTGCCACCGCCACAGCGATGATCAGCGCGAAGAACCAACCCTCCGTAGGGAAGTTACAACCGTTGTAATATAAATGAGCCACGAGGCCGCGTCAAGGTATCCGTAGTAATCATTTCCGGTCAAGTGGTGTAGGCGTTTACATTTGCCAACTGCTGGATTATTATGAAGACCAAATACTGTCCGTGCCCACAACGTGCCGGATTGGCGCGCCCCGGTGAAAACTCCAGGAACTCGCGGTCACAGCACGCGGGCCATACTTGAAGGGAAAGGAAGGCTCGGCGCATGAAGCTCGGACTCGAAGGCCGGAAGGTTATGGTGGCGGGCGCGACCCGTGGCATTGGGCTCGCCATAGCGGAGGTCTTCTTGGAGGAGGGGTCCTCCGTGTCTGTTTGCGGCCGAACTGCCGACGCCCTAGATGGCGCGCGCCGATACCTTGAAGGCTTCGGTGCTCCTGGGTCCGTGTTCGCCCGCAGGACGGACCTCACCGACGCG
>JAKCEB010000236.1 GCA_021838305.1 Actinomycetes bacterium | reverse complement strand
AGAACGGCGGAACGCAACGTCGCTAAAGCCCCCTCCGAAGCGTCCCACAAGCCCCGCTCGCAAGCTTCGAGGAGCCGCTCGGCCATCGAACGCAACGCCCACGGGTTCGATTCCTCCAGGAACTTCCTGATCGCCGGGTCGCCCACATAGGCGTCGGTCACCCGCTCGTACATCCAATCCTTGACGACCCCCGCCGTCGCGTCGTAGCCGTAGAGGTAATCGACGGTGGCGGCGAGCTCGAAAGCACCCTTGTAGCCGTGCCGGGTCATCGCCTCGATCCACTTCGGGTTGAGAACCCGTGTGCGCACGACACGCGCCGCCTCCTCCTCGAGGCTGCGCACCTTCGGCCGCGACGGGTTCGCCGTGTCACCAAAGACCGCCTTCGGTTGGCGCCCCGACAAAGCCCGAATCGTGGCGATCATCCCCCCGTGCTCTTGCAGGTAATCGTCGGAGTCGAAGATGTCGTGCTCGCGGTTGTCCTGATTTTTGACTGCGACTTCTATCTTGGAAAAAAGTTTCCGCATCGCGCCAAACGCCGGTGTCCCCATGCCGGACCTGCCGTAGGAGTAGCCGCTCCAAGCGGTGTAAACCTCGGCGAGATCGGCGTCGCTTCGCCAGTCGCCGCTTTCGAGGAGAGCCAGAATCCCCGACCCGTAGCCGCCGGGTAGTGCCCCGAAGATCCTCGGGTCACCGTCAGCGAAACCGGCGAGCTCGACCGCCTCGTCCAAGAGTGCTATCAGATGCGGGAACGCGTCACGGAAAAACCCCGAGATGCGCACCACCACATCGATCCGGGGCCGGCCGAGTTCCTCCGTCGGGATCAGCTCTATGCCCACGACGCGCCCCGACTCCGCAGCCCAACGCGGCCGCACCCCGAGCAGGGCGAGCGCTTCGGCTATGTCGTCTCCGCCGGTCCGCATGGCGGCAGTCCCCCACACCACCAACCCGACGCTTCGCGGGTAGCGTCCCTCCTCGCCGAGGTGGCGTTCGAGGAGAGCGTCCGCGAGTTTCACCCCGACGTCCCACGCGAGCCGGCTCGGCAGGGCCTGAGGGTCGACCGAGTAGAAGTTGCGTCCGGTCGGCAGGACGTGCGCCATGCCCCGCGTCGGGGCCCCGCTCGGCCCGGGAGGAACCCAACGCCCGTCGAGTGAACGCAGTATCGACGTGATCTCGTTTGGTGTCGCGTCGAGTGCAGGCGACAGCGTGCCCTCGACCCAATCGAGGACGGCCCGCTCTTCGTCGGACGCTGGAGCAGTGTCGCCGCGAAGCAGCGCCGAGCACTCGGCTTCGAGGAGGTCGGCTGCTTGGATCGCTGTAGCGGAAGGCGACGTCCCGGTCCTGCCCGCTACTGCCTCGCGAAGCGACGGCACCCCGGCCTGGGGGAGACGGGTGAGGGCGAGGAGAAGATCGAGGCGGCCCTGGCCTTCGGGTACCCGGCCGAGGATGTGAAGGCCCCCGCGGATCTGGGCGTCCTTGAGTTCGCAGAGGTAACCGTCGACGTGGTTGATCAGCTCGTCGAACGCCTCTTGCGCAGGCGCTGCCTCGACGCCTAGATCCTGGTGGAGCTCCGCTGTCACGAGCAGGTCCCAGACTTTCCCCCTGATGGCAGGCAGCTTGGAAGGGTCGAGGGCGGCTACCTGCGCGTATTCGTCGAGGAGCGTTTCGAGGCGGGCGATGTCGTCGTAGACCTCGGCGCGCGTCATCGGCGGCAGGAGGTGGTCGACGATCGTGGCGTGCGCCCGGCGCTTAGCCTGGGTGCCCTCCCCCGGGTCGTTGACCACGAACGGGTACACGAGCGGCACGTCGCCGAGCGCGATGTCGGGCCAGCACGTCGACGACAACCCGACGCCTTTACCCGGGAGCCATTCGAGCGTCCCGTGCTTGCCTACGTGCACGATGGCGTCGGCCCCCCACACCGAGTCGAGCCACCTGTAAAACGCCAGGTAATGGTGCGTCGGCGCGAGGTCCGGCGAGTGGTAGATCGCAGCGGGGTTCTCCCCGAAACCTCTTGGCGGCTGTACTGCCACGAACACGTTACCGAGGTCGAGACCGGCAAATACCAGATCCCCCGAGGTGGGATCTACGTAGATCCCACCGGGAGCCGGGCCCCACGCCTCCTCCAAAGCGGCCCTGGCCTCGCTCGGCAATGCATCGAAGCACTCTCTGTACGCGTCGGCGCTCATCCGACCCGGCGCACACCTGAGCTGCTGCTCGCTCATCGACTGGGACTCGTAGGAGAACGTGTCAATCAGCTCGCTGATCAGCGTGTCGCCATCCGAGGGGATCCGCTCGACGGAGTAGCCGGAGCGCTCCATGGCCTTCAGAAGCTCCACGACTGACGCAGGCGTGTCGAGCCCTACCGCGTTTCCTATCCTGCTCCGCTTCGTCGGATATGCCGACAGTACGATCGCCACTTTCTTCGTTGCCGCAGGTATCGAGCGCAGCCGGGCCGCGCTCACTGCGACACCCGCCACCCTGCTGACCCTGTCTGGGACGCTTCGATAGGCGCACACCGACGTGCCGAGGGCGGTTTCGTCGTCTACCTCCTCGTTGAACGAGAACGGCACGGAGATGACCCTCCCGTCGAACTCGGGGATCGCGACGCGCATTGCCACGTCTATCGGCGCAAGACCGGCCGACGAAGCTTCCCAAGCAGCGCGCGGTCCAGTCGACGTGACAGCCTGAATGACAGGGACGTCGAGTGACCCGAGCGCCGACGCGTCCCAGGAAAGGCCGTCCTCGGCGGCGGACCCCGACACCAAGACGGTAGCGATGATCGCGTCCGGCGCCAGGTCGCGCACCAGGTTCAGCGCGTCGACCTCGCCTTGTGCCCCAGGGCGAAGCGAGTACGCCCAAACGGCGACGGCGCCCGCGCCGCGCGATTCGATCTCGGCGCACAGGTCGTCGACAAAGGTGGTGTTACCGGAGATCAGGTGGGCCCGGTAGAAAAGGACGGCCACCGTCGGGCCGCTAGCGTCGGCGCTTCGATAGTAGACGCCCGAAACGGGCACCTCGACGGGCGGTTCGAAGCCGAAACCGGTCATTGCGACGGTGTCGGACACAAAGCGGAGCATCTGTTCGAGATTTGCCAGGCCGCCGTGCACGAGGTACTCGAACGCCTGAGCGACCGTGGCGCTCGGGACACTCGACATTGCCGTTAGCTCCGCGTCGGGGGCCGCCTCTCCCCCGAAGGCTAAGAGCGGTATTCCCCTTTGCTTAGCGTTAGCTGTGAGCTCGCCGAGCGGCTCCCTCCAGGCGTCGGCGCCTCCGAGCAGTCGGAGCGCTACGAGGGTCACGCCGTCGAGGTTTGGGGCGGCGGTCATCGAAGTCGTGTCGGCTGCACGCAGCTCCGGGAAACCGTCGGGGAGGCCCTCGACGATCGACCGAAGCGCCAGGATCTCGCTTGGGGCGTTGGTCAGGTACAAGATCATCGTCTGGCTCCGTCTATTAGGTCCATGATCGCCGACGTGTCGACGTTCGCCTCGATAGCGTCGGCGATCGTGTCGAAGCGCCGTTCTCGCGCCGAAGCGAATGACACTTTCGGACCGGGATCCCATGCTATTCCCGCCCGGACCGCGACGTCTGCTAGGAATGCCCTTCTGAAGTCGTCGTCTTCGAACAGACCGTGAATCGCGGTGCCGAACACCGCCCCGGTAGAGCTTCGCGAACCTTCCGGCCCGTGGTCGGTATCGATCCAGGGTC
>JAKCEB010000235.1 GCA_021838305.1 Actinomycetes bacterium | reverse complement strand
CAGCCAAAGCGTCCGACGCTGAGAAGGCGCCGGCCGAGAACCCGTCGTTCGAGGCGGTTCTGAGCCGCGTTGCACACATTACGGGAGCGCCGCCTGTGCCGGCCGAACAATCACGGGAGGGGCGCGCCGTCGAGGCGACTCCCAGCGAGCCTTCTGCACTTGTTGGCGAGCCAGCTAGCGAGATGGCAGAGCCGCAAGCGCTATACATCGGCTACGAAGCCGACGATACGGATGTGCTCGGCTCGGAACTGTTCGTTCCGACCTGCCTGTCGGTCGAGGACCTGGCCGACCTCGACGACTCGCCGGGTGCCCGCGACACATTGAACCGTGACGCAGGTGACTTTTCGCCTCCCGTCGCTTCGATCCTGCGCGGCGAGCTTCTCGACGTCGGCTTCGACCCGCAGTCGGCGACACGGGTGGAAAGCGCTGTCAGTGCCGGCGCCAGCACGCTCGCGGCGCTTACAACACTCCTCGAGGCGATGCCGAGCCCGTCGAGCATCCCGAGGCGTCCCGGATCGCTGATCGCCGTGATCGGCGCCGGCGACCGAGCGACGGCCGAAGCAGCTCGAATCGCCGCCGAAATAGATTCCGATCCCTCGCTGATCGGCGTCGCACGCCCCCACCACGGTGGTGCTCCGGTGAAGGACGAGCTGCTTATCAGCGACGCTGCTGACGCCATGGAGTTCGGACCGAGCCTCCGGCGCGGCCGGGTCGGTATCGTGGCCGTCGATTCACCGACCGGAGCAACATCGACCGTCTGGGCCCGCCACGTGCTGGCCGCCCTCAGGCCGACGCTGGTGATCGGCGTCGTCGACGCCATGTACAAGACCGAGGACATAGCCAGGTGGGCGCAAGCCCTCGACGGGCTGGATGCGATCGTCGTCGACAGGGTCGAGTCGACCGCCTCACCGGCACGTGTGCTTGGTCTCGACATACCGGTCCTTCGAATCGGGGACTTTCCGTCAACACCGCAAAGGTGGGTGGCGGCGATCGCCGACCTGCTGAGCGACGACTGCAAAGATCTCGGCCGGCCGAAGCTGTCGGTGATTTCCGGCCCGGACATCGACGACGAAGGCGTCTCAGCCGCTCGACGCAGACAGGTCCGCCCTATGGTGTGGCCGCAGTTCGTTCCCGCCGCACAGGAGAATTCTGAGACGCACGTCGCCCTCCGATGAGCGTCCGACACCCCGAGTTCGTCATAGCCGGGGCGGTGTTGGTCAGTCTTCCCATGGTGCCCGGGATCCTCAACGGTGACATCGGTACTGTCGCTGCCGGGGAGCGCTTCCTCGTAGCCCTGGTTGGCTGCTGGATCCTCGGCTCGGTCCTCAGCTGGGTGACCACTACGTATTCACATCAGTCACGCCGAGCCGAGCTGATGCGCCTGACGCAGCGGCAGGGGTTCACCGGAACGACCGATTACGGCCCCACCGCAGCTTCTACCGAAGACAGCCCGTGACGGGGGTTTCTGCACCGGACGCGGCTTTCGTCCCTATGGGGTATCTCAAGCCGATTCTGGGGCCCACCGAGAATCCGGGAGCGCCTCCGCCCGCGGAAGCGCCTCTCAGGAGGACCTCGGATGATAGTGCTAACACATTTCGGCAATGGGAACCGCATAGCGGTGAACGTCGACCTCATCGAGAAGGTCGAGGAGACTCCTGACACTGTCATAACTCTCGTCAACGGGACTCGCTACCTGGTCAAAGAATCCCTGGATCAGATCATCGATGAGATGGTAGAGGTTAAGGCGCGTGTGCTGCGCCTGGCGAACAGCGCACCCGGACCTGGCGAAGGAAAGCGGCTCCGCCTGGTCAAATCAGATTCGGACATCGACGAGCACCCAGAGGAGCCACATCGCCCCGGGGTCGAACCTCGATGAAAGCCAGCCTCGACAGGTTGACCCCGATGGCAGTCGGGGGAGCGCTGGCATGCGTGTTTCTTGCCATGATCCTCGACGGCTCCAACCCTGCCGTGCTATTTATGCCGGCCCCGCTGATCCTGGTATTCGGTGGCACGCTCGCAGTCGGAGCCGCCGGCTTCATGAAGCGCGACGTCAAGGAGATCAAGTCGATCCTAATGTCGGCCTTCGGCGTGCCCGACCCCGACACCGAGGAGGACATCGAGAAGATCTTCCAGTTCGCGTCGATAGCACGCAAAGAGGGGCTGTTAGCCCTCGAGGCGGCGTCGAAGGACATCACCGACCCCTTTCTGCGTCAGTGCGTCCAGCTTGCAGTCGACGGGACAGATCCCGAGGAGATGCAGGACATTCTGGAGGGTGAGATAGCGGCGACGGAACAACACCACAAGATGGGTGCGAAGTTCTTCCAGGACCTGGGTGGTTTCTCACCGACCCTCGGCATCATCGGCACGGTCGTCGGTCTGATCCACGTGTTGCAGAACCTCAACAACCCTTCGACCATCGGAGCCGCTATCGGGTCCGCTTTCACTGCAACGCTCTGGGGTGTCATGGCAGCAAACGTCTTCTGGCTGCCCATATCGAACAAGCTCAAACGGGCTTCGCAGGTGGAAGTCTCGCGCAAACGCATGATCGTCGACGGAATGCTCGCTGTCCAGGCCGGGAGCAGCCCCCGCATGATCAAAGCCCGCATGGAATCCCATCTCCCCCCGGGCACCAGGGATGAGGCGCTAGCGGCATGACCAAACGCGGTCGCCACCAAGCCCACGAAGAAGAGGTCGAGAACGGCGAGCGATGGCTGCTCACCTACGCCGACATGATCACCCTCCTGCTCGCACTGTTCATCGTTCTGTTCGCTATCTCGTCGATCAACCAGAAGAAGTTCCTGGCGCTGGCTTTAGGCCTGAAGCAGAGCTTCGACCCTAAACCAGGCGTTCTGACAAACGGGTCCGGGCTGCTCCAGAATGCAAGCCTCACCCAGACCGCCGGGAGCCAGTACAAGTCGATCGTCCCGAACCCGCTCGGGCCGACGACTACCACTACCACACTGCCCCCGCCGTCTTCATCGGGCACCGTCCCGAAAGCGTCTCTGGTGGCGCTGCAGGCGCAGATCGACAACGCTCTCGTCCGCCAAGGCCTCCAAGGAGACGTGAGCCTGAGCCAACAGACACGTGGACTTGTAGTGCAAGTGCTGGCGGACAAGGTCTTCTTCGCTTCGGACTCAGCGAACCTTGGGCCGGCCGGCACGCAGGTTATAGACGCCGTCGCCTCGGTTCTAAGGAGTGACCCTTACCACATAGACGTCGAGGGCTACACGGACAACCAGCCCATCGTCGGCGGTGTCTTCACCTCGAACGAGGAGTTGTCAGCGGTAAGAGCGGTCAACGTGGTGCTGCGCCTGGAGAAAAGCGACGGGATCGCCTCCTCCCGTCTGTCGGCGACCGGCTACGGCTCGACGCGGCCCGTCGCACCGAACACCACTCCGGCGAACATGGCGCTCAACCGCCGCATAGATATCGTCGTCCTATCTTCCACAGGGAGCCAACCATGAGCGCCACAGCCGAATCGGTCAAGTCGAAGTCGAAAACAGCCGAGACAGTCGAGGAAGCACCGAAGAAATCCAAGAAAAAGTTGTTCTTGATAATTGGGTTGGTCGTGCTGCTGATCGGAGGTTACGAAGCAAAAAGCATCCTGATGAAGACAGTTTACAAGCCGGGGCAGGCGGTCCCGGCCGGCAAGATCTTTCCACTTGACCAGCTGACCGTCAACCTCTCCGACGGTCACCTTGTGCA
>JAKCEB010000234.1 GCA_021838305.1 Actinomycetes bacterium | reverse complement strand
AGCGAACTGCCGTCCACGTTGCGTCGCTCGCCTGCTAAGGCCCAGCGGACGTTCGCCGAGACACTCGACTCGGCGCTGCATGAGTACGGCGAGGATCGCCGGGCCTATCAGACCGCCTACGGCTCTCTCAAGCACTCGTTCGAAAAAGTGGGGGATCATTGGGAACCGAAAGACACCAAAGGTCCGTCCGACGAGCAGTCGGCCAAGGGTGGAGCGGGATCGCCCAAGCAGTACGCGTCGGCCGAGGGCGTCGATGCGAATGCATCCAAGCGCCATCTTCAACAGGTCGCCCGGCGTCTTGACGTGAGCGGCCGGTCATCGATGAGCAAGGGGGAGCTCGTGGAGGCGATCATGAAAGCGAACCGTCGAGCCAGCGCAGCGGATCGCTAGGGGACAAGCGAAATCGCTTGTGCGTCGCTTAGCGAGGATGCTTGGGCTCGGCGTCGATGGGTAAATGAGACTGCATGCAGATTCACGCTGTCCGTCTTTTGGAGTATGGCAAACCCTTGAAAGTTGAGGACGTCGACATCGGGGAGGCGTCGGACGGCGACGTCGTTGTTGACATGGCCTTCGGCGGTGTCAACCCAGTGGACCGTTACGCGGCGATGGGCAGGCTACCGGGCGGTTCCACGCCTCCGAGGACCCTCGGCGTTGAAGGCTCAGGGACACTCGATGGTCGCCCCGTCATGGTGAGAGGTTACGGGATCGGCTCGACCCGAGATGGCCTGTGGTCCACTCGTGCATTAGTCCCGAAGGCCTCCTTGATCGACGTCCCGGATGGAGTCAACCTGGCCGCCGCTGCAGCCATGGGCGTTGCGGGAGTGACGGCGTGGCGAATGGTAACCGAGAAGGCGAAGGTCACGGACAAGGACCGGGTGCTCGTGCTGGGGGCGAGCGGAGGTGTCGGCTCGATGGTGGTTTCGGTGGCGCACGCTCTGGGAGCGACCGTGTGGGGCCAGACAACCAATCAAAGCAAGGCCGATTGGATCACGCAGCGTGGCGCCGATCGCGTCGTTGTCGGCAATGCCGCCGACCTCGCCGACACGGCTCGTGAGTTGCATCCGACGGTCGTAATCGACCCCTTGGGCGGAGAGTACACCGGCGCTTGCATCGAATTGCTCGAGCCGCGGGGACGACTCGCAATATTCGGGACCTCGGCGGGCGAGAACGGTAACGTCCCTCTGCAGTCCCTCTATGGGAAAGCGATCACCGTCTATGGATACGCCGGCCTGATAGAAGACGACAAAGTGCTCGCCGGTCACATAACTGACGCTCTGAATGCTCTTCGCGACCACCGGCTAGAAGTGACCGTCGACCGGATCATGGCGCCCGAAGAGATCAACGACGCGTTCAGACTTCTCGGCGAGCAAGGAGTCCAAGGCAAGCTTCTGGTGGACCTGAGCGGCTGAGCCGCGCGTGGAGTGCGGACATCGAGTTCAACAAACACCGACTCAGGAGGACAAATGAGAATTGCCGTGCTTGGTCTCGGACGGATGGGCATTGCTGTGGCCACCAGGCTTCAGGAGGGCGGACATGAGCTGACAGTATGGAACCGCAGTAGCGGCAGGGCCAAAGACTTGGTCGCAAACGGAGCGACAGAAGCGGTCAGCCCGAAGGAAGCGGCGGCCGGCGCCGAGGTCGTAATCAGCAGCCTGGCGAACGACGACGCCGTTCGCGATGTTACGACAGGGTCACAAGGCGTGCTTCGGGAGATAGGCCAGCGCACCTACGTCGACGCATCCACGATCTCGACGGCCTTGAGCGCCGAGCTGGCTGACACGTCGAAGCACTTTGTTGCAATGCCGATCCTTGGAGCCCCCCAGGCGGTTCGGGAAGGCAAAGCCACTTACCTTGCCGGCGGCGTCGCCGGGCGACTGGACGCCCTGACGCCGGTGCTCGAAAGTCTGGGCGGCCCGGTGAAGCGCTACGACCGGCCGGTGATGGCGACGGCCGCGAAGCTCGCAGTCAACCTCCTTCTTCTTTCCGGCATCGTGACCGTCGCGGAAGCGCTGACGGTGGGTCGGTCGGGCGGACTCAGCGACGACCAGCTCGGCGACCTCCTCGGGACGTCGCCGATGTTGGCGGCAGGCCTGAAAAACCGCCTCGAAGGAATCATCGACGGTGCCGGCCCCACTTGGTGGACGACCACGTTGGCGGCCAAAGACGCCCGCCTCGCGGGCGAAGCAGCGCACGGGTCAGCCAAGGATCTTCCGATAGCCGCAGCTGTACAAGAGGCCTTTCAGGCGGTCGTCGACAGCGGCTACGGAAGCGAAGACATCATCGCCGTCGCAAACCTCTACCGGGCCGGTTGACAATGGCCCGGCGAGGGCCGCTAGCCAACAGCTACCTGGCGTCGGTCGCACTCGTCATCCTCTCCCTCGTGCCATACCTGGCGGTGAGCGTGGCCACCCTTCCACTCGAAAAGACGCTTATAAAGGGCGTGGGGCTGTCCACTTCGTCTTTCGACATGGCCTTTGCGTTGTCGACGGGCGCATACACGGCAGGGACCGTTATCGCTGTGCAGCTCGCCATGCACTTCCCGGCTCGTCGCCTCCTGGTCGGATACGAGCTTCTCTTCGTCGTCGCGTCGACGTTGGCGGCCTGGGCGCCGACGCCGGACGTGTTCATCGGGGCGTTCGTTGCGGAGGGACTTGCCACCAGCCTGATGCTGATCGCGGCGGTTCCCCCGCTGGTGACCTCGTGGCCGGTGACCAAGATGCCCACGACCGCGGCGGTGATGAACCTCTGCATCTTCGGGGCCGTGGCGATCGGGCCTACCATCGGGGCGCTACAGCTCGGTGCTCACGCTTGGCGACCGTTGTTCGTGGCTGGCGCGATCGCAGCGTTTGGCGCATTGTGCTTCTCGTTGCTGACATTCCAAGATGACGGACCTCAGGATCGAAGCGCCCCATGGGATCTAGTGGCCATAACGCTAGCAATCGCGGGCTGCGCAACTGCGTTTTACGGCGCCGGCGAACTGCAGGCAACCATGAAAGCAACCCCGGGTTCGATCGTGCCGCTCTGCGTAGGCTTCGGGCTCATCGTCGCACTCGTCGTCTACGAGTACAAGATCCACCGTCCGCTGATGCCGATACGGGCAGCGGCGAAGTCGGTCCCGGTCGCCGGCCTCTTCGTGGCATTAGCTGCGAGTGCTGCGGCTTTCGGGCTCATGGAGCTCGGTATACTCGCGCTAGCGAAGGCGAGCCCCAGCCATGGCGCGCTCGTCTTCTTACCCGAGTTCGTGGCGGCGATAGCTGTCGCCGGCCTGTTCGGCATCCTGTTTCGCACCCGATTCACTCCGCTTCTCGCCTTCGCAGGCCTCATGTCTTTGATGGCGGGGGCGGTGGTCATGGTTGCCGTCCTACCGGCCAACGGTTTCGGTCTAGGAGTCGCTGCTGCACTGATCGGAATTGGAGCGGCTTCGTCAGTGTCGCCCGCCCTGTTCATGGTCGGCTTCTCGCTACCAGCGAAGCTTTTGCAGCGGGTGTTCGCTCTCGTCGAATTGCTACGCGGGTTGACTGCGTTCCTCGTGGCGCCAATCCTGGCGTTCCTCGCGGCAACGCTTTCTGGTGGCAAAACCCACGGTGCGAGAGACGCGGTCTGGATATGCCTGGCCATAGCTGGCGCTGGCCTGATAGGCGGTGTCGCTGCCTATTTGAGTGGACGTCCCCGCCTCGAAACGCCGGACTTGGAGCGCTGGCAGGGACCAAACGACGAACCTGCCTGGGCAGCCCCACCGATTGGGGCTGCCTTG
>JAKCEB010000233.1 GCA_021838305.1 Actinomycetes bacterium | reverse complement strand
TGCCGGTCTCGAACATCTGAGCGCGCGGCTCGAGGGCGTCGAACGCGGGGGCGTCACGGTGGATCTCCCACCACTCGTCTGGCTCGCCGATCGACTCGACATCGAGCGCCCTGCCAACCACGTTGAATACGTGACCGAGAACGGCGTCGCCAACCGGAACCGAGATACCTTTTCCTGTGCTGGTGACAGCGGTGCCGCGCCGCAGCCCGTCTGTCGGGCGCAGGCAGATACAGCGGACCCGGCCCTCGCCGATCTGCTGGGCGACTTCGGCTGTGATCTTCGTCTTTATGCCCTCGTCGTCGACTTCCATCTCAACCGCGTGGTTGATCTCGGGAAGGTGTCCCGGGGGGAACTCCACGTCCACGACCGGCCCGGCGATCGCGACGATGCGCCCCTCCACGGCTTCGACGCTTTCCACTGCTGTCATCTCTGCTCCTCGCTCAGGCCGACTCTGACATCGGCTGGTAAGTCTCGTTGTATGATCCTGCGTCCTCGCTCGGCTCGAGTCGAAGTGCCTCCGCCCCGCCGACGATCTCCATGATCTCAGACGTGATGGCGTCCTGACGGGCCCGGTTCATGATCCGCCGCAGCGTCTTGATCAGCTCGTCGGCGTTGTCGGTTGCGGCCTTCATAGCGCGCTGTCGCGACGCGTGCTCGGATGCCGCCGAGTCGAGCATCGCCGCGAGGACCTCGGCTTCGAGCCAGCTCGGGAGCAGGCGATCGAGTATCTCGGCCGGTTCCGGCTCGAACTCGTACGCGGTGGTGTCGCTGCCGCCGTGCTCGGGGGCGCCGGGCTCAACCGGGACGAGCTGGCGCACGGTCACTGCCTGGGAGCCCATCGACAGGAATCTTGTGTACACAAGGTCGATGCGGTCGACATCGCCCGCCTCGAAGGCGGGAACGACTGCGGACACGACTTCGCGCGCGTCTTCGTAGCTGGGACGGTCCGATTTTCCTATCAACGAGAACATGACATCGGCACGGCGGTGACGAAAATAGTTCGCGCCCTTACGGCCGACCGTGACCATCCGAACCTGACGGGACGCCGACCGGTGCTCGTTGGCGAGACGCTCCGCTGCACGGATCACGTTTGCGTTGTAGCCACCGGCCAACCCCCGGTCGGCAGTAATGGCAACGATAGCGACGCTTCTCGTGTCACTCGCCGAGCGAAACACCGGGTGGCCCGCAGAATCCGGGGAAGCTGCGAGGTGGCCGACCACCTCCGCCATCTTTTCGACATACGGACGGGCGGCAGCGATTGCCTGTTGCGCCTTGACAATCCGCGACGCGGCTATGAGCTCCATCGCCCGGGTGATCTTCTTCGTCGATTCGACGCTTCGGATGCGCCTTCGCAGCACCCGCTCCTGGCCACCGGCCATAGCTAGCTCCTACTTGCCGGTATCGCCGGGAGCGAACACCGATTTGAACGAATCGATCGCGGACCGCATCTTCTCCTCGTCGGGAAGCGACTTGGTGGAGCGGATCTCGTCGAGGAGATCGGCGTGACCGGCACGGAAGTTGGCGACAAGCTCCGACTCGAAGCGGCGGACATCGGACACCGGGATGTCGTCGATGAAACCCTTCGTGGCGGCGAAGATGGATAGAACTTGCTCTTCGACGGGGACCGGAGAGTTCTGAGGCTGCTTGAGTATCTCGGTGAGCCGGTATCCCCTGTCGAGCTGAGCCTGCGACACCTTGTCGAGTTCGGAACCGAAGGCAGCGAACGCCTCGAGGTCACGGAACTGGGCGAGGTCGGTCTTTAGGGTTCCGGCAACCGAGCGCATCGCTTTGATCTGCGCTGAGCCGCCGACTCTCGACACCGAGATCCCGACGTTGATCGCGGGACGGACACCTGAGTAGAACAGGTCGGATTCCAAGAACACCTGGCCGTCTGTGATCGAGATCACGTTGGTCGGGATGTACGCGGAGACGTCGCCGGCCTTGGTCTCGATGATCGGGAGGGCGGTGAGCGACCCGCCGCCGCGCTCGTCGGAGAGCTTCGCCGCTCTTTCGAGGAGACGGCTGTGAAGGTAGAAGACGTCGCCCGGATACGCCTCACGCCCAGGTGGCCGGCGTAGGAGGAGCGACAGCTGCCGGTAGGCGTCGGCCTGCTTGGAGAGGTCGTCGTAGACGATCAGCGCGTGCTCGCCGTTCTCCATCCAGTGCTGGCCCATAGCGCAGCCGGAGTAGGGGGCGAGGTACTTAAACGGGGCCGGCTCCGAGGCTGGAGCGTTCACTACGACGGTGTATTCCATTGCGCCGTACTCGCGCAGCGTGTTGACCGTTTGTGCGACGGTGGAGCCCTTTTGGCCGATGGCGACGTAGATGCACTTCACGCCGAGGCCGCGCTGGTTGATGATCGTGTCGATCGCTACGGAAGTCTTTCCGGTCTTGCGGTCGCCGATGATGAGCTCGCGCTGCCCCCGCCCAATCGGGGTCATCGCGTCGATCGCCTTGATCCCGGTCTGCAGGGGCTCCTTGACCGGTTGGCGGTCGATGATGCCTGGGGCCTGGACCTCAAGGCGCCGGGTCAGCTCGGTGGTGACCGGGCCGAGCCCGTCGACCGGTTCCCCTAGGGGGTTGACCACCCTGCCTATGAGCGCGTCGCCGACGGGGACTGCGAGAATGCGGCCGGTCGCTTTGACAGTCTGGCCTTCCTCGATGCGGTCAACACTGCCTAGAACGACGGCCCCGATCGAGTCCTCGTCGAGATTCAGGGCTAAGCCGAGCGCTCCCCCTTCGAACTCGAGGATCTCGTTGACCGCCGCGTTCGGCAGGCCACTGACCCGGGCGATGCCGTCGCCGACTTCGAGGATGCGGCCCACCTGCTCGGTGGACACGCCGGGGGTGTAGCCGCTCACGTTGCGGCGAATAGCTTCGGCTATCTCATTTGCGTTGATCGTCAGCTCCGCCATCAGAGGCGTTCTCCTGTCGTGGTGTTGAGCTCAGGCGCCACCAGGCGCTCTTTGAGGATGTCAAGTTGGCGCCGGACGCTTCCGTCGACGACGACGTCGCCGACCGTCGCTACGAACCCGCCTATAAGAGACGGGTCCACCTCGACGCGGATGTCCACGTTGCGTCGCAGCGTCCGCGACAGCGCCGAAGCAAGGTTGCTGCGCTGGCTTTCGTCAAGCTCGATCGCACTTCGCACGTCTGCGACGCGCCGGTTCGCCTCGTCGGCGACCCGGGTCAATAGGACGTCGAGAAGGCTTTCGTAGTCCCTCGGCCTCCCGACTGTCACCGGGTAGGCGGCCAACGCCGCCGTTGCCGACGTGACTTTACTGTCAAGAAGAGCGCCGACAATGTCCCTTCTCGACCGGGCCGGCAGCTCAGGGTCCGAAAGGGCCCTGGCCAGGTCGGCGGAGGCGCCGACGATCCGCCGGTAACGGAAAAGTTCGTCCTCGATCTCGCCCAGCTCCGCTTCGCCGCTGACCGATTCGAGCACGGCGCCCGCATAGCCGAGGACTCTCTCCTCGGCTGCCTTGAAGCCGAGCGGTTGCCCGGGGACCGCCTCGAGGCGCTCGGAGGCTGCACGCAGGTGCGTGGCGATCCACGCAACGTCGGCCGGGATCTCGCTCGCCCGCTCGGAGTCGACCACGAAACCTACGAGCGCCCACGTCGCGTCGTCGACCTTCGAGGAGAAGATCTCGTCGAGAACGGTACGCCTCGCCGAGACTGCGATGGCGTTCTCAGCGATGACGGTCCGCAGGTCATCGGACGCAGCGATCACGGCGGAGACCGCCTCCATGTCGGCGGCGATCTGCGACAGTTGGCCCGCACGGGCGCACCGTTCGACGGTAGCG
>JAKCEB010000232.1 GCA_021838305.1 Actinomycetes bacterium | reverse complement strand
CTATATAGCGGAGGCGTTCGACGGGATTCATGCCGCCGCTGGCGACGCGGTTCGCCAGAACGGGTGCCAGAACCCCATCGGCTGCCAGAGGCTCATCGGGTGACGCAGGCTCATCGGGTGCCGTAGCCTCGTCGGCTTCCCGAGGCTCATCGGGTGCCGTAGCCTCGTCGGCTTCCCGAGGCTCATCGGGTGCCGTAGCCTCGTCGGCTTCCCGAGGCTCATCGGCCACCTGGCTTGAACACCATTAGGTAGACCGCACCCACTACGAGCACGTTGAAGCAGGCCCAGCCGACGTTGATACGCCGCTCATAGCGGCGAAGGTCCTCGACGTCCTTTGCTCGTGCTTGCTGGGGCGACAGTGCAGGTGCGGGTGCTTGTCCTTCCGCCACTACCACGCCACTTTGGAGCGGTTGTGCACCCGACGACGTCGACGTCCCGTCGCCTAGCTTCGAAGCGTCCACGCCCGCCAACGGACTGTCACACGTGCCGCACCCGCCACACTCGCCGCACAACGCGGGGTAGCTCTCGGCTGGCGCTTCCAATCGCCTCACCACGGCTGCATGGGTACGTTGGGACGGTCGGATCCACGCATGCAGCAGGGCGATGTCGACGAGGTACACGCCGAATGCCGCCGACACCCACGGGGACGAGAACTTGATAGTCGAGTGGCTGGCAGCCACGGCTCCGATCCCGAAGAGCAACGCTGCGTAGATCAGCATTTCGGCGAGGCCCGATACCAGCCGGTTCACCTCGAGGACGGCGCTCGTCCCGCCATTCGGCTGGCGGGACGCCAGTGAGGTGTAGAGCCCGCTGTAGGCGACAGCCCCGAAACCACCGATGGCGCAGAGCACGTGGAGCAACACAAGTATCTCGAAGCCGGTACCCATCAACCTCCGACGGTAGTCGCGCCTTGCGGCCTCGACCCAACCACGCGGCGCCTTGCCGGCCGCTCGGGGAGGTACCAGTGGGCTGATCTACAACTCGCGCGGGCCGACAACACCCCGAAGCGCCCATTACGCGGGCCGACAACACCCGCAAGCGCCCGTTACGCGAAGACTGTGCGTGTTTTTACACAATTTCGGTGCAAAAACACGCACAGTTCTTTGGAACTCGGAAGTTCACGCCCAAGTTCATATCATGTTATATACTGATATAGCATGACAGCGTTCCCTAACAAGCTCGAGGCGTTCCTCCGCAGACAGTACGGCGTCGTTAGCCGCGCCCAAGCGTTGTCGACTGGCCTGTCATCGCGCCAGATCTCAACCTTGCTAGCCAACGGCAGATGGATCCGAGTCCACGGCGGCGTCTACCGGTCAGCGGACCAGGCACTCTCAGGCGAACAAGCCCTCCTCGCAGCTTGCCTCGCAGCAGGCCGGGGGGCGGCAGCGTCGCATATGTCTGCGGCGTGGCTGCTCGGGCTCTGGGACGGTACCCCATCGAGGCCCGAAATCACCGTGAGGTATCCCCTGGACCCTCGTCTCTGCGGAGTGACGGTCAGAAGGAGTCGCTACTTCGAACCCCGCAAGACCATTTCCCGATCCGGAATCCGGACAACCAACGGCCTTACGGTGCTGACCGACCTCGCTGGAACGATTTCTTCTGGCAAGTTCACGTCGATACTAGATCGGGCAATCTCTTCAGGGGCGGTTTCGGTCGCGGCCATAGACGAGCATATGTTGAGGATGCGGGGGCCGGGACGTGCAGGTTTCTCTCAACTCCAAGACCTTATTCTCACTCGCGGGCTTGCCGGCGGCCCCGCTCCTTCAGTCTTGGAAGCCGAGTCGTTACGCCTCTTCAAGCGGTGGGGGGTGCCAGTGATAGGCCGCGAGGTGGTGGTGGGCGCCGATGGGCGTTACCGGATCGACTTACTCGTGGCCGAAGGCTTCGCCGTAGAAGTTGATGGATTCGCGTACCACTGGAGCCCCGAAGCGAAGTCCCGAGACGAGTCGCGACGCAACGAGCTGCGTATCGGAGGATTGTTCATCCTCGTCTACACATGGCGCGACATCCACTACGACTCGGAGCGCGTGGCCCGGGAGATTCTTGGCGCCCTGCGAAGCCACATGGACCGACGGGGATCCCAGGCTTAGCGCCACCACCACTGCCCGCACGGCCGCCCGAGTAACACCACCACCCGCGACCCCCTACTTGACGATCCCCCCTCTCGTCATAGCCACAACGTCGAGCGCCTTGTCGACGTCCTGTTCGCTCATGAGCCCACGCTCCAACACGATCGTCCGCAAGTCCTTGCCCTCGGCGACCGACGCCTTGATTACCTTCGCCGCCTCCTCGTAGCCGATGTAGGGGTTGAGTGCCGTGCCGATCGACGGCGACGAGAGCGCGTAGGTGCGGCAACGATCGACGTCGGCCTCGATCCCGGAGATGCACTTGTCTGCGAAAGCGGTGCTGACGGCGCTGAGAAGGCGTATCGATTCGAGCAGGTTCCGGGCGATCACCGGAAGCATCACGTTGAGCTCGAGGTTCCCCGCCGCCCCCCCAAAGGCAACAGCCGCATCGTTTCCTATCACCTGCGCAACCACCTGCGACACGGCTTCGGGTATCACGGGGTTGACCTTTCCAGGCATGATCGACGATCCGGGCTGCAGGTCGGGAATGCGGATCTCGGCGAGGCCCGTACGGGGTCCGCTGCCCATCCAGCGCAGGTCGGTCGCGCACTTGTAGAGCGACACTGCGATAGTGCGCAGCACCCCGGATGCCTCCACGAGAGCATCTCGGGCACCTTGGGACTCGAAGTGGTTGCGCGCCTCGACGAAATTGATTCCTCGCTGCTCGGAGAGTATCGCTATGACCCCCGGCGCGAACTCGACAGGGGCGTTGATCCCCGTCCCCACAGCCGTCCCGCCGAGTGGAAGCTCGGCTACGCGGGGAAGGCAACCTTCCAGTCGCTCCACCCCGTAGGCGATAGCCGCCGCGTAGCCGCCGAACTCTTGTCCGAGCGTGACCGGCGTGGCGTCCATCAGGTGTGTCCGACCGGACTTGACCACCGACGCGAACTCCTCGGCCTTCGCCCGAAGCGCCTCGCTCAGCCGCCCCAGCGCCGGCACGAGTCGAAAACGTATCTCCGTCGCAGCAGCCACGTGCATCGCCGACGGGAACACGTCGTTGGACGACTGCGAGGCGTTCACGTGGTCGTTTGGATGCACCGTCGATCCGAGCTTGGAGGAGGCGAGCGTCGCCAGGACCTCGTTCATGTTCATGTTGGTAGAGGTGCCGGACCCGGTCTGGTAGACGTCTATCGGGAATTCACCGGCGTGGCCGCCACCAGAGACCTCCGCGGCAGCCTCGGTGATCGCCCGGGCTACGGCCCCGTCAATTATCCCGAGCTCGGCGTTGACCGACGCTGCCGCGCCTTTGATCGCGGCAAGAGCAGAGATGAGCGAACCCTCGACTCGTGTCCCCGAGATCGGGAAGTTCTCCACGGCGCGTTGGGTCTGTGCCTGCCACAGCGCATCTGCAGGCACCCGCACTTCGCCCATCGAGTCATGCTCGATCCGAAATCCTGTCGCCTCGTCGTTCATCTCACCGCTCTCGTTCGTCACACCGCTGAAGTTACTGCGCCGACTTAGCCGGCATCCACACGACCCCGGTGGCCTAGATTGGCGCGATGCGCATAGGTATCCACGTCGGGGTTTCTGGAAGATCGGACAATGCCGTCGGCGAGCTCGTCGACGCGGCGAGAACCGCCCACGAGGCGGGATTGGATTTCTGGGTTCCCCAGATGTCCGACATCGACGCGCTGACAGCTCTGGCGGTCGTGGGTCGAGAAGTACCGGGGCTGCGTCTCGGAACCGCAGTCGTGCCGACGTACCCGCGCCATCCGATGGTCA
>JAKCEB010000231.1 GCA_021838305.1 Actinomycetes bacterium | reverse complement strand
CCAAGGTGACGCAGACATTCCTCCACTGCCGGCGCAGCGAGCTCGGGGTCCTGCGCCAACGCCCGCCACTGATCGGGCCTTCCGGCGAGCAGTGCCACACAGCACGCAAGCTGGTTCCGTGTCGTATCCGTGCCCGCCATCAGCACAGCCTCGGCCATCATGACGAGCTCCGGGGTGCTCAGACGATCCCCTTCCTCCTCGGCTGCTATCAGCCGGCTCAGAAGGTCGTCGGCGGGAGCGTGGCGGCGCTTCTCGATCATCGCCTCCACGTAAGAGTCGAGCTCGGCCATCGCTTCCTGGATCGCCGGCATGTCGTTCGCTACGTCGTTGTTGAATATCCGGAAGATGTCGACGGCCCACTTCGAGAACCGCCGCCAGTCGGACTTCGGGGTGCCTAGCAGCTCGCAGATGACGGGTATCGGATACGGCTCACATATGTCAGCGACGAACTCGCAAGCGCCCTCGGCGACGACGGAGTCGACGAGCTCGTCTATGACCTCGCGCATGAACGGCCGGAGCTTGTCGGTCGCCCTCGGCGTGAACGTCGGGGACGCTAGACGGCGCAGCCGGGTGTGCTCGTCGCCTTCCATCGCCAAGATGGATTGCTGTCGGCGCGGGCCGGGTGACCTTTCGATTCCCGCCATCTCGGGGATAAGCGATATCGCCGAATGGAAACGCCGGTCCCGAAGGACTGCATTGACGTCGTGGTAGCGGGTTACTGCGTAACCGAGGGGAGTTCGGATGAGCCAGCTTTGCTCTGCGGCCTCGGCGAACGCACGCAGCATCTCGTCACGGCCGAGCCCGACAAGGTCGACCTCAGGTAGGTCCATCTCGGTGACCGAAGTGGTCATAGCTCCGCCTTTCCGGTACTCCTAAACTGCCCGACTTGAAAGGCCGTCTGCGATCCGATCGATCGCCGAGACGAGAATAGCCTTCGACGTCGCGAAGTTGAGCCTCACGTGCCCTTCACCACCGCCGCGAAAGAGGGCTCCCGGGTTGGTGGCGACTCGCGCACTGTCCAAAAGAGCCTCCGCAGGCCTCGCTCCGAGGTTCGTCGAGGTGAAGTCCAGCCACGCCAGGTACGTCGCCTCGGGCACGGAGTAGCCCACGGCAGGCAGCATCTCCGCGACGAGCCTCTCGAGCAGGTAGCGGTTGGAGTCCAGGTAGGCGAGAAGCTCGCTCAACCAATCCGCGCCGTCACGGTAGGCGGCTGTCGTCGCTGTGATACCCAACGTCGAGACGCCGTGGCTCCTGATCGAAGGCACGGCCTTCCAGCGTTGCCGGTCGACTTCGCTGGTGAGGATCATCTGCGCGCACCGCAGCCCCGGCAGGTTCCATCCCTTCGACGCCGACACCAGCGTGACGGAGTGCGTTGCGGCAGCCGGAGACACCGTCGCGTACGGAACGTGGACGCCTCCAGGGTAGGTGAGCGGACCGTGTATCTCGTCCGAGACGACCCTCGCCCCGTGGGCGGTGACGACCTCGCAAAGCGCGCTCAGCTCGCCTGCGCTGTAGGAGCGGCCGAGAGGGTTGTGCGGGTTGCAGAGTATGAGGCTCGCCGCCCCGTCGCTGAACGCACCGGCTATGCGCTCGATGTCGAGGCGGCGCACAGCACCGTCACGTACAGCGGGCACCTCGACGATCGGCCGGCGCGCCGCGTAGAGCACATCGAAGAATGGCATGTAGGCGGGCGTGGGCACCACGACCGGCGATCCTGCAGGGCTGAAGGCGTCCAGCGCCAACTCCACTCCCTTGAGCACGTCGGGTAGCACGACGACCCCGGCCGGGTCGATCTCCCAGCCGTATCGGCGGTCCTGCCAACCGGCGAGCGCCTCGACCATCGCCGCGACGGACCTTTCGGATGGGTAGCCGAACTCCTCGCGCTCTACCGCATCCCGCAACGCGTCGTGGACCTGCGGAGCCGTCGGGAAGTCCATTTCCGCGACCCATAGCGCCAGGACGTCCGGATCGTAACGCGACCATTTGGAGGTGCCACGTCTGCGTAGAACTTCGATGTCGACATCGTCGAAGTCGTAGAGGCCGCTCAACTCCGGGTACCGGCAAAAGGCCGGTCAACCACCGACTTTGAATCCCTTCGGTACTACGACGATCCCGTCGCCTGTAAGCGTGAAGCCTCGGGCTTTGTCCTCGTCCTCGTCGACGCCTACACGCTGCCCCGGACCGACGACCACGTTCTTGTCGAGTATCGCGTTGCGCACCGTCGCAGTCGAGCTCACCACGCAGCGGTTCATCAGAACCGAGTCCGAGACGTGCGAGCGGGCCTCGACCCGCACTCCCGGGAACAGCACCGAGCGCTCGACCGTGGCGTCTGAGACTATTGCGCCCTGCGCTGCGAGAGAATCCACCATGCGGCTGCGGTTGTGGACGACTTTGGCGGGAGGCAGAGGCGACGGCAGCGTGTGGATGGGCCAGTCGAGGTTGTACAAGTTGAACACCGGGTGCACCGACACGAGGTCCATCGTCGCGTCGTAGTAGGACCTGATGGTCCCGACGTCACGCCAGTAGCCTCTGTCACGGTCGGTGGCTCCGGGGACGTCGTTGTCCTTGAAGTCGTAGACTTCGCAATCGCGCGACGCCACAAGGCCTGGGATTATCGATCCGCCCATGTCGTGGATGGAGCTCTCGTCGGCGGCGTCAGCTCTCACAGCGTCGATGAGCGCCTCGGCGCTGAAGCAGTAGTTGCCCATCGATGCGAGGATCTCGTCCGGCGAGTCTGCCAGCGGCCGGGCGTCGCTCGGCTTCTCCCGAAACGCCGTGACCTGCGAGGAACCGTCGGTCTCGATAACCCCGAACTGCGAAGCCTCGGACAGCGGTGCCCGGATACCGGCAACAGTTGCTGCGCACCCGGAGCGGATGTGCTGGTCGAGCATCTGGCTCGGGTCCATGCGGTAGATGTGGTCAGCCCCGAACACCAACACGTAGTCGGGGCGTTCGTCGGAGATCAAGTTGAGGTTCTGGTGGATAGCATCGGCGGAGCCCTGGTACCAGTAGGGGCCGAGCTGCTGCTGCGCAGGTACCGGGGTGACGTAGTTGCCGAGCAGCGACGACATCCGCCAGGTGGTTGTGATGTGCTGGTCGAGGCTGTGGCTTTTGTACTGGGTGAGCACGACGATGTGGCGGAAGTCGGCGTTGACGAGGTTCGAAAGGACGAAGTCTATGATCCTGTAGCTACCCCCGAAAGGAACCGCCGGTTTAGCGCGCTGGTCGGTAAGGGGCGACAGGCGGGTGCCTTTCCCCCCGGCCAGCACGATAGAGAGCACACGCTGGCCTCGTATCACACCGCCGAGCGTACATGCTCTGCCACACGCGCGGAACACCCGGCGCGAGTTAGCGTTGGCTATGCGCGTAGCACTGCTGAGCAGGGAGTACCCGCCCGACGTTTACGGCGGGGCCGGCGTCCACGTCGAATACCTGGCAGACCGGCTAGCCCGGCTCTGCGAACTGTCCGTGCTGTGCTTCGGCGACCCTCGCCCCGGGGCTACCGCCGCTCACCCAGACGCGCAGCTCGCCGGCGCGAACCCCGCGCTGCAGGCGCTTTCGGTCGATCTGCGCCTGTGCGCCGCTGCCGCCGGAGCCGACATCGTGCATTCCCACACCTGGTACGCGAATCTGGCCGGGCATCTCGCGAAGCTTCTCTACGCGATACCGCACGTGGTTACCAGCCACAGCCTGGAACCCAGGCGACCCTGGAAAGCTGAGCAGCTCGGCGGGGGCTACGCATTGTCGAGCTGGGCGGAGCGTACAGCCCTCGAATCCGCCGACGCCGTCATCGCCGTCTCCGCAGCGATGCGGTCCGATGTCCTCGACTGCTATCCGCTCCTAGACCCCGAGCGCGTCA
>JAKCEB010000031.1 GCA_021838305.1 Actinomycetes bacterium | reverse complement strand
CATGGATCAGCTCCACAAGAAGCTTGCGATGGTCGGCGTGTCACTCCCGGCCGACCTCGAGAACATGCTCAGCATGGTCAAGCCGACCCTGGCGGGAGGCTGACGAGTGTCCAGCTTTATGAGCGCAGCGTGGGCTGACGAGGTCAAGGACAGGATCAACTCGTGGCCCGACGCCGAAAGGCGCGCAACGAAACTCGTCGATTTCTGGGATTGGATCGAGATGGTCAAGCCTTTCGTTGTCGGCCGACTCGCTTTGTCGGTCCGCGACATGCCCCCGGATTGCGAAACGGACACCTTGTGTCTGGACCTCGAGTCGGGGAGCGTCGTCACGGCGACAGTGTGCAACCGGGCGGACACCGAAGCCGACGCCGTGTTCTTGATGGCCGGGTCCTACACGGACTGGATGGCCCTCCTCGACGGCTACGACGTCGGCAAGATGGTCATGTACAGGAAGCTGATGTTGGAAAAAGGCGACACTTTGCAGTTCTTCACCGCCGCCTTCTACTGGACCGAGCTGCTCGCCGCGATCCAATCAGTGCCTGCCGCCGCCTCGGATGGAAAACTAATAAAAGTCTAACGACGACTTCAGAGTCAGGCTGGATGCTTGTAGACACCGGTGCTCCCCCAGGCGCCGGCTGCCGCCAGTGGCAGAGACCCCTACAAGGAGAACAGACATGCGACTCACCCAGAAACTCATGACCAAAATGGTGGCCGGTAGCGCCCTCGCTGCGGGGCTAGCCCTCGGCGGTTACGGCGTCGCTTCGGCCGCGACCAGCGCCACCGCGGCGTCGTCGAACATCTTCACCCAGGCTGCAGTCACCTCATCCTCGAGTTCTTCGACGACGACGCCTGCAAGCGGTTCGACGACCACGCCGTCATCGGGATCGAGCACCACGCATCCCTGCCCGGCGTCATCGAGCAGCGGAAGTTCGTCCTCGGGCACCGGCTCCTCGTCTTCGTCGACAGCAGGCTGATACCCCGGCGCCAACCGGGGCGAGCCCGCCACCTCCGCCCCGGTTAGGCGCCGGTCCCAGCTGGCAAAGGCGAACCCGCCGCTGCACAGCGCAACGGCCACAATGCTCTTAGACTCACGTCTCGGGCTCGGGTTGCGAGCCCCAGGCCCCGGTGGCCTGCGGAGCACTCGAGCGCTAGAGGTCCCTGTGGCTTTGCGGAGACGAACCAAAAGGTGGTTGGTCGCGGCCTGCGTTGTGGTTGCCGTAGCGGTCTTCGGGGCTTTCGCATTTCGCGGCGGTACCACCGCTTCGCAGACTCACCCCGGCACTCGACGTTCGGCCACCGGCCTGGTGTCGAGAAGGATCTCCCACACCGGCGTACCCGCGATCACCGGGCGCGGCAGAGCCGGACGTCGGACGCCCCTACCTTTCCATCTGAGTTCCATCACCCCAACCGCATCGCAGCTTCTTGCCGGGGCGCCAACCGCTCCGCCGGGATGGACGTCCGCCGTCCACACGGTCGACCAGGGCGGCCTGCAACGGTCTTATTTAACAGTCGAGCCAATTCACCTGAGCGCTCCCGTGCCTGTCGTCGTGCTCATGCACGGACGTTTCATGACCGCCGATCAGATTCTCGGATACACACGCCTCACGTCGTCGGTGGGACCCGCGATCTTCATTGCTCCCCAAGGCTACGAACGCTCATGGAATGCGGGAGGGTGCTGCGGACCGGCGTGGAAAGCCAATGTCAACGACGTGGCGTTCCTTGTTGCAGCCCTCGACTCGACGTTGTCCTCCACGCCTATGGCCGACCGCTCCCGGGTGTTCGCCGTCGGTTTCAGCAACGGGGGTCGGATGGCGTACCGTCTCGCGTGCGACATGCCCGGGGTCTTCACCGGTTTCGCCGCTGTGGAAGCGGTCCCGGTGATCCCCTGCTCATCGATGCACCCCGTTGACGTGACGGTAGTGGCCCAGCAGAATGACCCTCTGCTCACGACGAACCCGGGGGCAGCACCGAAACGGATAGACGGAACGACGGAGCCGACGTTGCCCGTGGAGTTGGCGCGTCTGCGGGTCCTCGACGGATGCGCCTCGTCAGGGCAGGTCACCAAAGCCGGCGTCTCGGTCATCACGACGTGGTCGTGCGGTTCGGGGACGACGCTGCGCTACGTGTGGTACCCCGGCGGGCGCCACAGCTGGCGGCCGAGCAGCGGAGCAACGCCCGGGGCGACCTCGGTCGTAGCGGCGATGATCCGCTCAGCTCACGACCTTGTGAGCTGAAGGCCCTGTGAGAGAATGGTGACATGAGCCAAGATCCGCTCGACCTCGAGCTGGCTACCACCGCGATCCTCGCCGACACACACGACGTCAGAGGTCTACTGGAGATGCTCGCCCGGCAGCTGAGCGCCACACTCGGCTCGAAGGTGACCGTCGAGCGTGAAGGCGGCATCCTGCGCAAATCCAAACAGATCAGGGCGCTGCGTGTCGCTTTCGGTGCGAAGACGTTCGTCGCGGAGGTAGCGAGAGGTTCTGTCGTCACCGCTATCGCCCTAGAATCGGGCGGAATACGGATCCGCACCGACAAGGTGGAGATGGGCGACTGGCTCGCCGGGTTGCTGGCAGAGCTCCAGGTTGCGGCGTCGTCGAACCAGGCGTCACGCATGGCACTCGAACAGATCGTCAACGGGGGCCGACCGACCGGAGGAATACTATGAGCGACCCCAACCTACCCGCCGAAGTGCCGACCAACCTGCCCGCCGACCTGCCACGCGACGCAGGCAAGCGGCTCGCCGAGCTCAAGAACCTCTTCACCTCCGACCTGTCGGTCAACGAGTTCCTGCTTATCAAGCAGGCGGGGTTTCACCCGCTCGGCCTCGTCATGGGATCGTCGATCTACCACACCGGGATACAGACCCGAAAGTGGAGCAAGTCCCAGGAGCTGACCAAGCTGACCGAGGCGATGTACAACGCCCGCGAGCTGGCGATGACCAGGATGGAAGAGGAAGCCGAGCAGCTCGACGCGGACGGCATCGTAGGAGTGCGACTCGACGTCAACTACTACGAGTGGGGCAACGACGCCGCCGAGTTCATCGCAGTCGGCACCGCCGTCAAAGCCGAAAACGGTGTCTCGCACCGCAACAAGCACGGGAAGCCGTTCACGTCCGACCTCTCCGGGCAGGACTTCTGGACCTTGATGCAGACCGGCTACGTGCCGCAAGGCCTCGTCATGGGAACTTGCGTGTACCACATAGCGCACCGCGGCCTCGTGCAAACCCTCGGATCGGTAGGCCAGAACGTCGAGCTTCCGAACTTCACTCAAGCCTTGTACGAGGCGAGGGAGCTGGCGATGACACGGATGCAGGAGGAAGCCGAGCGACTCGGCTCGACCGGGATCGTCGGTGTACGCCTGGAGGAGAAAAGCCATCAGTGGGGGAGCCACACGATCGAGTTCCTCTCGATAGGCACAGCGGTCGGCGACACGGGCGGCGCCGTAACGCTTCCCCAGCCGATCACAGTCATCTCCCTGGACAACTGATGGCCGATTCGGGCGTACCGGGTGGCGTGCCGCCCGACGACGAGCTGGCCCAGCACAGTCAGCTTTCCGGCGAGGTGAGCGAGAGCGGCTACGAGGGCGACCTGCCGCCCGAAGCCGCCGAGCGGCTGTCGAGCTCCGCGTGGTCATCTGGTCTGAGTGTGAACGACTTCGCAGCCTGCCGCATTATGGGACTTCGGCCCGTCGCGCTGGTGCAGGGGTTCTGCGTCATGGGCTGGTCATGGTACGGCGCGGGATCGCCGTACATGTACAGGCCGGCGTACGGCCAGGTCGGCGGAGGTATTGGCGGTGGCTTCGGCGGGATGGGCGGCCGTTTACCGGGAACGGTGGGAGGAGGGTTCGGCGGACCTTTTTCCGGGAACTATCAGGGGGCCGGCGGCTACGGGCCGGCCGGCGGAAGCGGGGGCTACGGGCGTAGCCGTAGCGCGTCGGCGATCAGCACCTATAACTGCCCGCACTACTACTCAGGCATGGACCATCGAAGTTTCGGGGAGAACTTCGAGCAGCGATGGGTGTCGGACGTGTGGTCGCAGGGATTCAACACGGCGTTCACCCGAATGATCGAGGAGGCCGAGGCCGCCGGAGCCCACGGTATCGTCGGCGTGGTCGACACGGTTTCGAGCTTGATCGACAGGTCTATCAGAGAGTTCCATGTGTACGGAACGGCCGTTGCGGTGGAGGGAGCGCCTCGCCCGTCCTCCATATGGTCGACGTATCTGGCCGGCCAGAGGCTCGCCAAGCTGGTGGAAGCCGGATTCATGCCTGTCTCGGTCGTCGCTTCTATCGCGTCGGTACGGGTGTGGGCGGTCTGCGTCACCCAGGCGCTCATGGCGGGCGGTTACCAGACCGGCGGCTGGAGCGCTCCGACCGGCGAGATAACCCAAGTGTCCGACGCCCAGATGCAAGTTCGCCGTCTCGTGCGGGACCACGTCAAGTCCCAGATCGGCGCCGACACCCTCCACGGCGCCGACCTGGCCGCGGCTTGGCGCGACATCGGCGAGGGCGACTACGAACTGCAAGCGGTTCTTCGAGGCACCAGAGTGCGCCGGGCTAGGCCAGCGGACCCCCTCCCGCCGCCCAAGTTGACTGTGCGACTGGGGTGAGCTTGTCCGGCGACGGTCTTCAACCAATCGAAAGCATCCGGGAAAAAGTTGCGCACCTGGCTGCGGGCGGGTACCTGCCGCACTCGGGTGGCCGAAGGGGAGCTACCTCGGACCTGACTATCGACGAGACTCTTGTCCTGCATTCAGTCGGCTGGGAACCGGTCGAGCTCGTCTGCGGTGCGAGCTCGTTTTCTATACCGGCGGGAGTCTGGCTGTGGAATCAGGGGGAGATCACCTCGGCGTCATATGCTTACGCCGGCGCCCTCGCGCGGGCGGTGGCGTCGCTTCAGGGGGAATGTCGGGCTGTCGGCGGCCACGGGGTCGTCGGAGTCCACCTGGATGTGACTGTCGAGCGACACCTCGTCAACGCGGTGATGGTCGGATCGGCGGTAGCCCCGTCGGATGGATCCAGGCCGCCTGGGCAGCCGTTTGCGTCCGACCTCTCCGGGCGTGACTTCGCGCTGCTGCACCAAGGAGGTTGGGACCCTATCGGGCTTGCGTATGGTGCGTCGTTCGTGAATGCCCCGAGGCGCAGCATTTCGGTTGCGATGAGGCAGACGTCGCAGAACGTCGAGCTGACCAACTACACCGAGGCGCTTTATGCCGCACGCGAGTCGGCGATGGAGAGGATGCAATCGATGGCCGAGCGCCTCTCAGGGCAAGGGGTGGTAGGCGTACGGGTCTCTGAAGGCACCGTCGGCTTCGCGCGCCACGCGATCCGCTTTGCGGCATGGGGGACCGTCATCCGTCGCTCCGGGCGCGCCGACCGCCTTGGGGAACCTTCGATGGTCGTCCCCTTGCGTGACGAGTCGACGGCGTTTGACGCTGCTTCTTTGCGGGGAGGCTAATCACACGAGCTGCCACCGTCCGAGAGCGGCGGCGTAAGGTGACGGTTGGAACCGCCGCGTCTGGGGTAGAAACAAACGATGAGTTCAGTGTCGCGAAGCAGGGCAGCCCAAGGGCGTGAGATTTAAATGCAGCTTTCGGGCAGCTTCGAGGCGCAGGACTTCGTAGAGATCGCCGATCTTCTAGCGCGGCGGCGATGCAGCGGCCGACTGGCAATTCGCGCTGGGGGCCTCCGAGGGGCCGTGCGATTAGTCGACGGAGACGTCGTTTCGGCGGAGGCGTCAGGTAGCGCCCTAATAAATGCCCGATCGACATGGCAGGTTACTTTGGAGTACATCCTCTTTGAGGTGCTTCAAGCCGACTACGGTACGTTTGATTATCAACCAGACGAGGGTGCGCTGGTAGCGCCGGGCCCGCGTGTTACTTTCAAGGAATCGTTTGATGGGGCGCGGCTGCGCCTCGAAACTTGGCGTAAGGTGGAGAAGGTGATCCACAGCTTCGAGGCGGTCCCTCGACTCGCGGATACGCTTCCAGCCGAGATCACGGTCGGTCGCGAAAGCTGGTCCGTGCTCGTCGCTTTGGACGGGCGGCGGACCGTAGCAGGGCTAGCGAAACGGCTGAATCGCGACATCCTCGAGTTTTGTGAGGTCCTGGAGCCTCTGGTGAGGGAAGGAGCGGTGGCCGTGGATCAATCCGAGGCTCCCTCCAGGTCCCTTCCCAAGGTTCGCTTGCAATGCAATCTGGGTGAGGCTTTGCCAGTCGTCGACGATGACGAGGGCCTCGTGAGTGTCATCCGAGGTGGATTACCTCTCGGCATTGTTCGGCCGAGGACACCGATTGCGGAGCTTGCCAGTGTCGAGCCTCAGGTCGAGATTTTCCCTCCCCTGGAAGTGACCGCCGGGGATGGCGTCTCGTCCGATCAGAGCGATGAATCCGACGATGCCCATCGCGTCACCCGGAGGCGGGGCTTTCGAGGGCGTGGTCCGTTACTGAGAGGCGCCAGCGGGGAATGAAGTCGGGGTCGCTGCCGTGGCGCTGATCATTCCGCTCGGATTGATCGCGCTGCTGGCGGGAGCGGCAGGTTGGGGAATCCCGCCGGGTCGCCGGGACGGTCGGTCGATCAGGACGCACAAGCAGACGGTCGGAACGATCGAGCGGATAGTCGGGAGTCTCGACTCCGAGTCTGGTGATGCATCAAATCACGTCCGGCTCGTGGACGACGAACAGCAGAAGCCGAAAAGCTCTGGACCTGTACCAGACGCCGAGCCGGTTGCGAGCGCACACGTTGGGCGAATCGCTGCTCCAGCGAGGATTGTGAGTGTGGGGACGGGCATGAGCGTGGGGACGGGCGCGAGTGTGGGGACGGGCGTAGGCGTGGGGATGGGAGCGGGCGTGGCGCTTGAAGAAAGCGATGCGGAGCCCGCGGCGGTAGCCCCGAAGCAGAAAGCTCACGTTGAGTCGCGGCTTGCTCCTCTGCACTTGAAGCGCTCGAATCGTTGGGGCGCGGCTCCACCGGCCGCAGCCGGCGTAGCAGTCCTTGTTGCGGCGATCGTAGTGGCTGTCGGTGTAGCCCGGTCGCCTTCACCTCAAGCGACTGGGAAGCTCCCGGCGACGGCGATCAACGGTCCTGGGGCGGCGTCAGGGAGCTCAGCTGCGAACCGCCCTAATCAGTCCGGCATTGGCAGCCGAGGGTCCGGCGGTTCCGCCGGCGCAGGGTCTTCCGCGTCGAACAACGTGGCGGCCTCCACGACGACCCTGCCTGTGGTCAGCGCAGCGACGTCAACCGCGTCGGGGTATCAGTACGACGTTGCTGCCAAGGTGGTGTCGGCGACGCTCACTATCACCGGCGCCTGCTGGCTGGCCGTCCGGGATGGTTCTGTGACCGGCCCGACCCTCTTCGAGGCAACACTAGGCGCCGGGACGGTCAAGACTTTTACCTCCTCGGGGAGCGGGTTGTGGCTCCGGATCGGAGCCCCGGGGGCGGCTCAACTACAACTCTCAGGGGAGAGCGTGACGCTCCCGCCGGGCGGACCCTACGACATCACAGTAACGGCCTCTCTCGGTTAGCACCGACGGGCTCCCAGGGTAGCGGTAGCCGGTAATAAGGGACGGTTCGTGCTTATGCACACTAATGCCGTTTTAGTACCTAGTTGCCCGAATTAAGGTCTATGTGGAACATGGCCGAATCTGAATGGTGTGGATCTGACAGTCGCCTTAGACGAAGTCGCTTCGTTGCAAAACGGGAATTCCGATCAGCACCCAGCCGAGCTGAACTGGGTCGAGCTCGCCCTCTACGAGCTCCTCCGACTCGAGCCTGCCTCCCGGATCTCCGCCCTGAGCGGCGATGTCCCGCCTCGGGTCGTGGAACTGCCAGCAGGATTAGTTCGCGACGCCTACCGTGAGGACCTGTCGGAAGGTCCGCTGCTGAAGGTGATAGCACCCTCGGATCAGGCAGCGGTCGTTCGGACGTGGTGGAGAGCGCGCTTGAACGGGATGGCGAGCGCCGTCGTGCACCTACATGCAGATGCTGACAAGACCAAGGTCGTGCACCTCTTCGACCTACGAGACCGTCACGGCGTCGTTGTGGTCGTACTCACAGAGGATCGCCCGACCGGCTTCCGTGAAGCAGCCGACCATTCGACGCGCGTGTTCGAAGGGCCGCGGCCGGTCCGCTTCGGTCGGATCGCGAAGAATGCCAGCTCGATAATTCTAGATGTCGACAGCGGAGCCCAGGCGCTACTCGGCTGGGCTCGCGAGGAGCTTGTCGGAAGACCGACGTTGGAGCTCATACATCCAGACGACCATCCTGAGGCTATCTCCTGTTGGATGACGATGCTCGGAGACAATGGAATGTCGAGACCGGCCCGCTACCGCTACCGACACCGTGACGGCCGCTGGCTCTGGATGGAAGTTACGAACGACAACCGGCTGAGCGAACCACTCCACGGCGACGTCTTGTCCCACATGGTCGATGTCACCGACGAGGAACGCACGGCGCACGACCTCCAGGTGCGCCAGCAGCTGCTCGAACAAGTGACAGAATCTTTGCCTGTCGGGGTATTCCACGCCGATCTCGACGGTTCGATAATCTATTCAAACAACAAGATGGTGGAAATGTCGGGGTTGCATCCCGGCCAGCTAATAGTCGAGTGGCAGGCAAGCGACGGGTCAGCTCACCGAAGGGAACTGGTAAAAGCTATCTCGCTTGCGGCTGGCGGCCAGGAGTCAAATGCCGTCATCGAGGTGACCGGATCGTCGTCTACGCCGACCTTTCTCTCTTTGCTTGCACGGCCGCTGCGAGATCGGGCAGGCGAGATCACGGGTGTCACCGGGTCATTGTCTGACGTCAGCGGGGAAGTTCGCCGCCTGCGTCAGCTCGAAGTCCGCGCCGCAACCGATTCGCTCACAGGCTGCCTCAACAGGCGAGCGATACTCGCCCGCGTCCAGGAATCACTCGACGACCTGAGCAACCCGAGGGGCGGTGGCGGCGTCGGCGTGATGTTCGTGGACGTCGACGGGATGAAAAGGATAAACGACGAGCTCGGCCATGCCACCGGCGACGCTGTTCTTGTGGAGGTGGCCAACAGGCTTGCCGAGTCGCTTCGAAGCTGTGACGGCGTCGGTCGCTTCGGCGGGGACGAATTCCTCGTAGTCGCCCCCGGACTTTGCAGTGCTTCGTACGCCCTTCTTCTCGCGAACCATGTGTCGTCGCGGCTTTCGGCAGCCTTCGAGTCCGGTGGTGTGGCTGTCGCGCTCAAGGCGAGCGTCGGCGTGTCGTGGACTTCCCGAGCCTGCAGTGACTCAGGCGAGCTTGTAAACCGGGCCGACGCTGCGATGTATCAGTCCAAGAGGGAAGGTGGCGGCGAGCCGGTCCTCGCGTACTGATCGTAATTCGAGGGTGCTTCCGGGCCGCACCCGACCGTGAGAGCGTGCGTTGTGGGTTACCGCTGTGAACGCAGCCAACTCTCGGCCTCGTCGCTGAGCGACGGTGGCGGCTGGCTCGACACGGGAGGCGTCCCGCTGATGAAGCGAAACACCAAGAGCAACCCCGGTACACATACGAGCCCGGCGCCAAGGTACATGATCCCCACACTTCCCAGATTACTCAGCTGACGGAATTAGGAAACGGCCGACCAGTGGCAGTTCCCAGAAGGACTCGGCGCGAGCGATAGCCACCGCGACGTCCAGGAGATGTTCGGGGGAATCGTAGATTGCGTAGCGCGCGAGCCAGTCAGGGTCGAACTTGGCGTTGAACTTCCAGAGGGACTCGATCTGCATAGACCCTCCCATTCGTTTGAGAGTCCAGGCCTGAACGCGCGCCGTGAGACCGTCACCTGCCTCGCCCGCCAGGACGGCCCGCATGGTGGCGAAGTTGAGGCCGAGGCCTTTCATGCCGCGCGAGCGCAACTCCCGGATCGTCTCGACTACCGCGAAGTCGATGAGGCCGTTCGGGTGCTCGCCGTCGTCGCGGCGCATCAGATCCAGCGAGTAGCCGGCGATGCCGGGCGCGGGGACGAACTGGCAGAACGCGACCGGCGGCCCCAGCTCCCCGTCGTCGCTCGGAGCCCGTACGACTGCCATGAGAAGGCCGCGATCCTCCGGTTCGAAGACGCGCCCTAAAGTCATCGAGAACCCCCGTTCGACGTCACCCCTACGGGATTTGGTCATGACCATCGCCAGACCGCTGCGCAGATCGGGATCCAGGTCGCCGGGATCGTGGAAGCTGATGGTGTAGCCGTACTTCGCCACGCGGTTGACGGCCTGCCTCAAGCTTTTGTGGCGCCCCCCTTCGAGGCTGAAACGGTCGACTGCGACCACGGCCTCGTCGCCGACGTACAGGTCGCGCATTCCGGTGGCACGGTAGATCGCGAGCCAATCCTCGCCTGCGCCGAGGCCACCGAGAGTCCAACCCTGCCGATCGACGTAGCGGCGGAACTGCCGCCATGCTTCCTCTCGCTCCGCGAGGGGCCCCACCGGGTCCGGCGACACTAGGCAGACGGAACCGTAGACGGCGTGGGCGACGACGGTGTCTCCCCAGAAGAAGAAGCTTTTGTCGGAGCGAAGAGCGAAGTAGTCGAGGGTGCCCGAGCCATGGCGGGCGACGACCTCCCTGGCCCACGCAAGGCCGCCGTCTCCGGGGAGTGCGACGCCGTCCCGTCCGGCGGCGCCGGCGCCGGCGTCAGGCGTCGAGGAAGCGCCTGCGAGGTCCCGTCTGGCCGCGGCGCGGCGCCTGAGCGAGAGCCGGCCGCCCGCTACGTTCGTCGTCGCGGCGGCGGACGTCGAAGCACCGCGACGTATCGAGATGAGCCCCGACCGGCGCGCAACGACCGGCCGGAAGGTCACGACTAGGAGCGCGACCAGAAGCCCTACCGATGCCGTCACCATCGTCGGGAAGAGGAACGTTTCGATTCGCGGTGGGAGCGTCACCGCCGAGCTTCCCACCATCCGTGCGAGCGACGCCTCGAAGGCTCTAGTCCACGACACCCGGACGACGCGGTGGTTGCGGGCGTGGTCGATCGCCGTGGAGATCTCTACGGCAAGTGCGCCGGCTATGACTACGAGCACGGCCGCTACGCTCACGGTTGCGACGCCGCGTCCGGCGGCGAGCACGTCTGAACGCGCCCTAAAAGAATCCCTGTACAGATACAGGATTGCCGCCGAAGCGAGCGCTCCGGACACTTCGCCGACGTCGATCCCCTTGACGAGGTGCAGGACCGCTACCGTGACGAGAAGAACTTCGCAGACCACCCAGGCTCGGCGCTGGCCGCGCCGGACGCTTCGGGCGACGACGATCAGGCCGACGCCGAGAAACGCTGCGCCAGCCGCCGCGACCTGCGGCACGATCAGCGGGAACAGGGTGCGTATGAAACTGAGCCTGTCAGCTGCGGGGTCCGACATAGCGGAGATAAGAGAGCCGAAGCCGACGGCCATCAGCAGCAGCGCCGCCAGTCTTCGCACCCGCCGGTCCCGTCGTTCGCCGGAGCGCAGCGGTGGCCACGACTCCCCTTCCGGGTAGCAAGAAACGACGCTGGGTGTCGGGTCGTCTGTCGCAGCCCTGTCGAGTCGATCGGCGACTAGTCGCTCGAGCAGTGCCGAGCCGGGAATGTCCTGGCTGGCGTGCATCAAGCGCACGACCGGATCGCTTTCGCCGGGCGCTGTCTCCACCCAGGACGCGATCGCGCTGGCGAGGAAAGCGGGTGGGAGGCCGAGCCCGGGAAGGCGACTCGGATACGGCGAAACAACCTCGGCGACCGCACCGGCGTTGGCGTAGAAGCCGGGACCCAGATTCGTGAGCTCCGCCCGGCACGTATGGCCTGTGACGAGACCCCAGTAGCCTTCACCGACAAGCGTGCGGGCTGCTGATCTCGCGCGAAGGTTCGGATCCTGCGTGGACGACCCGGGTTCGTCTTCGATCGCCAGAGCGCCCATCGCGCGGTTCGTTGCGCGGATAGCAGCGAAGGCTGCGCCGACCAGTAGGAGCAGCTCGACGAAGATGGCCAGTACGAACAGACCGAAGCGATTGGTGATCCCGCCGTGGCGGGCGGAGTAGAGCGCGGCGGCGGGGATGCGCAGGGCGAGCGCGGCGACAAAAGCAGCAACTATCAGCCAGCTCGCGTGGATGAGACGTCGGTAAACGAGTCGTGAAACCACGAAGCGTGCGAGTGACCCCGCGTCGTCTAATTGCTCGACGCCGTCGAGCCACCCCGGCCTGGCACGAGACGGTACTCGCCGGCGCCGCCCGCGCTGCGCGCGGGACCGCAAGGCGGGCACGACCTGGCCGCGGATGTGGGCCGAGTAGGGCGAGTCGAGGGGGTTGCGCGGGTCTGTGGCTGCGCTCAGGGGATCGAAGGACTGCCCCGGTTCGACTCGCACTTTGCGGGTCGCGTCCGGGCGGCCAATGTGCAGGTCCGCAGCGAGGGCCGTCTCGGCGCCGGTACGTGAATGGAGGATCTGACGGTCAGCCAAGCTGGCCGCAAGCCGGGTGTCCCTGTCTCCAGGCAGCACTAGCACCCGACGTCCCGGCCCGGCAGCGTAGGAGGCCAGCGAGTCGCAGAACTCGGGGTAGGCCCGAAGGGCTTCAGAGATTTCGCAGCCTGAATCGAACAGGTTCCCCGCGAACACGACGACGCCAGGACCGTCTGAAGCTTCGATAGAGCGGGCTAGCGCCAGTATCGCCGAGGCGTGCCTGTCGGTTGGCTGTGGGCACAGATGCAGGTCGGCGAAGACTCTGACCTGCCCGTCGCAGGATACGTCGACATCGACGATGTCGGGTGTCTCGTCCGCGAAGTCCAACGCGAGCCGCGATCCTACTACCGTCGGGCCATGCCCGACCGCCGTCTTTGCGAAATAGGCGTCCCGCCAGAAGCCGGTTGGTTGGGCCGAGACCGATGGCTAGGAATGGCCGAGAGGCTCGGGCCGCTCTCTTACTCCCAGCTCGGAGATCGCCGTCTGCAAGCTCCGGGCCACCTCCGGGAAGTCGCTGCGTGGTTAACCGAAAGGATGGATAGCTGGTGGGATGAGGACGCGAGGCCCGACCCTTGGACTGTGACGGTTGTCTCCGGCGACGACGGATCACTGGCGAAGGCTGTCATCGACCTCGAGCCCGCCTGCTCGAAGGCGCTCAGGTACGTGGTAGTCGAGCCGACAGCCGCAGACGGCGTTTCAGCTCGGGCGCGTGTTAGCGCCAAGGTGGCCCTCGAGGAGCCGGAGTCGCTCTATCCGGTCGGCGACGTAATGCCGGGCGACGGTTCCCGATCCTCACCATCAGGACGGGGGGTGTTCGATTCCCTTGACCAACGAGAGGAGGAGGCGGTCCTTGCACGAGGCGTCGGTCCTCTCATCACCTGGACAAGCGACATCCCGGTGCTCTCTGCCATGGGCTCTGGCTCAGACGGTGACGCGGCCGGAGCGGTAGTGGCTATCGGGGTGCTCGGCGTCAAGGCCTTCGACCTGTATGTCACCGTCGCGGAAGAGGACGCGGTTGAAAATAATGACTCTGAGATCGCCTTGCAGGGATGCTGGAGGGAGGTTCGCGTCGCGGCGGCCGAAGGCGGAGCGCGTTCGTTACGCGACATCACCGTTTCACCCCCACCCGGCGGACTTCCAGGCGAGCTGACCGGCGTCGACGCCACTGATGGCGACGCGGTAGTTGTTCCGGTCGGCGCTGCCCAGTGGATCCGGCACGCCTTCCGGCTCGCACCGAAAGGCCGACTCGTCGCAGTCGAGGAATGGTTAGATGGCAGCGTTCGCCTCGACGCAGGCCAGGCGGCCCGGCTCGGAGGATACTGGGTGGCCCCCAGCCGGGCGGTGTCGCTAGGCGCCCTTGCGGCGATCCGCCCGCCGGAGAGCCCTTCGGGTGTCCCCGTGGCGGGTAACCTGAGAGCGGTTACATGGAGCACAGCCTGAGCACCGGTGGCGCGGCGAAACCGAACTGGACCTGGCGTGAGCCGGGTGTCCTCGGTGGACGGGCCGTCATATTCGACGTCGACGGGGTCCTTTCCGACGCCGCGAATCGCCAGCATTTCCTGGAGGGACGTCGCAGGAACTGGGAGGCCTTCTTCGACTCTTGCGGCGACGATCCTCTGATCGAGGAAGTGGCGAGGTTGCTGGAACTCCTGGACGCTGGGCTCTCGGTTATTCTTCTGACCGCTCGACCTTCCTGGGTGGCGCCGCACACTCTCGCGTGGCTCGCCCGGTTCAACCTGCGCTGGGATCTACTGGTCATGCGCGACCGGGGCGACTACGACTCGGCCCCCGACTTCAAACGTCGTTCCCTCAGGGAGCTTCGCGAGTTCGGGTTCGAGGCGCTGCTCGCTTTCGAAGACGACCGTCGGAACGTGACGATGTTCCACGAGGAAGGCATCCCGGCGATTTACATACATTCGGGATACTACGACTGAATTCTTCGCCTTTCTTCACGTCGGCAGGCGCAGAATGGGTGCATGTACAGAAATGCTGTGAAGACAACGGTCATCTTGACCCTTCTTGGCGCCCTGTGCGTCGGGGTAGGAAGTTTCTGGGGCGGAGCAGGGATCGTGATCGGTCTCGTCATCGGGCTTGCCTTTACCGGAGGGTCGTATTGGCTGTCCGACTCGATAGCGATTCGTGCGGCCCGTGCCGTGCCGGTTTCAGAGGCGGAGATGCCTCAGTACTATGCAGTAGTCCGCGACCTGTGCAACCGTGCGAATCTCCCCATGCCACGCCTGTACGTCACGCCGGATCGCCAGCCGAACGCGTTCGCAACGGGGCGCAACCCTGAGCACGCAGCGGTCGCTGTCACAGCCGGAATCCTCGAGATCTGCACCTGGGAAGAGATGCGAGGCGTTCTTGCACACGAGTTGTCGCATGTAGGCAACAGGGACATCCTCATATCGTCGGTTGCCGCGACTATCGCCATGGCGGTCACGCTTCTGGCGAGATTCGCCGCTTGGGGCGGTCTGTTCTTCGGAGGTTTGGGGGGCGGCCGCCGCAACGAGGGCGAGAACATTCTGGAGCTACTGGCGATGCTCATCCTTGCGCCGCTTGCCGCCACGATGCTCCAACTGGCTCTGTCTAGGAGCCGGGAGTTCGAGGCGGACCGCTCGGGGGCTCGGTTGCTCGGCGACGGCGAACCGCTTGCGAGGGCGCTGGCGAAGCTCGACGCGGCGAGCCGCCAGATCCCGATGCCCAACGCACGCCGGGAGATGGCAGCGCTCTACATCGTCAATCCGCTTGCCGGGATGAACGTGTCGATGAAGCGGCTTTTCTCGGACCACCCGCCGACGGAGGAGAGGATCGCCCGGCTTCGCTCCCGGACCTGGGCGCGCTGAACTCGGAGTCACCTTCGGTGGGAAGTGATCCTCACGTAGTACCCGTCTGGATCGACGAGCCGGAAGTCGCGAAGCCCCCACGTCTGGTCAGCTAGGGGTTCCACGAGCCCACCGCAGCGATGGGCATGGAGCGCCGCAGTCGTGTAGGCCAGGTCGACGTCGTCGACCTCGACGACGATCTCCAGACCCACCCCGCGGGGTCCTGTGAGGTGGCGGGGGCTGAAATGGTGCCCGGCGGGCAGGTTCCCGACATGCTGCACGCCGATCGTGACCGCCCCAGCGCTGATCGGCACATACCCGTCGGGTGACCACGTCGGCGGCGGCTTCAGACCGAGAGTCGAACTGTAGAAGCGGATCGACGCTTGGACATCTTGAACGAACAACTCGAAGCGCAGCCCGACCGGGGTGGACCCGGTCACACGGGTCCGTGCATCGCGATGTTCATCGGTCGGATGATACTGGTGAAATCGTCCGAGAGGGGAAACGGCGCGGGGGGAACCGGCAGCCGAAAGGTCCGTAGGCTGTGGCCCGTGCCGCGCCGCTTCCGCTTCGGCTACCAACTGAACACCGATGACCCAGACGCGGTACGGGACCAGGCCCGGACGGCTGAGGCCGCCGGCTTCGACGTCGTGTGCAGCGGCGACCATCTCGGGCGGAGCTATTCCGCCTTGACGGTCCTGACCGCAGCCGCGGGTTGGACCGAGAGGATCCGGCTGGCCCCGCTGGTGCTCAACAATGACTTCCACCACCCCGCGGTCCTGGCCCAGGAGCTGGCCAGCCTGGACCGGCTCTGCGGCGGCCGAGTAGAGGTGGGCATCGGCGCCGGCCATGCCTTCACAGAGTACGCGGCGACCGGAATCCCCTTCGATCCTCCAGCGGCGCGCAAGGCGCGGCTGGCGGAGACGACCGAAATCCTGCGACGCCTGCTCGACGGGGAGGAGGTCACCTACGCAGGCACCTACTACCGCCTTTCGGCTGTGTCGGTCCTTCGTCCCGTGCAGGCGCATGTGCCGATCCTCGTCGGCGTGAACGGCAAGGCGGCTCTGGCCCATGCCGCTCGCCACGCTGACATCATCGGGTTGACGATGCTCGGTCGCACCCTGCCTGACGGCCAGCACCACGAGGTGTGCTGGGAACCGACCCGCCTCGACGCTACGGTCGCGTGGATCCGAGAGCAGGCAGCCGGGCGGTCGGACTACCTGGAGCTCAACGCCCTGATCCAAGCGGTGGTAGTCACCGACGACCGCAGCGCTGCCGCAGAGGACTTGGCCGGCCGGGTGCCCGGCTTGCACGCGGCACACGCGCTGGGTACCCCGTTCCTGGCGATCGGTACCGAGGACGAGATAGCCCGACACCTGCAGGACTGCCGTTCCCGGTGGGGCATCTCCTACTTCGTCGTACGGGAGATGGAGCGCTTCGCCCCGATCATCGAACGGCTCCGCTGGTCCGAAGACTGCGACCATTGACGAGCCTAGTCCGGGGTGACGTTCGCTCTGTATATCGTCAATCCTATTGCCGAGATAGAAGTGTCGATGAAGCGGCTCTTCTCGGACCACCCGCAAAAGGAAGAGAGGATAGCCCGGTCGGCGCGCCCGAACCTGCGCGCGCTGAATCCGCCGACGTTCGAAGCATGCAGACGAGATTGCTACAAACATTGCTCATCATTGAATCCTGCTTGTCTGATACCGACGGATCGCGATGCCGAACCAAATAGATTCGACGGCGCCAAACGGCCATGCTCCGGACAGGAAGCCATAGGCGCTCGACAAGAGGCAGCCAACAGCGAACGCCAGGATGAACTGGCGCCCCCTACGTTCCAAGGCGTACATCGCCATCATGAAAGTAACGGCGCACACGCCGTAGATGGTTACGGCAGTCATGCGTCAGCGTCCTTCATCGTTGATGCCTCACGCGATGTCTGCTGCCAAAGCAGCCGACTTCCGGTCCTCGCAGGGCTGAATCTCGACGATCTGGTCCCCGGTCACGATTACGTACGAACGACTTCGGCACCGCCGAAGGTGCTCGTCTTCTAACCCGACGGACTTCATCGCTGACAAGTGTGCCGAAGGCGTCGAGGTCGCGGGAGTCAAGAACGATCCGCACCTGTAAGACGATGTAGTGAGGGTCGTGGATTGTGCCAGCCATGTCCAGATTCTGTCAGCCCGTGCCGCTTCGCAACCTCGACCATCTTGGTGTCGCAGTGGTGCCGATCATGGTGGTTAGCTGAGCTTCGTGAGCCGCACCTGTCGTTTGTGGATCGTTCTGGTCATGAACCTCGTCTTGGTAGCTGCGCTCGTGGCCGTCGGCATCTCTGTCCGGTCGATCGGCGTCCTCGCAGAAGGGGTGGACTACCTAGCCGATGCCGCTGCGATCGGGGTATCGATCTTCGCAATCTGGCTTTCAGCTCGGTCGACGGTGGCTGGTCGGACGTCGGTGGCGGCCGAGGTCGCCGCCTTGGTCAACGCAGGATGGCTGTTCCTCCTCTGCCTGTTTGTCACCATTGGAGCCGTCGCTCGCGTTGCGTCGGGACCCCCCGAAGTACGAGGTCTGCCCGTCCTCGTAGTGAGCGGGATTGCTGCTGTCGCTATGTCGGCCGGGGCGCTGATCCTCCGAGGAGATGACGATGAGCATGATGTGAACCTAAGGGCGGTCCTGCTTGACACGGCTGGTGACGCCGCTGCGGCTGGAGGCGTCGCTCTCGCAGGAGGCATCATCATCGCGTCGGGGGGCAACTATTGGCTCGACCCGACGGTGGCGCTAGCAGTTGCACTCGTCGTCGGGTTCCACGCTGCCAAGTTGATCGTCGAAGTAGTGCAGGCATTGCGAGCGCAGCGGGGCGGCGGAGCGTCTGCCCGGTAATCGGACGTCAGACACTGGCAGATGAATCGCTTCGCAGGGCGAAGTCGACCCATCCCAAATGACGATCCTCAACCGAACAGCGGCAGGCGCTTGCTGTCACCTTCGAGAAGGTTCCGCTCCTCCTCGCTCGGCGCCTCACGCCCGGTAGCGATCAGGATGTAGCGAATGTCGTCGGTGACCGGGCTGGGCCGGCCCAGGAGCCCATCGAGGACCCGACGCACCTCTTCCAGGCCGGGCCGAGATGGAACACCCGCGGCCAGGTCCAAGTGGTGCACGGTGGCCTCCACCGCAAGGGTGCTGAGCAGATCGCCGACGGTGAGGACGTGGCCCTGGGTGGCTATCACATCGGCAGCGGAGCGTTCCCGTGCCGCGACCAGGACGGCGCGAGCGGTCTCCGCGTAGAGTTCGGCGAGCGGTCCCACCTGTGACCAGGCACTTGCCATGATCCGGGTGTAGCGGCGTCCGGCGTCGGCGGCGAGCGTCTCGGGTTGCCAGTTCCGCCAGTAGGTAACCTTGTCCACGTCGACGTCGCCTGAGGCTGGCGTGTGGAGAGCGACGAGCGCCCGTTGGGCGTCGCCCAGCAGGTGGTAGACCACGTCCCGGGCCGTCCAGGCGCGACAGCGGGTGGATGCCCAGCCAGACTCGTCATCGAGTGCGGTCACAAGGGGGAGCAGCGCCCCGTAGGACGCGTCGAGGATGTCGTGGGCCTGCACCTCTTGAGTGTCGCGTGTTTCCAATCATGGCGTTGCGATGGAGTACCCGAGTGAGCCACCGCACCTCTGAAGGGCCGCCGACAGCCCGTTGTCGGCGAGCTGTTCGTCGAAGTCGGGGACAGGCGGCAGCACGTCGCGGCAGTCCCATAGGGCGATGGCTCGGTCGCCGCCATGCATCGACGAGCGGTAAAGGATTCCCTCCACATCGAAGATGTTCGCTATTGTGCAAGCCCATCGCTGGGCTCGTGATCGCGGCCCGCACGCAACGGACTGGGAAGCGCCCGCGCGTGTCGGCCACAAGTCCGTCATGTCCAGCAGATTGACATCGCGCACGAGCTTAAACGCGGCCAACCGAGGTTCTCGTTCGAAGTGAATCCGGCGCGTGTCTTGGAACACCTCTGCAACACACACCGTACCCGCGCTCGCCGCATAAAGGACACTCCGCGCTTGCACGGCCGGGGGCGGGAAGTGGTGATCAAACCTCGCTGTCAGAACCGGACCGAAGTTGCGGAACGAGTTCCAAGTTGTTGGGTGCGCGCCGCCGGCGAAGTAGATTCTCCACCACTCGGAACCTTGGGAAACCGTGACGATCTCCGGGCCGATCGCTAACAACCAATCGGGATTGGGCTCAGGAAATTTCGGCACCGCAAGTCACACAGTCGTGAGCGACTCAACTAGGTTGCGGACACGAGCGGGGGAGCGGCCAGCGCGAAGCCACTGCAACGGTGCAAGCGGTTCGCCGTCGGTACTAAGGTCGATGTTAGGCGTAGTAAAGAATTCCGTGACGGACTGCGGGTCTTTGATCGGCAGCCCAGGGAGAACGTCGGCGAGACCGGGTACCTCCCGATCGCTAACGAATTGCC
>JAKCEB010000230.1 GCA_021838305.1 Actinomycetes bacterium | reverse complement strand
TATCCGAGTTCTGAGGAGCCCAGCCGGACTGCGATGTCCGCACTAGCTTTTGATTTCCTCTGTTCCGTTTTCAAGGAGCACCACGAGAGCACGCAGCCCGGGGGCCGGAGGTGCTCCGCACTTTTTTTCCTCGGCGTTCTGCCGAGACCACATCAGCTGCGAACTTTACGAACGCTTGCTGCGTGGTGGCCGCTTCAGTGTCCCGCCAGTTGGCTGGATTCGAAGCGGCTTCAAACTCTACTCCCCATCCGGGAGCCTGTCAAGTGACGGGCTAGCGGATCAGCGGGGCTTTGTAGAGCGAGTGTCACTGTAGCAGGTCTGTGGAGGGTTGCGGCATTACAAATCGCCAGTACCGCTCGGTGGCTTTCGAGATGCCGATTCGAGGCGACGCCACGATCCCCCGGGCGAGGAGGTCCGACGTCGGCGGGCGCAGCAGGGCCACGCTGCTGTCAGGGTTGCACACGTCGAGGCCGTCGAAATCACCGCCGATACCGAACGCCTGGGTGAGCCGCCCCGGACCGCTGCAGAGGTGCCGGTCCGGTCCCTGGCGGATGGTGCCCCAGCGCGCGGTCCTCATCGCTTCGAGGCCGCCGGTCGGCATCACTGCCCGCAACAGCACAGCAGCCGCGGTACCGACCGGTCCGGTGACGATGTTCGCGCACCAGTGGATGCCGTAGCTTCGATATACGTAGAGGCGCCCGGGAGGCCCGAACATGGACGCGTTTCGGAGGCTCGGCCCGCGAAAAGCATGCGACGCCGGGTCGTCGGACCCGCCGTAGGCTTCGACTTCGACTATCACCCCGGCGCGGCCGTCGCTGCGCATCAGCATCGCACCGAGCAGCGTAGGGGCCACCAGTTCGGGTGGACCGAGCAGTTCGCCGACCGGGAAAGCGCTACCGGCGACGGCGTCAGTCAGCTGCGTCGTCACCGATCTCGGACTCGTCGCGAGCGACGAGCGCCGCAAAGTCCTCGAGCTGCTCTTTGACAGGGCCGGGTCCCGCACCACCGGGAGTCGTGCGTCGTAGCACGGCGGTTCCCGGTTCGAGTAGCGCGACAGCGTCGGCACCAAGCGACGGGTGCGCCTCGACCAGCTCGTCGAGCGGAACGTGTCGCTGCATGGCGTCCCTCACGAGGGCGCCGACGATCGAATGCGCCTCACGGAAAGGGGTTCCGGCTGCAACCAACCACTCGGCCAGGTCGACAGCGGCTGCGAACGGCGTGTCCGCGGCGCTCTTCATACGTGCAAGGTTCCAGGTAGCGGTGTCCACAAGCCCGGCGACGGCACTAAGGCCCCGGTTCGTCTGGTCGAGCGCGTCGAAGAGCGGCTCCTTGTCCTCCTGCAGGTCCCGGTTGTACGACAGGGGGAGCCCTTTGAGCGTGGCGAGGAACCCGGCGAGGCCGCCGATCAGCCGGCCGGAGCGACCCCGGGCGAGCTCGGCGATGTCGGGGTTCTTCTTCTGGGGAAGCATCGAGCTGCCGGTCGAGTAGGCGTCGGCGAGCTGCACGAAACCGAACTCCTCCGACGACCACAAAACGATCTCCTCGCCGAGGCGCGACATGTGCACGCCGAGCATCGAGAGGGAAAAAAGAGACTCCGCCACGAAATCCCGATCCGACACAGCGTCGAGCGAGTTGTCGAAACGCCTGGAGAACCCGAGGAGCGCCGCAGTGCGATCCGGGTCCAGGGGCAACGAAGATCCGGCCAACGCCCCTGCGCCCAAGGGCGAAACGTCGACCCGCTTGCGTGCGTCCTCGAGGCGCTCGACGTCACGGGCGAACGCCCATCCGTGCGCAAGAAGGTGATGAGCGAGGAGGACCGGCTGGGCGCGCTGCAAGTGCGTATAACCCGGAAGGTAGGCGTCACCGGCCTCGACGGCCCGCCGGAGAAGCACCCGCTGCAGGTGCAGGACCCTGCGGGCCACGCCGCGAAGCTCCCGTTTCGTGAAAAGCCGTAGGTCCGTGGCCACCTGGTCGTTGCGGCTGCGCCCGGCGTGAAGTTGCGCACCGGCCCTTCCGGCGAGCTCGGTGACCCGGCGCTCGACGACGGTGTGGATATCCTCCTCGCCGTCGTGGAACTCGAGACGCGACGTCTCTACCTCCTCCCTGACCCGGTCGAGGGCAGCCTGCATGATCAAGCCGTCATCGCCGCTGACGATACCCGCGATGACGAGGCCGGCTACGTGGGCCTTGGAGCCGGCTATGTCGTCGAGCGCGAGTCTCTTGTCGTAGTCGAGGCTGACCGTATAGTCGAGCAGGGAGGCTGCTGGATCGGTCTCGCCGAAACGCCCGTGCCAGAGTGTCGCCATCAGCGCGCCCGCTGCTTCGAGCGTGTCACGCCGGCCTCACAGCCCGGCAAGAGCAGAAATTCGATTCGCAAGAGCCGCTCCTCCGACGTGCTCCGTGGCAATCACCATCAGCGTGTCGTCGCCCGCCACAGTACCGAGAACCTCCGTGAGACCTGCACGATCGAGCGCCGATGCTACGACATGGGCCGAGCCGGGAGGTGTACGCACAACGACGAGGTTCGCCGAGAAGCCGACCTCGACCACCCAGTCGCCGAGGACCCGCCGCAGGTGTTCCTCGGGGGCGACACGGTCCTTCGGCAGGTCAGGCACGGCGTAGATGGATTCGCCTCCCGCGGCTCTGACCTTGACAGCGCCGATCTCCTCCAGATCTCTAGAGACCGTCGCCTGCGTGGCCTCGACGCCACTTTCGGCCAGGAGCTCGACCAGCTGGGCCTGGCTCGACACCTGGTGGCGTTCGAGGATCTGCTCGATGCGGTGCTGGCGCGCGGCACGAGACATCCTCACGCCCGCGCAATCCACTGAAAAAGAGCCCGGGCAGCGTGCATCCGGTTCTCGGACTGGTCCCAAACGGCGCTGCGCGGGCCGTCTATCACCGATGCCTCCACCTCCAGGCCGCGATGCGCAGGTAGGCAGTGCATGAAGACGGCACCTGGCGCAGCTTTTTCCATCAGATCCTCCGTGACGCAGAACCCGCTGAAAGCCTCGACGCGCCGGCCGCCGTCGGCTTCCTGGCCCATCGAGACCCACACGTCTGTGCACACCGCGTCCGCGCCGGGCACGGCGTCGCCTGGAAGGGTCGCCTCCTCCACGCTTATCCCCCGCTGTCTGGCGGCCTCGACGGCGACCGGGTCCAGCTCGAAGCCGGCGGGGCAAGCCAGTGCCACGTCGACGCCGACCATGGAGCAAGCAAGGACAAGGCTCCGAGCGACGTTATTTCCGTCCCCGACCCACGCGACTTTACGCCCTGCGAACGAACCCCAGCGGCTGCGCAGCGTGAGCAGGTCGGCTATCGCCTGCGTCGGATGGGACCGCTCCGAGAGCAGGTTCACTATCGGCACCTCCTCGACAGCGGCCATCGCCTCTAGGTGGCGGTGCTCGAAAACCCTTGCGCACACGAGAGCGTGGTAGCGGGCCAGCACCCGGGTGACGTCCTCGACGGTCTCGCGCTCGCCGAGGCCTATATCGTCACCTCTCATGACAACAGGGTGGCCTCCCAGCGCGACGACGGCCATCTCGCAGGCGTTTCGCGTCCGGTTGGAAGGCTTCTCGAAGATGAGCGCGACACCTTTGCCCGCGAGAACGGCTTCCGGGCTGCGTTCGGAGGCGAGGTCGAGGATCTCGGCAAGCTCCGACTCGGACAGGTCGTCTATCTCGAGCACGTGCCTCATTGCAGAACCCCCGCCAGGATCGCGACGGCCTCGTCGATCTCGTCGTTGGTCACCAAGAGCGATGGGGCGAAGCGCAGCGCCGTCGGGGTGACGGCGTTTACGACCAGACCGGCTTCGAGCGCGGCGGCGGCGACAGGCTGAGACGGGATCCCCTCGGCGAGCTCCGCTGC
>JAKCEB010000229.1 GCA_021838305.1 Actinomycetes bacterium | reverse complement strand
GACGCGGTTGCCTCCATGCTCTACCTCGACTACTCGCGCAAGGCCGGCGAATGGGTCCCGAACCGCTTCGGCGGCCGCGAGGACCTCGAAGCCGTCGCGTTCGTCAAAGAGGTCAACACGATTCTCTTCGGGGAGCACCCCGGTGCGACGGTGATAGCGGAAGAGTCGACGTCTTGGCCCGGCGTTTCACGGCCTGTCTACCTGGGCGGCCTCGGGTTCGGCTTCAAGTGGAACATGGGCTGGATGCACGACACACTCGACTACTTCCATTACGACCCGATCCACCGCCGCTACCATCACGGCGAACTGACGTTCGGGTTGCTGTACGCGTGGTCGGAGAACTTCGTGTTACCCCTCTCACACGACGAGGTGGTGCACGGCAAAGGCTCCCTGCTCAACAAGATGCCCGGCGACCGCTGGCAGCAGCTCGCCAACCTTCGGGCGCTCTACGCCTGGATGTGGGCACACCCGGGCAAGCAGCTTGTCTTCATGGGCGCCGAGTTCGCCCCGGAGGGGGAGTGGGACCACAACCGTGAGCTCGACTGGTGGATCCTGGACCACTGGGAACAGCACCGAGGCGTCCGTGACATGCTGAGGGAGCTGAACGGCGTTTACCGGAGCCACCCTGCGCTGTGGCAGGCCGACGACGTGGCCGCCGGTTTCGAGTGGATCGGCGCCGACGACTCCGACCAGAGCGTCCTGTCCTTCCTGCGCAAGTCGACCGGCTCGTCCGCCGCCGCCGGTTCTTCCGTCGACGGAGCAGCCTCCGAGACGGCCGGGGAAGTGCTATGCGTCGCGAACCTGACGCCAGTAGTGCGCCACAACTACCGCGTGGGTATGGCCGGGCCGGGCGCCTGGAGTGAGATCCTCAACACCGACGAAGCCCGATGGGGCGGAAGCGGCGTGACCGGCCCCTACGAAAGGCACTGCGAGCCTGTCGCTTGGGGCGGTCGTCCGTGGTCGATGGAGTTGACTTTGCCTCCGCTCGGGGTGGTGTGGCTGGCGCCTCTCAGGCGTTAGCGGCGATCGCGCTGCGGAGGTCCTTCGTGGCGCGCTCGGGAGGAGTCACGTTGATCAGGACCCCCGAACCCATCTCGAACCCACCGCGCGTCGAGATCTTCGGGACCACATGCACGTGCCAGTGAAACTCCGACCGCGTCCTGAAAGGTGCCGAGTGGAACATGAGGTTGTAGGCGACGTCGCCCACGCTGGAGCGCAGAGCGGAAAGTGCCCGGGCCACTGACGCGGCGACCGAGCTGAGGTCGTCGTCGGTAGCGTCGTGAAGGTGCGTCTCGTGGCGGCGCGGCACCAGCAGCATCTCGTAGGGGGTGCCGCTCCAAAAAGGGGCGATCGTCATTACGGCATCGTCGGCGTGCACGATCCGAACCCCGGCTTCCTCTTCGGCGTCGATGGCGGCGCAAAGTAGGCAGTTACCCTGGAAGCGAGCGAAGCCGGCGAGTTCGTGCGCTGCTTCACCGGGAATGAAAGGCGTGGAGAGCAACTGGCCGTGGGGGTGCTCGACCGACGCACCCGCCTCCCGGCCCGAGTTGACCACCGCCTGGCTGTAGCGCAGACCGGGCGACGCCGAATGCTCGAGCATCCGCTGTTTGATCGCTGCGGTTATCAAGGCCGCCTCGTCGGGGCTCAAGTCGGCCCAGCTCACGTCGTGGCGGTCAGAAAGGACTATCACCTCGTGCGCCCCGCTAGCAGGAGCTTCGGTAAAAAGAGGGCCGAGATGGCTGACCACCATCGGCTCGCTCCCGCTGAACGCCGGGTACAGGTTGGGGAGGACCCTGACCTGCCAGCGGCCGTCGGGCCTTCCGAGCTCCATGATGGGCGGAAGGGCGGGCGGGGTGGTCGGGCAGAACGGGCAGGGGCGCATGGGGTCGTCTTCGACGGGAAGGCGTCTCGGCAGAAAGTCTGACGGGCGTTGCGCACGCTCGCCGGCGATGACGACCCACCGGCCGGTCAGCGGGTCAAGCCTGAGGTCGCTCACTTGTGTAAAGGTTGGCAGAGTCCGATAAGCACACCTCGACGGTAGTCCTCCCCGCAAGTCATGGCGCGCCACCGCCTCTTGGGCCGCTACGCTCGGCTGCGTGCAGGTCTATCTCGACCATGCCGCCGGTGGCCCGCCGCACCCCGCTGCGCTCGAGGCCATGGTTGGATGGCTGTCAAACGGGTTCGGGAACCCTTCGGGCGCGCACCACGTGTCGCGCTTGGCGCGCAAGGCGATCGACGACGCCAGGGACGAGGTAGCCGGGTTTCTCGGGTTCACGTCCGGGGGGATCATTTTCACCTCGGGGGGCACCGAGGCCGACAACCTGGCCGTGCTCGGGCCTCTCGCTGATCGCCTAGGCGCCATCGTGGTAAGCGCCGTGGAGCACCCCGCCGTGCTCGAAGCAGCCCGGGCGTCCGGGCGCGAGGTACGCCTGCTCGGCGTCGGGGAGGACGGGCTGGTGGACCTCGATCAGCTGAGCCGACTCTTGGACGGCGACGTTGCTTTGGTGTCGGTGCAGGCGGCGAACCATGAGACTGGTGTGATCCAGGATCTCGAAGCGATAGCGAGAAGAGTGCGCCGCCGCTCTCCCGGGGCGCTGTTTCACAGCGACGCTGTGCAGGCCGCCCCGTGGATGGATCTGCCGTCTGTCCTACGTTGCGTCGACATGGCGTCGGTGAGCGGCCACAAGCTCGGCGGCCCCCAGGGCGTCGGCGTGCTGGCGGTCCGACCCCAGGTCGCTCTTTCGCCGGTCATGCATGGCGGAGGCCAGGAACGCCGCCGTCGCAGCGGCACTCAGAACGTCGCCGCAGCGATAGGGCTTGCTGCGGCTATGAGGGCCCGCAGCGCTCTTCGCGCTGACGGCGACGCTACCGGCGTGCGGGTAGCGGCGCTTCGTGACAGGTTGTGTGCGACGCTGCTTGACGCTGTTCCCGACGCAGTCGCGAGCGGTGTCGGAGGGGCGCGTGTGCCCGGGCATTGCCATATGCGTTTTCCCGGGGTGGAGGCGGAAGCGCTGCTTTTTCTTCTGGACGAGGCTGGTGTCTGTGCTTCCGCTGGCGCGGCGTGCGCAAGCGGCGCCTTCGAGCCGAGCCCGGTCCTGATGGCGATGGGGGTGTCAAAGCAGGAGGCCGGCTCGTGTCTGCGGCTCACGCTCGGCCCGGACACTTCCGACGAAGAGGTCGATTTCGCCGCGGGGGTGATCGTGTCGTGTGTGACGCGCCTCGCGGGCGTCGGCGCGCGTGCGGCGGGCGAGTATGCGGCGGGCGGGAGTGCGGCGGGCGGGAGTGCGGCGGGCGGGAACGGGGCCGCCACGCACAGGGTGGCGGCCAGATGAAAGTGCTCGTCGCGATGTCGGGAGGCGTCGACTCGTCCGTGGCGGCTGCGCTCGTCGCGGAGGCGGGCCACGAGGTGATCGGCGCGACCATGAAACTATGGGGCGGCGAGTCGGATCGCGGGTGCTGCTCGGTTGGCGACGTCGACGACGCTCGCCGTGTAGCGCAGCAGGTTGGGATCAGCCATTATGTGTTCAACTTCTCCGAGGAGTTCGAACGGCAGGTGGTCGACCCCTACGTCGAAGGTCACGCGGCCGGCTTGACCCCGAACCCGTGCATCGAATGCAACCGTCACCTCAAGTTCGACCGGCTACTACGACGGGCGGATCAGCTCGGCTTCGACGCTGTAGCGACCGGCCATCACGCCAGGATCGCGACAGGAGCCGACGGACGCCCGGCGCTTCGCCGCAGCGCCGACGCAGCGAAGGACCAGTCGTACGTGCTGCACATGATTACAGGCGACAGGCTGGCGAAGCTGATGTTCCCGATCGGGGAGATGACCAAAGCGGAGGTCCGGGCGAAGGCTGCGTCGATGGGCCTGGAGACCG
>JAKCEB010000228.1 GCA_021838305.1 Actinomycetes bacterium | reverse complement strand
CCAGACTTGCCTGCAGGGCTATCCCGTCGCCGCCCTCCTCTGCGAACCCCGACGAGAAGACCACAGCCGCCCCGACCCCGGCGTTGGATGCCTCGCGGATCACTTCGACTGCACCCGCCGCCGGGACCGCCACGACGACGAGGTCGACCTCCCCCGCTTCCGCGAAGTCGCTGATGGCCGCCACGCCGGCTTCCTCGTGGCGGGGCCGGTATGCGACCACCTCACCGGCGAAACCGCCGGCCATCAGATAGCGGTAGGCCATCTGGCCCCACGCCCGCGGCCGGGCGGACAGACCGGCGATAGCGATACGCTTCGGGAACATCAGACGGTCGAGAGATCGGATGCTATCCCCCCGAGGCTCTGGCGGAGTGGGCTCGGTCACAACTGCCCGTTTCCGGCAGCGGGACTGCTGGCGGCCTCTCGCAGCGTGCCGTCCGATATCGCCACAGAGCGCTCCGCAGCCTCCGAGTAGATCGCCCGCGCCATGAGCGACAGCTCCCCGTCACGTCTGCGGCGGTATACCTCCGATCGCACTGCGTGCACCGACGCGTTGGTGGGCTCGCCCTTTGCTGCGATCTCTACCAGATGACACGCGAGCCGATGTTGGCCGTCCGCGCTCAGCTGCGCTGCTCTTTCGGCCAGGCGTTGCGCACCCCCGGCCAGACTAGATAGCTCAGTCGAGATCTCCACGGACGTCGCAGGCTTTAGATGCGATGGGTCCCCGTCCCACCAGCCGCCGTAGAGCCTCCAAATGTTGCGGACCACGAACTCGGGCTCGTCGTAAGTGGCTTGCAGATACGGCCGTTCAGTGAGTCGGGGAGCCAGACGGACGGTGTTTAGGACCTCGTCGAGGGTTGCGCCCGAGTTCATCAGTTCCAACGTCTGCGAGACGAGCGATTCGAGTGCTTCGGCCACGTCGTTGAGCACCCGGCGGATCCGGTCGCGACCCTCGATGGGCAAACCGTGCGCCGGCAGGAACAGCTCGGGTTCGAGCGCCGCCATCGCCCGCATCGCCCGGGCCCATTCAGCCGGGTAGCGTTGGACCTTCTGCGGGTTCCCGGCGTTCGGGAACACCCACGTGAGGAAGTCGCCTCCGCAGATCACCCGCCGGTCAGGAAGCCACACCCATGCGTGGTCGTCCGTCTCGCCCTTGTCGTGGAACAGGACAGCTTCACGCCCGCCTAGGTCGAGAGCAAGGCGGTCCACGAAGCTGACGTCGGGCCACACCCAGTCGACACCCCACCTTCTCGGCTGCGCGCCCGTGCCGTCCTGGCTAACCGTGCCATCCAGGCCGAGCCTGCGCCGTCCGCGGAACTGCCGTGCGTTGATGCGGCTGTTGTAGCCCTCTGTGGCGTCGTAGCGCTGGAAGCGCGGGGCCACGTTTGCGTGGCCGACCACCCGCGGCCTGCGCGCACCGGCGTCGGCGTTGGCCTTGACGAACAGCGGGGCACCCCCCACGTGGTCGACGTGCCCGTGGGTGTAGATGATCGTGTCCACCGGGTCTTGCGACCAGGAGACAAGCGAGGTCCGGACTGCCCCTGCGAGTGCCGCCAGAGAGGTATCGACCAACGTCAATCCGGTCGAACCGGCGAGCGCTACGACGTGCGAGAACGACGCTACCAGGGCGACCCCTCCGCCGAAGTCGGCCAGGCCGGCGTCGATCGGGTTCGTTTCCTTCGACTGGCTCGGGCTGAATCCACCGTCCCAACCGTCATCGACAAGTTTCGCCGACCTAAGGAGTAGGTCGTCCGCGTAGGCATTGCCGGTCAACGGCGCTCCTCCCATGTTTAGCGTTCCGCTAGGCCCTGACTTTACCACGCCGACCGTCGCCTCCGTCAATGTCCACATTTGACACTCCGTTGACGTCATACTTGGCGGCATGGCCAGAGCAGACGTAGCCCAGGCAGCAAACAACGGTGTCTCACCAGCCCAACCAGAGCAGCTCGGCGGCCGGGCGGCCACCGAGGCCGCCCTCGAGGACGCGGCTATGGCACTGCTGGCGCGCGACGGTGTACTCGCCGGACTCAACCTGCGTGAAGTCGCCGAAGAGGCAGGAGTCAACCGCGGCTTGGTGTACCACTACTTCGGTTCGAGGGGGAAGCTCCTACGTAGAGCCCTTCGTCGAAGAGGCGAGCGCTCGCTACAGCAATTGCGCCACGTGGATCGAACCCATCTGATTGCCGGCCAGCTTCGCCTCCTGCAAGTCCTGATCGGAGACCCTGAGACGGTCAAGCTGCGGACGCTCCTATTGATCGACGGGACCGAACGGATGAGGATGATGCCCCTCCGGGATCACACCCAAAGCTTGCTTCGCAACGCCGTCACATCGGGTGAGCTGGATCCGAACCTGGACGTGCGGGCTGTGCACTCCTTTCTGGTCACATCGGTCTACGGATACGTCCTCTATCGGGAGGCGTTCGCCGCTGAACTCGGCATAGAGCTCGGAGCCCTCGACGACCAGTTCACCGTAGTGTTCGAGCGTGCGCTCCGGTCCCTTTCACCCCCATCGGACTAGGAGGCCTTCTCGGCCGGCGAACCTGCGACCACCGGGAGTTGACGTTATGATAACGCTCGGTGTTACCGGTACCCCTAGACCGCATCGTCCGAGTGGAGTCCCACGGCGCTTGGTCAGAGGTGGTGCTCAACCGGCCGCATAGACGCAACGCGATCGTCGAGGAAACCGTCAGGCTTCTACGGGAGGCTTTCGCCGAGCTTGCCGACGACGCCTCGACGACCGCCGTCGTGCTTCGAGGCGAGGGCGGGACCTTCTGCTCGGGGCTAGATCTGGGCGAACCCCCCGGCGGACCCGAGTTCTCTTCGGGCTGGGCAGCGCTGCACAGGGACCTCGCGACCTTCCCCGTCCCGATAGTCGGAGCGCTTGAACGCGCTGCGGTTGCAGCCGGGGCTTCGCTCGCCCTCGCCTGCGATTTCCTGGTAGCCGGGGAGAGCTCGTTCCTGTCGGTTCCCGAGCTGGCTATGGGTCGATCGGCGCCGATGAACACAGCATGGCTTCTCTACAAATACGGTGTCGGCCGTGCCACAGAGCTTGTGCTCGGCGGTAAGCGCAAGAGCGCTTCAGAACTTCTCGCTGACGGCTTCGCGTTCGAGGTGGTGCCCGACGAACAGGTGCTCGCAAGGGCGCGCGAGCTGGCATCGACGCTCGCCGAAGGTGACAGAGCTGTGGTGGTTTCGGTTAAGAAAGCGTTGCGCGACGGGGCTGCGCGAAGCTTCGAGGAGATCCTGCATGCCGTCGGCTGACCCACCCGACGCGGGTACGGCTGAGCTACGCGCTTCGGCACAGGCGTCGGCGCTGGTGAGTCTGCGCGAAAGGGTGCGGGAGTTTTTCGATCTGATCGTGCCTGAGACCCTCGCACAGCATAAGGGCCGCCTCGAGCGCGCTAGGGCGTGGCGGAAGGCCCTCTACCAAGCGGGGTTCGGGGGGCTCGGCTACCCGGCGGAGTTCGGCGGCCACGGATCCAACGCCGCCGAACTGGCCGTCTACGAGGAGGAGAGCCGAGGCCGCCTGCCGCCCGAGGAAGACGTCTTCGCCATCGGCGCGAGGATGGCGCTTCCGATAATCCGGGACCTCGCGTCGCCAGACGTCAAGCACCGCTTCCTGCGGCCTGGCCTGTCGGGCGAGGAGATCTGGTGCCAGCTGTACTCGGAACCCGGCGCCGGCTCGGACCTCGCATCGCTTTCCACGAGCGCTGTTGCCGACGGCGACGAGTGGGTGGTCAACGGCCAGAAGGTTTGGACTTCCGGGGCGCAGCACAGCCAAATGGGCATCCTGCTCGCCCGCACCGACCCCGAAGCACCAAAGCACCGTGGCATCACGATGTTCGCTCTCCCGATGGAACAAGCCGGCGTGACGGTACGGCCC
>JAKCEB010000227.1 GCA_021838305.1 Actinomycetes bacterium | reverse complement strand
CGGCATCGCCGTCATTCCAGTTGGGCTGCTGGGCCCCTGAGGGGCGACGTCCGAACAGTCCGGGAGCCCCCGACCCTCGGGAGGCAGGGGCACTCACCAGCTCCGTCGGGTCCGTAGCAGGACCACAGGGCCCTTTGGCGAGTCACAGACAACGGTGTCGTCGCCGTCGATTCGTAAGGACCAGCCTCGAAGAACCTCGGGTGCAGCATCGACGACAGCGGGCGCGACGGGTACGAAGCCGGCTTCGAGGGCCACGTCGAGCCACGGTTTGATTGCCTCACCGTTGTCTGTCGTGACAGCCATGGGGCTGCTGGGGCTGACGACGAGCATCACGTGCGGTGACGGGTAGTTCCGGGTGGCCGCGAACGCCTGGGCGTCGGTGACGCACTCAGCGAGGTAATGGTGCTGAGCGATGGCCGCTGGGCGGTTGCGGCGGCGGTCGATGATCTGGGGTGGCCCACAGCGGCGATGGATGAAGCCGACCGTTCCCCCGCCGCGGTGCGGTCCGCGGTCAGACAGACGTCCACGACGGCGTAGATCGGGGTCCGGCAGGCCCAGCACCGCCCCCCGCCGAGGCGAGGTGTCCCACCGCGCCGTCGATCGTTGCGCTCCCGAGCAGTTCGATGAGCTCCTCGCTCAACAGCACATCATCGACGTTGCCGCTTGTCACGGTCAGTTGGCGCGGATGCGCAACGGGTGATGTTTCTGGTGGCGTTCATGGTAGCGTCACCGTAATAATGCTCGGTAGTAGGAGGTCGGCGATGCCCCGAACGACAGCGAGCGAGGCCCACGAACGGTCAGTGACCTTCGAGGTCAAGGACGTGGCCCGCTATCTTCAAGAAGCTCTCGGCCAGAAGCTGGTCGCCTACATGGCCGACGTGAGCGACCCAAAACGGGTGGGCCGCTGGGCGCAGGGAGCCCAGACGCCACGCGACGACGCCGAGCGGCGACTGCGGGCCGCGTTCCAGGTCTTCCATCTGCTCCTCGCCGAGGACACTCCCCACGTCATCCGGGCGTGGTTCATCGGCATGAACCCTCAACTCGATGACGACTCCCCAGCCGAAGCCATCCACGACGGGCGTCTCAAAGAGGCGCTGGCAGCCGCGAAGGCTTTCGTCGCCGGCGGGTGAGACCGTGACTACCGCACCTGCGGTCGTTCCCGCTCCCAGCCAGTGGGGTTCGGCGTTCTTCTATTCGTGAACCTGGACGGCGAGGTGTTCGAGCGCCAAGGCTGCCTGCAGCTTCGGCGACTCGGTCTTGAGGAAGACGTCGGCGCGGAGATAGCTCGCTGCTGCGAGGGCCTCCATGCCCAAGACGTTCAACGAGTGATCCTGGCGCAACTGTCCGATGACGGGGGCAAGCTGGCGCAGGCTGACCAGACCGATGTCATTGGGTAGCTGCATGACCGCAGCGGTCGCCCGCGAACGAAGGCTGTCGGGGAGGCTGGCGAAGGGCCCGCAGAGCGTGCCAGAGGCTCTTCTGCCGCCGAGCACGGCTTGGCAGAGTCGCACGTACCAGCAGCCGGTGGTGAACAGTTCTCGACCGTCGAGGTCTGCCAGCCCGATGCCGCGCAGGACAGCACTCAGGTGGCCATCGTCGAGAAGTGCTGGTGTCACTCGCTGGCCAGGTCCGCGTCTCCGAAGCCCTCACGTGCCGCCAGCCAGTCGCTCTCCTCCAGCTGCTCCAGCAGCGCACGCCGCAAGTCATGCACCCCACCCGGAACGATGACCAGCGCATCGCCAAGGTCGACAAATCCGACCTCGCCGCCGGTGTCGAGACCCCAGCGGTGACGGGGCAGCGCTGGCAGGCTCATCTGGCCTCGGGAGGACACTCGCAGATCACCAACGCTGGCCACGATCACCAGCCTACAAGGTGGGGCAGCTCTTCGCCTTGTAGGCGCCTGATGTGCGGCTATGCGCTCTTACCGAACGGCCGGGGGCCATGGTTCTGGTGGGTCGTTCTGCGGCTGGTCGAATACAGCCGTTTACCTAAATCTGGCTCTCGACATGTCGCCTGCCGGGCGGGCCCGACTCGCCGAAACGATACTCATGCCCTGATCCTGCCAGAGTGGCCGGGATGCACTGACGGGCGGCGAGGGCTGCGGGCGGCGGACCCTGGAGCGCCCGTGGCTGGTCGTCGTCAACGGTAGTAGCCGACTTCTACCATCAGAAGCTGTGATCCACGAGGGCGACATCGAGCGGGTGGTTGAGGCGTGCCGGCAGCTTCCCGAGCCGGTGGGGAACTACCTCGTCGAGGACTACCTCACCAACCTGATGGCGACCGTCGTCGACTTCCAGCTCCAGACCACCGCCGTCGAACGGGCCCTCGAACACTTCGCCACCCGGGTCCGCCCTTACCTCACCGGGCTGGACGATCTGGCTGACCTCCTCGAGCGTTGGCCGGCCGACCAGGCAGGCAACACAGCGCTCGCCCGGCATCTGTGGGGCTACGACCTGTGGACCAGGGCACAAATGCTCCGGGAACTCGTCGACTACTTCACTGCCATTGGCGTGACCGACCAGGACGCTCTCAAGCGGTGGGCGGTCACTGCCACGTTCGATCGTGACTTCAAGGGCCGAGTCCATGGCCTCGGCCCGGCGGTGTTCCAGTGGCTGGTCATGCGCCAAGGGGTCGACACTGTCAAACCCGACGTCCACGTTCACCGCTTCGCCGCCCGGGCCGTCGGTCGTCCCCTCAGCGACGCGTATGTGGTCGCCGTCATCGAGGCCGCGGCCCGGCGGCTCGGTCGACCCGCCCACCGCCTTGACTGGGCCATCTGGGAAGCCGGCCGAACGCAGGCAACCAGTGCCGGTGCACAACCGACCAGTGCCGGTGCACAACCGGGGTTCCGGCACGAGCTGAGCGCCCCTGGGGTCACCGTCGACGTCAACGAGGACCGCGACGTCTGCACGTTCGTTGATGACGACGCCGGCTACGTCGCCTGGCTCGCAGCCCACCCGGACGGATACGTCCTCAACCACGAGCGCTACCCGAGCATTCGGTACCTCGTGTTGCACCGAGCCGCCTGCGCGACCATGGCCCCTCGGGACGGCGGCGACACCCGAACCTGGACCAGCGCCTATCCCAAGACCTGCTCCCCGACCAGAGCGGCGCTCGCTGACTGGGCGAAGGCGAACACCGGCGGGCCGCCGAGCCCCTGCGGGACCTGCCGCCCTCCGGATTAGCTGTAGTGACTGCCGCCGCCCGACGTGCCGCGCTGTCCCGTTCGGGGCGTCCGGTGGCGTTCTGCGCCGCCGATCTGCTCCCGCCTCCGCGCTGCCGACGTGCTCGGCTTGAGCGGGAAGTCACACTCCAGCAGACGCCCTTGCTAGACGTATAGTAGGCGTATGCCAAGGATGCAGGTCTACCTGCCAGACGACCTCTACCGCGCCGTGAAAGACCGACGCCTGCCGGCCTCGGACCTGCTTCGCAGAGCCGTCCAGGCCGAGTTGCGACGTCAGACGCTCCTCGCAGAGACGACACGCTACGTCGATGAACTCGTCGCCGAAGTCGGGGCTCCTGATCAGGCAGCCGTGGCCAAGGCCGAGGCCGTCGCCCGCCAGATCCGACGGCTCGACGACGCAAACCGGGCGTCATGACGCGACTGGTCCTGGACTCGGGAGGCGTGTCCCGGCTGGCCCGACGGAGTCAGGATGCCGCGGCGCTGATCATGACCTTCGCTCGCCAAGGGATATGGCCGCCCGTAGTTCCAACCGTCGTTATTGTCGAGTGCCTCAACGGCCGGCCGAAGCACGACGCGGTCACAAACAGGTTCCTGAAGACCTGCGATATCACCGAGGACCTCCCCGAACACCTCGCTCGCCGAGCCGGCGCGCTACGCGCCTCCGCGAAGCGGGGATCGGCCGTCGATGCCCTGGTCGTCGCCATGGCCGAGCCGGGCGGATCTGTCCTCACTGGCG
>JAKCEB010000226.1 GCA_021838305.1 Actinomycetes bacterium | reverse complement strand
GCCCGCGCAAGCGAACGCCGCGGCGGCCGCCACGTCTCCCTTCGACTGCTTCTATGTGTACCCGACCGTGAGCGGCGAAAGCGGATCCAACGCCGACCTCGCAGTCCAGCCCGCCGAGATCAACGCAGCCGAGGAGCAGGCATCGCGCTTCTCGACGGTATGCAAGGTCTGGGCGCCGATGTACCGGCAGGTGACCACGGCTGGACTCTTCACCGCAGGGATAACCGGCCTCGATGTCGCCTACAACAGCCTCCTGGCGGACTGGCAGTACTACCTCGCCCACGACAACGCCGGCAGGCCCATTATCTTCATCGGCCACTCCCAGGGCGCGGCGATGCTGATAAGGCTGATCTCGGAGCAGATCGACCCCAATCCTGCTCTCGTGAAGCGCACCGTCGTAGCGATCCTTGCAGGCGGGAACCTCCAGGTGCCGACCGGGGGAACCGTCGGTGCGACCTTCAAACACATCCCGCTGTGCACATCGCTCACGGTGACGGGCTGCGCAATCGCGTACTCGACATTCGGCTCGCCTCCACCGTCGGATTCGTTGTTCGGCCGGCCGGGCACCGGGGTGAGCCTTATGTCGTTGGAGACGACGTCATCTGGACAGCAAGTCGCATGTGTCAACCCTGCTGCCATCAGCGGCGGCTCTGGCCCGCTCTCGCCGTACTTCCGGGTTGGGGGTGCTGTCCCCTGGGTGACCTACCCCAATCTATACACCGCATCGTGCATGACCTCCGGCGGGGCGACGTGGCTGCAAGTCAATGCGACTCATCTGAGCGGAGACACCCGCCCAGTGGTCAAAGCGACGCTCGGGCCGACGTGGGGCTATCACGTGTATGACGTCAATCTTGCTCTCGGAAACTTAGTCAGTGACGTTGCCATGTTAGAGTCGGCGTACAAGTCCTGACGGGAAAGGTGGCCACACATGCGGGCGAGCGTGAGAAGGCAGGTCCGTCTGCCGCTGCCCGCGGGGCGGGTGTGGGAGCTTGTCGGCGACCCTTCCCGGCTGCCCGAATGGTTCGACGGGATCGTATCTGCGACCGTCGAAGGCTCGTCTCGTACCATCGTCACCGGCGCCGGTATCGCAATGCCCGAGCAGATCGTGACAAACGACCCGTTGCAGAGGCGGTTCCAGTACCGGATCACCTCACCGCTCATGCGTGAGCACCTCTCGACTATCGACGTAATCGACTTGGGCGACTCAACGAGCCTGGTGTCGTACTCAGCTGACGCCGATCCGGCGTCGATGGCGCTGGTGATCGCCGGCGCAGCCGGTGCGGCCCTTCGCAACCTTGGCCGTGCTTTGGAACAAGACCGAGCGGAGGCGCGTTCCTGATGGGCCGCAAGATCCTGCTTGTCACCACTGATCAGCAGCGCTACGACACCATCGGCGCCAACGGCGGAACCCTTGGGCGCACCCCGGTGATCGACTCCTTGGCCACGCAAGGATACCGCTACGAACGTGCAATCCCCCAGTCGGTCGTTTGCATGCCGTCGCGCTCGACGATCCTTACCGGTCAGCACCCGAGTACTCATGGCGTCTGGATGAACGGCGTACCCCTACCTCGAGATGCCCCGTCGGTCGCCGCATTGCTTCGTGACGCGGGGTACCGCACGGCGCTGATCGGAAAGGCGCACTTCGAACCTTTCGTCGACCCTTTCATGCGTTTCGTAGAGAACGCCCTCGCGCAAAGAGGTACGGAACCGTCAGGTGGCGCTCATCGGGGCTTCGAGCATCTCGAGCTCGCCAGTCACGGGGTGGCCGGACCACTCCACTACGCCCGTTGGCTTCGGGAGAGTCACCCTGAGTTCGCTTCTATGTTCTACTCCGCACTCGACGGCGACCTTCAGGTCAACTCGGCCGGCGGGGGCGACACAGGCGCGCCGCAGGTCCACTTCAACGCCGTGCCACGCGAGTGCTATCACACCGACTGGGTGGCCGACCGCACGATCGCCTGGCTTTCGTCTCTCGACGCTTCCGACGACTGGCTCGCTTGGATGAGCTTCCCCGACCCGCACCATCCGTGGGATCCTCCGCAGGCGGAAATGGGGCGGATCGACTGGCGCGACGTACCCCTACCCGCCGGATACCCGCAGTCGGCGTCCGAACGCGAGGCGATCCTCGACGGTAAACCTCGCCATTGGAGGATGTGGTACGACGGGACTCTGGTGTCCAACTTCGAGGCGCCGACCGGGTGGGTGCCGGCCAGCTTGACCGCCGACCAGGTTCGGGAGGTAAACGCCCGTAACGCGGTGGAGTGCGAGCTGATCGACGAAGCCCTCGGACGAGTGATGAACGCTATAGAGACCCGCGGCTGGGGTGATCAGGTGGACGTCATCTTCACGACCGACCACGGGGAGTTCCAGGGCGACTTCGGGCTGCTCTTCAAAGGCCCTTATCATGTGGACTCCCTGATGCGACTTCCTCTGGTGTGGCGGCCGGCTCCCGTCCTCGACATTGCGCCGGGGGTGGTGTCGTCGCCCGTCGGGCTGGTCGATGTGGCTCCGACGATCGCTTCGATAGCCGGACTCGCCAAGCCGGAGTGGATGGAAGGGCGGGTGCTTCCCTGCCCGGACGGCCGGGATGCGACATCTGGGTTAGGCGATCCAAACGAGGCTGCGACCCGCTCCCTAAGGGAGGAGGTGCTCACGGAGTGGGACAGCGAACTTTACGGTGTCAGCGTGTACCTGCGAACGGTGAGCACCGCCGGCTGGACGTGTACGGCTTACCTGCCAGGCACTCTCTACGACGGCAGCGAAGGGGAGTTGTACAACCTCTCGGACGACCCGCTTCAGCGAGTGAACCTCTGGGACGACGCCAGCTACCGCTCGCAGCGCGAGGACCTGCTCGCCCTTCTCTGGGAACGCCAGCCTTCGCAACGCTCGCCGAGACTGGAACTCGAAGCGCCGGTGTAAAGAAGCTTTGCCGGGTTTCAGGCGCGCTGGCGAATCCCGAATGCGATTATCAGCCCTGCGATCACGAAGGACCCCGCCATCGTCGCGAACGCCGCCGGGAAGCCGGCCGTGTCGATGATCCATCCGAGAAGCGCTGTCCATAGCGAGCCGACGCCGTAGGCGATCGCGAAGAACACGCCGAACGCAGCGCGAGCGTCGCCTTTTGACGTCAAGTCCGAGAAAAGTGCTTGGATCAGCGGTGACTCCGTGTAGGCGAGCAGGCCGAGCGCCAATCCGAGCGGGACAAGCACGAACATCGACCCGCTGGAATAGCCGAAAGCGGCGATCGCAGCCGCGCCGGCCATGTAAGTAATGACGAGAGTGGACCGCCGGCCGAAGCGGTCCGCGAGCGAGCCGCCGACGAGCGGGCCGGCGATGCTGGCGGCCATGACGGCGGTGAAGATCGCGCCGACGGTGATTGCTGAAAGCCCGAGATGGGTCTTCAAGTCCGCTGGTATGAAAGTGCCGAGGGTGCCAAGGCCGCGACCTCCCGCGGCTACGGTCGAGGCTACGAGAACCGCGACGACCTGTCGGTTTCGCAGAAGGTCTCGAACCGAGACACGCTCGACATCCGAGTGTTCCACTGGAGCTGCGTGCTCTGCGGGCAGGGCAGTAGCGACAAGTATGGCACCGACTGCCAGGAAGACGGTGAGGACCACAAGCGCCCACCGCCATCCCGCTGCTGCGATGACTGCTGCCACGATCAGAGGGACGGTCACGGTCCCCGCGCTGCCACCTGCGGTGTGCAAGCTCAGAACAGTCGAGCGGCGGTGAGGGAATCGCTCCGACAGGTACGCCGAGCCGACGGGATGCTGCGGCCAGCTGGTCAGCGCTCCGAACACTCGAGCCAGAGCGAACAGGCCGAAACCCGGCGCCACCGCGCCGAGGATGGCCGACAGTGCAAGCCCGGCATTTTGCGCGCCGAGCACGAGACGGGCGCTTGCCCCCCGAAGCAGTCCGGCGGCTCCCTGGAGCAGGC